>CAZIKQ010000015.1:0-35189 GCA_964540025.1 uncultured Schwartzia sp. | reverse complement strand
GGACAATGACCTTGTTTTCTGTACCCAGTTAGGCAGACCTCTTGACCCGAACAATATACGGCGCACCTGTTATTCTATCTGTGAGAAAATCGGTGTCAGTGACATCCACCCTCATTGCCTGCGTCATACTTTCACGACCAGAGGGGCAGAAAATAATGTGGACGTGCGTGTTATGCAGAAATTCTTAGGTCATGCGACCATAAAGGAAACAGCCGATACCTATACGCACGTATTGGACGATTTGAAACAGGATGAAATCCGAAAACTGGATAGCGCAGTAAACTATTGAGCAAAAATATCGGGTAGGGGTAAGGTAGGGGTTAAACGCCAAAAGGAGCTACCGCCCGCAAGCGGTAACTCCCAGAGTTTACAACATTTTCCCGACAGGAAATTGTATCAGACGTTAAATCTAAATAAAATAGGCGGACAGATTTTGGAGTTTAGCGATGGATTAAATACATTAGATGGGATAGCAAAGCGTCTGCTTAAAATATATGACGTTGACGAGCAGGAATTAAGAAGCGACATTGTTGATTTGATTAGGGAATTACAATGGAAGCGTTTGATAAAATTGGAGGGTGAATGATGGAAAAGTATAACAAACCTTGTTTGGCTTCTCAATCAAGTATAAGAGGAGTGTTGCCGTTAGCTGCTGTTGCGTCAATGTCAACAGCAGCATTGAGTGGAGTAGCTGCCGCTGCTGGATTTGCAGTAGGCTTGGCAGCTTCCAGGGGCTCAAATGACATAGTATCGTTTAGATCCGGGCTTGTATTGCAAAAGTATAGATAGGATTATATTCGTAAAGATACAGTGCAGATGCACAACTATCAATAATGTGGGATAACTGCAAGAAAAGCCAAAAGTAATCTTGCAATGTGCCATTCACGCCGTAGATTAGGCTGTTATGGCCCGGCAGAGTTATTCACTGCATTCCTTGATGAAGGCAATGCCACTGGTAATATTTTTTGATTGGAAAAATATTCAATTTTAACTTGCAATTTACTTCAGTAAAAAGTTGAATTCTTTTGGACAATTTTCATCTGAGTGTGGGATAATACAAACAAAGTAAAGTCAGTTTATGTTTGATTATCAGAAAAGGGGGTTCATTTATCATGGAACAGAAATTTTTTATCTGCAAGACCTGCGGAAACATCATTGCAATGGTCAAGGAATCAGGGGTTCCCGTTGAGTGCTGTGGCGAACCGATGGTAGAGCTGGTTGCCGGAACGGTGGATGCCGCCCGGGAAAAGCACGTGCCGGTCTATGAAGTAAAGGATGGCGTGGTAACCGTTACGGTGGGTGAGGTTGAGCATCCCATGGCGCCGGAGCATTACATCGAGTGGATCTCCCTCCAGACCGACAAGGGCAATCAGCGGAAAGTTCTCAAGCCGGGCCAGAAGCCCAGTGCCACGTTCTACATCGGCAAGGATGAGAAGGTGGAGGCGGCTTATGCCTACTGCAATCTCCACGGGCTTTGGAAAAAGTAAGCCGTAGACTGTTTTGAAAATTCTTTGATCGAATAAGGTTGTCGTTTCATACAAAAATCCTGCTGTGCCGCAAGGACGCAGCAGGATTTTTGATTTGGCGCCGAATAGTTATATCACCAGTTTAACTGGTGGTTACAGCCTGTCGACAAACAACATAAACCACCTACATCCGTGGTATAATAGCCACAGATAGGGGCGAATTGTTTTGTATCGAAAAAAGACCGGACTATCCAAAAGCAACTCCAGTTTATCACAGAGGTTACCTATGTCATGGCTAGAGTTGGTGGCAAGGAGTTGGAAATCGACACGGAAGAATGATATAGAATATACTTGGGCTGGCTTGTGCCGCCTTATGCTTTTTGCTAAAATATATCTGTGGGGTACTGCCATAACGGGTAGGCGGTCAGTCTCTCTTCAACAGAGGGACTATCCCTCTGTTTACGGGTAAAACCGGGAAAGGAGGGATTGCTTATGAGTGACTATGAACTGCTGACGGTTGTTCTGATGATTCTTGGAATCATTGTATCAATCCTGATTGCTTACATAAACCACACAAAAAAGTAACCGCCCTCTGCCAAAGTCGCGGTTACTTTTTTAAGTATCTTAGCTGAGGCTGACCGTCTATCGGCGGTGCCTCTTTTTGCGCTTTTATCGTAACAGATTCTCCCGCTTTTGTCAAACCGCGTGAAGACTTTTGGTATAACGCTCCCGGTTGGCCCGGTGGTTCAGTAAACCTTACAGGTATGGGGCTTCAAAGAAAAAGTTTCTCCCATGATAAGATACAATTGAGGTTCGTCAACTGCAACGAATAGATTAAAGGAGGAGATAGATTAAAGGAGGAGTATCAATGACCAATGGTCATGATGTACACAGTTTACAACATGCGAATAGAGAATTTTGGTGCAGGGTATATTTTGTAGATAATACTGCAGGCAAGAATGAGAAAAAGATTGCCATGTACATACTTTTTTATCGAAAAGGGAAGAAATCAGCTCGCGGGCAGGAGGGCGTCAGTCCGCATTCTTCAAAATTTTTGCCAGAACCTTCAGGTATTTTTCCAGCTGCTCCAGCTCCATGCCGGCGTAATCAAAGAGGAACAATCCTTTGGCCGGGAGGACAGCCTTATCTGAATCGTGATGATAGAAGTCGGCAACGGCGCTGATTTTGGCTCCTGTGGCGGCCAGTCTTTCCTTTACCTCCCCGTCAGTGAGGGAGGTGTTCAGCTCCAGCAGAAAATGGAGGCCGCTGTCATTTTCCCGGACATGGCAGGCTTCCTCCGGGAGGCAGTAACGCAGCAGCTCCAGGACCTGCTGGCGCTTGCGGCCATAATGGAGGCGCATACGGTTTATGTGCTTTTCAAAATATCCCCGACTGATGAAAGCCGCAAGGGTGTACTGCTCAAAGCTGGAGACAGTGCAGGAGTAGAAGCCCAGTTCACGGCTGAACCGGGCGGCCAGCCCGGCTGGCAGAACCATGTAGCTGATGCGGATCGTGGGAATCAGCGATTTGGTAAAGGTGTTCATGTAGATCACCCTGTCGCAGGCGTCGATGGAAAAAAGCGTGGGCAGAGGACGGCCCCGGCTGCGAAATTCGCTGTCGTAGTCGTCTTCAATGATATAGCGGCCCTCGGCTTCGCTTGCCCAGGCCAGCAGTTCGTAGCGGCGGCTGGCTGGCATGGTGATACCGGTGGGGAAGTGATGGTTTGGGCTAAGGTGGACTATTGCGGCTCCGCTGGACCGCAGCTGATCCGCGCATAGTCCCTTTTCGTCCAGCCCGGCCCAGGTAAGACGAGCGCCGCCTTTTTCGTAGATTTGCTCCAGCTTGTGGTAACCGGGGTTTTCCAGACAGTAGAGCTGCTGTCGGCCCAGCAGCTGCAGCAGCAGACCGTAGAGGTACTCTGTACCGGCGCCTACGATGATCTGCTCCGGCTCCACCGCCATTCCCCGGAAAGAAAGCAGGTGTCCGGCAATGGCCCGGCGCAGCTCCAGAGCGCCGCTGCCGGGAGGGGGCTGCAGCAGCTCGTTTTTCCTGTGGGAAAGGGCTTCTCTGAGCAGGCGCGCCCAGATAGAAAAGGGAAACTGTTCTACGGCAGCGGGTCCGCCGGAAAAATCGAAACAGGCTTCGGGAGGAGCAGTCTCCGGCACAGGCGGCGCAGGGACGTCTGTGGCCGCCTTTGGTTCCGTCCGGGAAGCTACGGCAACTACAAAATAGCCCCGGCGGGGGCGGGCGATTACCCAGCCTTCGCTGATTAACTGGTCATAGGCATTTTCCACCGTTATGGTACTTATTCCCAGATTGTCGGCCAGGCTCCGCTTTGAGGGCAGTTTGGTATCGGGAGGCAGCCTGCCTGCGGTAATATCGGCGCGGATTGCCTGGTACAGCTGTTGGTACAGCGGTGTCCCCTCCGCCGTAAGCTCATAGGTCAGCAAGCGGCACTCCTCCTTTATCTGGCATATATAAAATACTTATTTTGGCTATTTCTATATAGCCAGTTCTGTTATACCATAAGGCCCGTATTAAAGCAATACGTTGATTTTTCAGGGAGGATTTAGCGTGGATAACAAGCAGTATGAACTGAACAAAGGATTGGCCCAGATGTTGAAGGGCGGGGTCATCATGGACGTAACCACCCCGGAGCAGGCAAAGATAGCCGAGGAGGCGGGGGCCTGTGCCGTTATGGCTCTGGAGCGTATTCCGGCAGATATCCGGGCGGCCGGCGGCGTGTCCCGGATGAGTGACCCGGCCATGATCAAGGGGATTCAGCAGGCGGTCAGTATCCCGGTTATGGCCAAGTGCCGCATTGGTCACTTCGTGGAGGCCCAGCTGCTCCAGGCCATTGACATTGACTATATCGATGAGTCCGAGGTGCTTTCCCCGGCAGATGACCTCTACCATATCAATAAGCGGGACTTCAAGGTTCCCTTTGTCTGCGGCGCCCGTGACCTGGGGGAGGCGCTGCGCCGCATCAGCGAGGGCGCGGCCATGATCCGGACCAAGGGGGAGCCGGGTACCGGCGACGTGGTGCAGGCGGTGCGGCATATGCGCCGCATGAACGCTGATATTGCCCGGGTAAAGGGGATGCGGGAGGATGAGCTATTCGAGGCGGCAAAGGAGCTGCGGGTATCCTATGAGCTGGTGCGGCAGGTTCATGAGGCCGGGCGGCTGCCGGTGGTAAACTTTGCCGCTGGCGGCGTTGCCACGCCGGCCGATGCGGCGCTCATGATGCAGCTGGGGGCTGAGGGAGTTTTCGTGGGCTCCGGTATCTTCAAGTCCGGCAATCCGGCCAAGCGGGCAGCCGCCATCGTCCAGGCGGTAACGAATTTCCGGGACGCCGGGCTGATCGCCCGCCTGTCGGAAAATTTGGGCGAAGCGATGGTGGGCATTAACGAAAGGGAAATTAAGCTCATCATGAAGGAGCGGGGCCAATGAAAATTGGAGTGCTGGCCCTGCAGGGAGCCTTTATCGAGCATATCGGGGCGCTGACCGGGCTGGGCTGCGAGTGCGCGGAGCTGCGGCAGGCAGCCGACCTGGAGGGGATAGATGCTCTGGTGCTGCCCGGCGGCGAAAGCACGGTGCAGGGCAAGCTGCTGCGGCAGCTGGGTATGCTGGAGCCCATAAAAGCTATGATAAAGGACGGACTGCCGGTGCTTGCCACCTGCGCGGGGCTGATTTTGCTTGCCGGGAAAATAGAGGGCGGGGAAGCTCCCCATTTGGCGACCCTGCCGGTTACTGTAGCCAGAAATGCCTTTGGCCGGCAGCTGGCCAGCTTTCATATTCGAGGAAAGCTGGGAGAGTGGACAGATGTACCGATGACCTTTATCAGGGCGCCATATATTACAAAAGCGGCGCCCGCGGTGGAGGTGCTGGCCACTGTCCGCAATCATATCGTGGCGGTCAAATACAAAAATCAGCTGGCCATGGCCTTTCATCCTGAACTGGATGAGGATGTCCGGCTCCATCGGTGGCTGGTACAGCTGGCGGAGGCACGAAAAGCATAAAAATATGGAGGAAATCACAGCTTGTGATTTCCTCCATATTTTTATGCGCATTAAATCCTGACATAGCATAGGGTCAGGCCAAAGTTCAGTTTACTTTTGTATGCACCTCAAAGGTCCTGGGCCAAGGGAAGTATTGTTGGAATTGTCGGGAAACAGGGTAAATCATTTCCCCATCAAAGGGATAGGGCTTTCGCCAGGCGGCTGTTTCCATCAGGCGGCGGCTCCGTTCTTTCAGGGCGTAGTCGTTGAGAATGGCGAGCCAGCGGTAATCCCGGTCGAGGTCAAGGTCGCCGGTGTTGAAGAAGCCCCGCCGGTAAAACTCGCCGTTTATCCGGTCAAGGGAATCCTTCAGGTAGATATTGTCCTCGGCAAAGCGGGCATCGAGTATTTCCCTGGACAGCTTCACCGCCTGCCGCTTTTCTTCCCGGCTGGCGGAGGGGAGATGATTGCCGATGTAAAGGAGCACCGCTTCGCACAAGGCGGTGCCGATGGAATTTGAGGCCGTGTTCCAGCCGCTGTAGCTGGCGAGCTGATGAAGGGGAAAGCCTTTGCGGCTAAGGAGGGGCAGCAGGGTTTCTTCAGCCGTGAAGTTCCGGCTCAGGTCGATGAGGGCAATATTTGTATCCGGCTGGGAAATAATCCCGGTCAGCCGGGAGACAGCCTTGTAACGGGCGGCTTGGGCGGAAGGGGTACTATCGCCGGCGTGGATAAATAGGGTAATATCGGGAGAGCGTCCCTGACGGAAGGGAGAAATTTTTTCCGCTTCCGCCAGGCCGATAAGCTTTATTTCCTCGGCGGCAGTTTCGGCGAGACTGGCGGCCATGTAGGGGAAGTAATGGTCTCCTTCACCCTCGTCGGAGTAAACTGTCTCGATGGCGGGCCGGAGGCCGGAGCGTTCCACCGCCAGCCGGGTGACGATGGAGAGAGCCAGCTCGTCCGCTCCCCGGATGAGATGAAGGCGGCGGTCCGGACCGAAGCTGGCCAGCAGGTGGCGGCGCTCCCGATTGCCGGGGCCATATTTTTCCCCGTCGTCCTGACCGATGAACAGCTCTGCCAAAACCCCTTCCCGCACCAGACCGGCCAGGGCGAGAGCGGTTTTTTCGTGGGTGGGATGGATCGCCTGATACCGCTTTAGGTTGCGGGGCTGTATGTAGTTGTCCGGGTCGGAAAAATCCCGGAGCTTTTTCAGCCGGGCAAGCTCCTCGTCAGAGGCTTCGCCTCGTTCGGCTTTTTCTTCCAGCCGGGCGTATTTCGTTATGGCCAGCCGTTCTTCGTAAAGGGTTATCTCCGGCGGCGGGAGAAGCCGGGGAAGGATACTGAAAGCATAAATTGGTATATGGGGGGTTTCCGCATGGAGCCGGCGGAGGAAGCGGAGGGCTTCCTGCCGTTCCCCATCGGTAATGAGCTTATCCCGGGAGGCGAGGAGCCCTCCGGCCATGAGCTGGTCTATGGAGAGAATGATCCCATCCGGTTGCTGTTCCCTGGCCAGGGACAGCAGGGACTGCCGCATTTTCCTGTATTCTCCGGGATTTGTGTAGTAGTCCATCAGCTCTTTCGGGGGCAGGAGAATTTCCACACCGGCCAGCCTGCTGTCCCGCAGGACATAGTCCGAGCAGGGAGGCCGGCTGTCAAGGGGAAGCAGCAGCAGCCGGAGAAGCCGGTTTGAGGCCGGGTGATGGTCTGCGACTACCGGGACAGGAGGCTGAGGCGGCAGGGGCAAGCGGTGGGTAAGGAAAGGGTAGGCGAGAGCGGAAATCAGGACAATAAAAAAGACGATGATCCGACCGGCGAGATTGCGCTTTGTCATATCATCATCTCCAAAAAATTGGTTAATAAAAAAGAAATCTTCGGGCACCTCCTCTAAATGGGAGGCTTTAGGGGACGCCGCCATTATTCCCTAAAATCATAAAAAGGGCTGCTTAAAACAGCCCTTTTTGGTTCAATTAGGCAAGCTTTGCGCTGCCTGCTTTCAGGCGGGCAATGGATTCTTCCCGGCCCAGGAGGTAGAGCAGCTCGGTTACGCCGCCGGGAGTTACCCGGCAGCCGGAAAGGGCGATGCGCAGGGGCCACATGACGGCGCCCAGCTTTTTGCCGGTGGTTTCGATGTAATCGTGGAGGGCACCGTTGAGGTTGTCAGGGGTCCAGCCGTCAGCGTCTATTTTTTCCAGGGCGGCAGTGGCGGCGGGAATGATTTCCCCGGCCAGCTCAAGGGTAACCTTGTTTTTCTTATTTAGGAAATCCTCGGGAGTATACTCATGGGGAGCGGGCAGGAAGTCGATCTTTTCGGGAATTTCTCCCAGGCGGGCAACCCTGGTCTTCAGCAGGGCGGCAAGATACAGCCACTTATCGCCCAGGCCGTCGGCAATTTCTTTAGCGTAGGGACGGGCCAGGGCGGCGAATTCATCATCCTTCATGGCTTTCAGGTATTCGCCGTTGAACCAGTCCAGCTTTGCATAGTCAAAGACCGCCGGGGATTTGGAAAGACCATCCAGCGAGAAAGCCCTCTCCATTTCTTCCATGGAGAATATTTCCTGATTGGATTTGGGGCTCCAGCCCAGAAGGGCCACATAGTTGGTGATGGCCTCGGGTAGATAGCCCAGCTCTACCAGCTCGGAGAACCCGGTGGAGCCGTGGCGCTTGGAGAGCTTGGAGACGGAGCCGTCCTCGTTTTTACCCATGACCGGGGGGAGGTGGATAAAGGCCGGGGGCGTCCAGCCGAAAAATTCGTACAGGAGAACGTGTTTTGGGGTAGAGGTGATAAATTCCGCGCCCCGGATGATGTGGCTGATTTTCATCAGGTGGTCGTCGATGACGTTGGCAAAATTGTAGGTGGGCAGGCCGTCCCGTTTGATGAGAACCTGATCCTCCAGCTCACCTGCATCGATGGTGATACTGCCGTGAACGATATCGTAGAAGGTGACCGGGCCGGAGGAGGGCATCAGCTGGCGGATGACAAAGGGCGCCCCCTGAGCGGCCCTTGCCTGGGATTCCTCCGGGGAAAGGCCGCGGCAGAGCTCGCAGTGTCCCGGTTTTTTCCGGTATTTATCAGCTTCGTCAGTCGGGGCCGCCTCTCCTCCGGCAGCGTCGGGGCTGTCACAGAAGCAGCGGTAGGCGTGGCCGGCGGCAATGAGTTCATCGGCATATTTCTGATAGATTTCCTTGCGCTGGCTTTGGATATAAGGGCCGTATTCGCCGCCGATATCGGGCCCTTCGTCGGCCACGATGCGGGCGGCGGCGAGAGTCCGCTTTATGAAGTCCACCGCGTCAGCCACAAACCGCTTTTGATCAGTATCCTCGATCCGGAGGATGAAGTCTCCCTGTTCCTTTCTGGCGTATAGGCAGGCGTATAGAGCGGTGCGCAGGTTTCCTATGTGCATATAGCCGGTAGGGCTGGGGGCAAAACGGGTGCGGACCCGCCGGTTCAGATTGTCTGACATTGTCGTACTCCTTGATCACAGCTTGAGTTTTTTGAAGCGGTCAACGGCCCGGAGGGTGTTTTCCCGGTCACCGAAGGCAGTGAGGCGGAAATATCCTTCGCCGCAGGAGCCGAAGCCAGCCCCCGGCGTGCCGACGATATGCGCCTCGGAGAGGAGCTTGTTGAAGAAGTCCCAGCTGGGCATCTTATTCGGGGTTTGGAGCCAGATGTAGGGGGCGTTTACGCCGCCGAAGCAGGTAAGTCCGGCGGAGGTGAGGCCCTCCCGGATGATCCGGGCGTTCTCCATATAGTAGCCCACCAGCTCCTTTATCTGAGCCTGTCCTTCCGGTGTGTAAATGGCCGCCGCGCCCCGCTGGACGATGTAGGGGGCGCCGTTGAACTTGGTGGTGTGGCGGCGGTTCCAAAGGGAGCGGAGATCATGGGCTTCGCCATTTTTCCGGTAAGCCATCAGCTCCCTGGGAACCACGGTGTAGCCGCAGCGGGTGCCGGTAAAGCCGGCCGTCTTGCTGAAGGAACGGAACTCAATGGCCACCTCCCGGGCTCCTTCGATTTCGTAGATGGAATGGGGGACGCCAGCCTCTGTGATGTAGGCGACATAGGCGCTGTCGTAGAGAATGACGGACTTTTCCCGGCGGGCGTATTCCACCCAGGCAGTCAGCTGATCCTTGGAGAGGGTGGTGCCGGTAGGATTGTTGGGAGAGCAGAGGTAGATCATGTCCACGTGTCCCTTGGGCATGGCGGGAGCAAAGCCGCTTTCCGCCGTGCAGGGAAGGTAGGCGACCCCTTCAAACCGGCCATCGGCCCCCAGGTCGCCGGTCCGGCCAGCCATAACATTTGTGTCCAGATAAACCGGGTAGACCGGGTCGGGAATGGCCACCACATTATCAAGGCCGAATATTTCCTGAATGTTGGCGCAGTCGCTCTTGGAGCCGTCGCTGACGAAGATTTCATCGCTGGCCACCCGAAGGCCGCGGCTGGTATAGTTCGCTTCCCGGATCGCCTCGATCAGGAAATCGTAGCCCTGTTCGGGACCGTAGCCCCGAAAGGTTTCCTTGACCGCCATTTCGTCGACGGCCTTGTGCATGGCTTCGATAGAGACCTGGGGAAGGGGCAGGGTGACGTCGCCGATGCCCAGGCGGATGATGTCGGCGGAGGGGTTCGCCTCTTTGAATGCCGCTACCCGGCGGGCAATTTCCGCAAAGAGATAGCTGCCGGGAAGCTTCAGATAATTTTCGTTGATATGGGCCATTTCTATTTCTCCTTCCAGTGGTAATGCTATTGTTTATGAAAACAGGCTTGCTGTTTTCTCTCTTTATATTTAATCCCTTACAATGATATTGAAAACGGTTGCTGAAAATAATAGCACAATTCTCTACCTGCCGCAATAATCAGGGCTAAAGATTTACCGCCGACGGGGCGGGAGGGTTGATACTGCATAATTTACGACTGTACAGGTTTTTCCCTTGCAAAAGGAGAAAGCCTGTAATATAATACCCTCGCTATCAGATTTTGGGGTAAATGCCGCAAAAAACGGGCAATAATTTTTCTTGTTTTCAGTAAGGAGGAAACACAGTGTCTCTAACAATTGGTTTCTTGGTTCTGCTGGCCTGTCTGGTTATCGGCGTCCGCCACGGCGGTATTGGCCTGGCTGTCATCAGCGCCATCGGTCTCGTGATTTACGTATTCGGCTTCCATTATAAGCCCGGTAACCCTCCGGTAGGGGTAATGCTCACCATTCTCGCCGTTATTACCTGCGGCGGCTTCCTGCAGGCCGGCGGCGGTCTCACCGTCATGCTCCAGTATGCCGAGCGCTTCCTGCGGGCCAATCCGAAGTACATTACCGTACTGGCTCCCATCACCACCTGGTTCCTGACCGTTCTCTGCGGTACCGGGCACGTTGTGTACACTATGTTTCCCATTATCTACGATATCGCCATCAAGCAGAATATCCGGCCGGAGCGCCCCATGGCCGCCGCTTCCGTTGCTTCCCAGATGGGTATCGTCGCTTCTCCGGCTTCCGTGGCCGTGGTTTCCCTGGTAGGCTTCCTGGCGGCCGGAGGCTGCGAGATTTCCGTGGCCAAGGTCCTCACCATTTCCATTGTGGCCACTCTTTCCGGCGTTGTGGCCGCCGGTCTCATAAGCCTGAACCGGGGCAAGGATCTCGATAAGGATGAAGAATTCCAGGCGATGATCGCCGATCCCGAACAGAAGGCTTACGTATACGGCGACAATGAGAGCCTCCAGGATAAAATCCTCCCGGCTTCCAACTTCCGATGCATGTACATCTTCTTTTTGGCCATCGCTTTCATTGCGGTATTCGGTTCCTTCCCGGAGCTGCTGCCCCATTTCAAGAATGCCAAGGGCGCTTTGAAGCCCATTTCCATGACTACCGTTATCCAGATGATAATGCTGGTGGCTTCCGCCGTAATGCTCTTCGCCTGCAACATCAAGGCAAAGGAAGTGGGTAAGACCCAGGTGTTCTCCTCTGGCGTGGTGGCCCTCGTATCCGTTTACGGCGTGGCCTGGATGGCCGATACCTTCTTCGGCGCGCACATGGGTATGCTGAAGAGCTTCCTGGGCACGACGGTAAAGGCTTACCCCTGGGCTTATGCCATAATCGCTTTCTTTACCTCCAAGCTGGTAAACTCTCAGGGAGCGGCCATTGCCATCGTGGTTCCGCTGGCTCTCTCCGTCGGCGTTGAGCCGGTCATTATTCTGTCCTTCATCTCCGCCGCTTACGGTTACTTCTTCCTGCCCACCTATCCCTCCGATTTGGCCTGCATTGGTTTCGACCGAAGCGGTACCACTAGGATCGGTAAGTTCCTGCTGAACCACAGCTTTATGCTTCCGGGGGCCGTGGGCGTTATCACCGGCTGCTGCGTCGGCTATGTGATGGCTCACGCCGTCCTTTGACCGGGTACAGGAAAACGAGCGGTAGAGCCTATGAAGAGCCTCGGCTGGCCGGGGCTCTTTTTCGTAGGAGTTTGCTTTCCGCATTTGGAGCAGAAAGAAAATAGCATTGCAATTTCTGGCGCTTTGGCGTTATAATGCAGTGGTTCGGGAAAATTTCGCAGGAAATTTTCTCAGATTGGCATCCGACGGTCAAGGGCCGTTATGATACAAAGGTTAAGGCGTCAGCAATTATCCGTCCCGGGTAAAGCTTTGCCGGTATCGGATTTGCAAATTTTGTTGGGGGTAGATTTTTTGAAGAACTTATCTGGCAATGAGCTTCGGGAAGCTTATTTGAATTTTTTTGCTGAAAAGAAGGGTCACCTTCGCCTGGACAGCGCTTCGCTGATTCCGGAAAATGATCCGACCCTGCTGATGATCGGCGCCGGTATGGCTCCCTTTAAGCCGTTTTTTACCGGCAAGATGAAGCCGCCTCGCGCCCGGATCACTACCAGCCAGCGCTGCGTCCGCACCGGCGATATTGAAAATGTGGGCCGTACTGCCCGCCATCAGACCTTCTTTGAAATGCTGGGCAATTTCTCCTTCGGTGATTACTTCAAGGCGGAGGCTATTCCCTGGGCCTGGGAGTTCCTGACTGAGGTACTGGAAATGCCCAAGGATAAGCTTTATGTTACCGTCTATCCGAAGGATGATGAGGCGGTAGAAATCTGGAAGCGGCAGCCCGGCTTCCTCCCGGATCATATCGTCAAGCTGGAGGATAATTTCTGGGAGATCGGGCCCGGTCCCTGCGGCCCGGACTCGGAGATTTACATTGACCTGGGGGCCGACCGGGGTTGCGGACAGCCCACCTGCGGCGTGGGCTGCGACTGCGACCGCTATCTGGAGATCTGGAACCTGGTCTTTACCCAGTTCGACCGCACTGAGGACGGGGAATACCTGCCGCTGGCCAAGAAGAACATCGACACGGGAGCAGGTCTTGAGCGGCTGGCCTCCGTCCTTCAGGGGAAGCCCTCCAATTTTGAGACTGATCTCCTATTCCCCATCATTGAATACACCGCCGGGGTCTGCGGCAAGGAGTACGGGGCAAATCCCCAGGACGATATTTCCCTGAAGGTTATTGCTGATCATGCCCGCAGCATGAGCGTCATGATTATGGACGGTATCCTGCCCTCCAACGAGGGCCGGGGCTACGTCCTGCGCCGCATCCTCCGCCGGGCTGTCCGCCATGGCCGTATGCTGGGGATCACCGGCAGCTTCCTGGCCGGAGCGGTTGAGGCGGTTATCAAAATTTATGAGGGCGCCGCCGGTTTTGAGGCGCTCTCTGCCCGTCAGGACTACATTAAAAAGGTTATCAGCCTTGAGGAGGAGCGTTTCCACGAGACACTCAATCAGGGCATGGAAATCCTCGACGGCTACATTTCCGATCTGAAAGCCTCCGGCAAGCAGGCACTTGACGGGGAGCTGGGCTTCAAGCTTTATGATACCTTTGGCTTTCCCTGGGAGCTGACGGCGGAAATCCTTGCGGACAATGGGTTGACCCTGGACAAGAAGGGCTTTGACGAGGCGATGGAAACCCAGCGGACCCGGGCCCGGGAGGCCCGTCAGGAGAATCAGCGGGTGGCTGTTCCTGACCTTACCGGCATCGATATTTCCAATCTCCGGCGGGATGAGAGCGCCACTGAGGCAAAGGTAGTCGCTATCTGGAAGGACGGCGGGCTGGTGGACGAGCTCTCCGACGGGGAGGAAGCCGGCGTTATCCTCGACGTTACTCCCTTCTATGCGGAAGGGGGCGGGCAGGTAGGCGACGCGGGCCTAATGAAGAGCGAATTTGGCCGCCTGGAGATTGCCAATGCCAGGAAGCTGCCGGATGGCACCGTTTATCATATCGCTTACGTGGCTGAAGGGCAGACCAAAGTGGGCGATAAGGTAAAAATCGAAATTAACGGTCAGTTGAAGCTGGCTTCCGCCCGGAATCATACGGCGACCCATCTCCTTCAGGCAGCTTTGAAGAAGGTGGTTGGCGATCAGGTCAATCAGGCAGGCTCCCTTGTAACCCCGGAGCGCCTGCGCTTTGACTTCTCCAACTTTGAGCCGGTTACCCCTCAGCAGCTGACCGATGTTGAGGAGCTGGTAAATGAGGAGATCCTCAGGGGAATTGACGTGGAAGTGGAGGAGATGGCCCAGGCAGCCGCCCGGGAGAAGGGAGCCATGGCTCTCTTTGGTGAGAAGTACGGAGACGTTGTCCGGGTCGTTACGGTTCCCGGCTTCTCCATGGAGCTTTGCGGCGGTTGCCATGTGAAGAATATCGGCCAGATCGGTCTTTTCAAGATCGTCAGCGAATCCGGCGTGGCCGCCGGCGTCCGCCGTATCGAGGCCATAACCGGTCAGGCGGCTCTCGACTATGCCCGCCGTCAGGAGGCTGCGGTCAAAGAGGCGGCTGAAATCCTCAAGACCCGCCCTGAGGATGTGGTGGCCAAGCTGAAAGGGCTGGTGGCTGAACACAAGGAAATGGCTCAGAAGATTGCGGCTTTCAATGCGGCCCGGGAGAAGCTGGACGCTCAGAATCTGGTTATGGGCATGAAGAAATACGGCGATATTGCTCTGGCCATGGGCAGGGTCAACGCCGAGTCTATAGACCATATCCGCCATATGGCCGATATGGTGCTGGAGCAGATGACCAATGGTATTGTCCTTTTGGCGAACGTAGAGGAAAACAAGGTTACCTTCGTTGCCAAGGTCTCCAAAGAGGCAATTAAAAGAGGCATCCATGCCGGTAAGCTGGTGAAGGAGGCGGCGCAGGTAGTTGGCGGTAACGGCGGCGGCCGTCCCGATATGGCCCAGGCTGGCGGGAAGAACCCGAAGAAATTGAAGGAAGCCTTTGAGAAGGCTGGCGAGATCGTCAGGGGGACGCTGGGACTGTAATCGTAATAAAATAGGGAAATAACAATGCCCTGCCGTGGCGGAGAACCGTCACGGCAGGGCATTGTTTGTCATAGATTACAGGGCTCTTTCAGGCTGCATCCGTCATCCTGAAAGAGCCTTATTTTATATTCCATTAACCTATCAGGTATTCCTCCGCATAGTGAACAGCCACAGCGCCATCGGCAACGGCAGTGACTATCTGACGCAGGGCTTTCGTGCGGACGTCGCCCACGGCGAACACGCCGGGAATATTGGTTCGGGTACTCTCATCGGCAACCACATAGCCTGCCGGGTCAATTTCAAGCTGCCCCTTCACCAATTCGGTGGAAGGCTTCCGGCCGATACTGATGAATACCCCGTCGCAGTCGAGGGTGCGTTCCTCTCCAGTTTTCACATTCCGCAGCCGGACGCCGGTGACCTTCTCGCCGTGAAGCAGCTCTATGACCGTGCTGTCCCAGCAGAACTCTACATTTTCTTTTTTCATCAGCGGTTCATGGTAGATTTTTGTGGCCCGCAAGGTGTCCCGGCGGTGGACGATGATCACTTTTTGGCAGATGCGGGAGAGGAGCAGGGCATCGGCGGCGGCACTATTACCACCGCCCACGACAACAACGGTTTTGTCCTTGTAGAACATTCCGTCACAGGCGGCGCAGTAGTTGACGCCTTTGCCGGTGAGCTCCTTTTCACCGTCAATCCCCAGCTCCCGGGGATTTGCGCCGGTGGCAAAGACAACGGTCCTGGCGTACAGGAGACCTTCACTGGTGTCTACCTTCTTCACCTTATCCGCCAGCTGGAGAGACAGCACTTCCGTCAGCTTTGTCTCGACGCCAAAACGCTCGGCCTGCCGCTTCATCTTTTCCCCTAAAGAGAAGCCCTCAATGCCGTCCTCAAAGCCGGGATAATTGTCAACCTGATCCGTCAGGGCCATCTGGCCGCCGGCAGACAGCTTCTCCAGCACCGTGGTGTCAAGGCCCGCCCTGGCGGCATAAAGGGCGGCGGTGTAGCCGCCGGGGCCGCCTCCCACCACGATCATGTCATAGATATGCTCTGGAGCGCTTTCCTCCTGCTCCCGGTGCTGGATCGTTTCCTCAATGAACGATACCAGCTGGGCTTTGGATTCCGGGGCGACGACGGAGCCGAGAACCTTGCCTCCCTGATAGATTCGCAGGGTGGGGACCAGCTCGATCTTCTCGGCTTGAGCCAGCTCCGGCTCTTCATCTATGTTGATGGCGCCGAATACCAGTGTATCCTGGTATTCCCTGGCCACAACCTCCAGGGCGGGAGCCAGACGGCGGCAGTATACGCACCAGGGAGCGGAAAACTCCACCAGCACCGGTTTTTCTGCCTGAGTGTACTTCCGATAGCTTTCTGCATTCATATCCAAAATCGACATAGGTCATCGCTCCTTTCGCTTTCATAAAAAGACAAATTGTTAAAACGGCCGAGCCGTCGAATACTAGGTGAACAGGTTCCCTGCTTCTTATTTCTGCCTCAGGCGTGACGGCCGCAGCCCTGGTCGCCGCAGGCGTGAGATTCATCCTCGTGGTGGTGATCGCAGTGGACGTTAGGGTCAAAGCTAAGTCCCCCGGTCAGCAGAGCCTCTACCGCCTCGTCCGCCTTGCCGCTGACGCCGCCGTACAGCTTGATGCCTGCCGCCGCCAGCGCTTCTTTGGCGCCGCCGCCAATGCCGCCGCAGATCAGGGTGTCTGCCTGAAGGTCACTGAGTACGCCGGCCAGGGCGCCGTGGCCGCTGCCGTTTGTACTCACCACCCGGCTGGAGACTACCTTGCCGTCCGCCACATCATAGACCTTGAACTGCTCCGTGTGGCCAAAGTGCTGGAATATCTCGCCGTTATCGTAAGTGACCGCGATTTTCATGCTGATTTCTCCTTTCGCTTACAGTTATGGACGGTTTTCGCTTTTTATTGGGGCTGGCGCTGGGCCGATTTGATTCGGCCGAAGCGGTAGGCAAATTTGGCGGAGGTGACGAAGAAGCTCTTGAGCACCCGGCCAAAATCCTCCGAGGTGGTATTGCTCATGGCAATGGCAAAGGCGAAGTTGCCCCGGACCCAGCGGGCCGCGTAGCTGCCATGGTCGGTGGAGCAGATGTCCACCGTGACCAGATCGGAACTGAGGAGCTGAGTAGTGGCCCACTCGTAGCCGACGAAACCGCTGATGTCGTCAAGGCCGCTGTCGTAGCGGAGGGCAGTGCGGACCATCAATTCGCTGCTGTCTATCTGATTGACAAAGCGGAGGTCAGAGACCCGGCCGCCGATGGCTGATATAACCACCGCGGGGTCATAAGCCCGGTACAAATCGCCGGGGAGATAGAGAACCGGGAACCCCAGAGCTTTCTGGAGGGTAGGAATATCCTCATAGGTTTTAACGGGATTGGCAGTATCTACGGCCGCCTGGGCCGGCGCTTCCTCCGCGTAAGCGGGCGCGGCCAAGGCAAAAGAGCCAAAGGCAGCGGCAGCGGAAACGGCCCCGATGGCCAAGTTTTTTTTCAGACCGAAAAATTTCATTGCTATTCCTCCGATGGATCTTTACTAATACGGTACCGCTACATTATATCAGCAATCCTGAGTGCGTGCAAACCGGGGAAAATTTTTTGATAATTGGTCAACTGAATCGGTAAACTTAGTTGACAAGAAAGGTTGACGGTTTTATTATTACAGGTAGTATTATTTCAGGAGGCGGATTATGGGTAAGGGAATATTTATTACCGGAACCGGTACTGACGTGGGCAAAACTTACGTTACGGCTCTGATCGTGAAGAAGCTCCGGGAGGCGGGGAAAAATGCCGGGTATTACAAGGCCGCTATTTCCGGCGCGGAGAAGGCGGCAGACGGGACCCTTCTGCCGGGAGATGCTCTCTATGTGAACAAAGTGGCCGGTATCGGCGAGAGGCTGGACCGGCTGGTGAGCTACTCCTATTATGAAGCGGTATCCCCGCATCTGGCGGCCCGAATAAATGGGCAGCCGATAAATTTTCATAAGGTCCGCCGGGATTATGAGGAGGCTCTGAGAAAATACGACCTGCTGACGGTAGAAGGCTCCGGCGGCATCATCTGCCCCCTGCGCTGGGATGATGAGCAGCACGTGATAATCGATGATCTGGTCTGCCGGCTGAAATTAGGGGCAATCGTCGTGGCGGATGCGGGACTGGGGACTATAAACAGCGCGGTGCTGACGCTGGAGCATCTTTACCTTCGCCACATTCCCTGCCGGGGAGTCGTTCTGAACAACTGGCACCCCGGCAACATAATGGAGGAGGATAATCGCCGGATGATTGAAGAGCTTACGGGGGTGAAGGTAATCGCCGTCGTTGAGCCCGGAGCCACAGAATTGGATATCGATCCGGAATATCTGGTGTCCCTGTATGCCTGACGCTGATAAAAGATAAAAGTACGAAAGTAACAAAGGGAGAGATCGGTATGATGAAAGCTGATGAGAGCTGGGAAAAGCGGGACCTGGAGCATATCTGGCACCCCTGCTCCCAGATGAAGGATTACGAGGAGCTGCCGCCGATGGTCATTGACCGGGCAAAGGGCGTGTGGCTCTACGACGTTCACGGCAATAAATATCTGGACATCGTCGGCTCCTGGTGGTGCAATCTCCTGGGACACTGCAACCCGGTCATCAACGATTTTGTGAAAAAGCAGATCGATAAGCTGGAGCACGTTATTTTTGCCAATTTTTCTCATGAACCGGCCATTAAGCTCACTGAGGAGCTGCTGAAAATAGTTCCGCCGGGACTGACCAAGTTCCATTACAACGATAATGGATCTTCCGCGGTGGAGTGCGCCCTGAAGATTGCGTTCCAGTATATGTATCAGACCGGCCGCGGCGGAAAAAAGCGCTTTATGTGCCTGACCGAGGGCTATCACGGCGAGACTATCGGGGCTCTGTCCGTAGGCAGTATGGATCTTTTCGCCAAGATTTATAAGCCCATGATGATGGAAAATATCCATGTGGAGGCCCCGGACTGCTATCGCTGCCCCTATGGCTGCAACCGGGATACCTGCGACTGCCCCTGCTTTGAGCAGGCAGAAAAAGCCTTTGCCGGGCACGCTCACGAGACGGCGGCAATGATCGTGGAGCCCCTGCTTCAGGGTAGCGCCGGTATGCGTATCTATCCGATCAAGTATTTGCAAAAGCTTCGTAAGCTCTGCGATGAATACGAGGTGCTCCTCATCGCGGATGAAATAGCCACCGGCTTTGGCCGGACCGGCGAGATGTTTGCCTGCGGCAAGGCGGGAATCACCCCGGATATCATGTGCATATCAAAAGGTCTCACCGGCGGCTACCTGCCCATGTCCGTCATGATAACTACCGACAAGATATACGACGCCTTCTACGCTGATTACAACGAGCATAAGGCGTTCATGCACAGCCATACCTACGCCGGGAATCCCCTGGGCTGCGCCGCCGCGCTGGCGGTACAGCATATATTCCGCACCCAGCCAATCTTTACCAATATGACGGTAAATTCCAAATGGCTCACAAACCGGCTGAATGACGTCCTGGGAGACCATCCAAACGTGGGGGAGATTCGCCACATCGGACTGATCCACGCCATCGAGCTGGTGGCTGACAAGGGAAACAAGACGCCCTTTGACAGTAAAAAGCGCCTGGGGTATGAGATTTACAAGTACGGCCTGAAACGGGGCATCGTCCTGCGACCCCTGGGGGACATTATCTATTTTAACCCGGCTCTGAATATCACCCAGCTGGAGCTGGACGAAGCTGTTAAGCTGGCGGCTGAGTCCATCGAGGCAATTCTTCCCCGAAAATAAAACGTTATAAACGGAAACGGCAAACCAGCGGCGGGCTTATGCCTGCCGCTGGTTTGCCGTTTCGTCTCTCCTTGAATACTCAGCTGTTTTGTGGTATTGTATGGAAGGTTAAGCGCCTGATTTTTATGAAATCATTAACGGATCAGATGGAGGTAATTCATGACCGGTGAAGAGCTGATAGCTCCTCTGACGGCGGTATTGTTTGCCGCCGGGGAACCACAGACCCCGGAAAAGCTCTGCGGCATTTTTGATTGCGGGCAGGATGTGCTGGAGGCGGCCCTTTCCCGGCTGGAGCAAAAGCTGGCGGGGGAGGACAGCGGGATCATCCTTCAGTCTCTGGCGGGCGGATACCGTCTGGCTACGAAACAGGAGTATTATCCATATATAGAAAAGCTGAATCAGCTGCGGCCAAAGAAGCTGTCGGCTCCATTGATGGAAACATTGGCCATCATCGCGTTCCGCCAGCCGGTGACGAGGCAGGAGATCGAGGCGATCCGGGGAGTCAGCGCTGACAGCGCCGTCAGCCGCCTGCTGGAGATGGAGCTGATAAAGGAAGCCGGGCGGAAGGATGTAATCGGGCGGCCGATCCTGTTCCGGACGACGGAAAATTTTCTGGCCAGCTTTGGTCTGGAGGACCTTTCCGGGTTACCGGAACTGCCTGCGCCGGAAATTCCGGAGCCGGGGGAGGATTTCGTCCAACTGAGCCTTTTGAGTGACGATGCAAATAATCAAAAATAAGGAGACGATATCATGGCAGAAAAAAAGTACGTAATGGCGCTGGACGCGGGAACTACCAGCAACCGGGCCATTATTTTTGATGATGAGTCGCAGATCGTCAGCGTGGCTCAGCGGGAGTTTACCCAGATTTTCCCGGCGCCTGGCTGGGTAGAGCATGATGCTGAGGAAATCTGGGGCACTATGAGCACCGTTATGAAGGAAGCATTGGGACAGTCGGGCCTCAGTCCTTCCCAAATTTCGGCCATCGGCATTACCAATCAACGGGAAACTGCCGTCGTTTGGGAAAAAGCTACGGGGCGGCCGGTTTATAATGCCATCGTGTGGCAGTCACGGCAGACGGCCGGTATCTGCGATGAGCTGAAGGCGCGGGGCCTCAGTGAGGAATTCCATGATAAGACCGGCCTGGTCATCGACGCCTATTTCTCCGGCACGAAGGTGAAGTGGATCCTTGACAACGTTAAAGGGGCCAGGGAGAAAGCGGAGAAGGGCGAGCTGCTCTTTGGGACCATCGATACCTGGCTCATCTATAAGCTTACCGGCGGCGCCGTTCACGTTACGGATTATTCCAATGCTTCCCGGACTCTTATGTACAACATCAAGGAGCTGAAATGGGACGAGAAGCTTCTGGAATATCTTACCGTCCCGGCTTCTATGCTGCCGGAGGTCAGACAGTCCAGCGAGGTTTACGGACAGACGATCCCGGCCTTTTTGGGTGGCGCTGTAAAGATTGCCGGGGCCGCCGGTGACCAGCAGGCCGCCCTTTTCGGTCAGAACTGCTTTAATCCGGGGGATGCGAAGAATACTTACGGTACCGGCTGCTTTATGCTCATGAATACGGGCAAGGATATTTTTGATTCCAAAAACGGCCTCCTTACCACCATTGCCTGGGGGGTTGACGGCACAGTGAAATACGCGCTGGAGGGCTCCATATTTGTGGCCGGTTCGGCGATCCAGTGGCTGCGGGACGGCCTTGAGCTGATCGATTCCGCTTCTGACGCCGAGTGGGTAGCCAAGCATGTAAGGGATAACGGAGGCGTATATCTGGTACCGGCTTTTGTCGGCCTGGGGGCCCCTTACTGGGATACGAATGCCCGGGGCATGCTTATCGGTATCACCCGCGGCACCACCAAGGCCCATGTTGTCCGGGCGGCTCTGGAATCAATGGGCTATCAGACAATGGATGTGCTGAAGGCCATGGAGGCTGATTCAAACATCAATTTGAAGTCCTTGAAGGTAGATGGGGGCGCCGCCGCCAACAACCTTTTGATGCAGTTCCAGGCGGATTTGCTGGGAGTTCCCGTGGACCGTCCCCAGATCATCGAGACAACCGCTCTCGGCGCCGCCTATCTTGCCGGGCTGGCCGTCGGGGTCTGGCACGATAAGGAGGAACTGAAGAAGCAATGGCGGCTGGATACCCGATTTGAGGCAGCGATGCTGCCAGAGGAGGCAGCCGGGCTGTATAAGGGCTGGACAAAGGCGGTAAAGCATTCCATGTGCTGGGTCGATGGAGATTGACCGCAAGGGAGCCGATAGCTGAAAGAGGGACGCACAGTCCCGCCGCAGACGTAACGACTCCTGTTTCCATTGATGCCCGAAAGGAGATAATTCCATTTAGATTCCGGGAAAACATCTATAAAAATAAGCCTGCGATTTCCATTTTGCGAGATCGCAGGCTTATTTAGTTATAGACTAAAGTCTATAATAATAAACCCCCATTTGAAATGGGGTCAGCTTGTCGACAAACAGCTCTATGTATACCCTTTCACTCAGCCCAAAGGCTCCCCGTGGAGTAACTGATGCAACTCAAAGCCTCCCCTGTAGGGGAGGTGGTCGAAGGCCGCAGGCCGAAGACCGGAGGGGTGAAGATCAGCCGAGAGGTTTACTTATGTCACCCCTCAGTCAGCTACGCTGACAGCTCCTACAAACTACTAAGCTCTGCCGTCACTACGTTTGGCAATCGCTAAGTAGTTTGCATGGCTCGCACTAAAATTCGCTTTAAGCGGATCAAGTGCTCATGCGCACCTACAGGGGAGCCAAGGGGTAAAGTGGCCTTTGTCGACAGTCTGTCCCCATTTGAAATGGGGGTTGCTGATTTTGCAATAGTAAACAGTAAATTGAAAGTTTGGCTGCCAGAATCTTGCTGATAAGTCTGTAAGGTTCCCTTGTAGTTGGCATGAGTACTTAAAAGGGGAGGCTTTGAAGAGCGGCATGAAAAAAGAAAAAGTAATATCACTTTTTTCTTGACGGGGGGGGAGTTATAATCTCCGCAGAAAGATATGTTAAATATATTATGTATAGCATATATGATTATGTTATACAGTGAGATGATTGTGGCATAGTTTAGAGCGATTATGCAAATTAAAACTTAATAATACGTTGTTTTAGGTGCAACCTTTGCTTAATAGGGAAGCAGGTGAAAATCCTGCGCTGTCCCGCAGCTGTGAGGCGGAGCGCGTTTCAAAACGTCACTTGGAAACAGGGAAGACGAAACGCGCGAGGAAACCGAGCCAGAAGACCTGCCTGAAGCAAGCCGGTTCATTCTGCGAGCGACAGAAAGGGGCACCTGACGGGCCAGCGTCTTTTTGTGGTTTGCAAAAAGGCGTTTTTCTTTTGCTTTTAAGCCGGTCGACCAGCGAAACATGGACAGCTGGACGGAGCGGCTTTCAGGATTCTAAAAAATTTTTAGCTTTTTGCGAGGTGTTTTTCATGATGGGAATTTTTATGACGAGAAGGAAGAAGGCTTTGATTTTGTCGGCCCTTTGCGCTTTGCAGTGCAATGCTTTCTTGCCAGGCGTCAGAGCGGAGGAGGTTGATGCCGGGACCACAGCAGCCAGCACGGAGAAGACCATGGAGGGTGGTGTGCTGCCGGGAGTGATCGTCGAAGGAGAAAGAACACTGCCCGGCGGGTTTGTCGCCAGCTCCGACCGGGTGGGTATCCTGGGAGAGGTCAATGTGCTCGACGTGCCTTTTACGCAAAAGAAGTATACGGAAAAGACAATTGAGGATTTCTACGATCCAAACCAGCCCTTGAACGGCGTGCTGGCGAATAATCCGTCTATTCGTATTGGCAGCCCGTCTCCGATGTATACGGACTTTAGTATGCGCGGAGTCAATATGAATGCCGCTCACTATTATATAAACGGTATACCCAATATGTTCAACCAGACGAGAAGCATTCCCGCCTGGGCTTTAGAGAGCGTGGAGATAGTTTCGGGGCCAAACACTGTTTTGAACGGCGCTACTTTTTCCAATAACGGCACAAACGGCACCGACGCTCCGGCCGGTATGCTCAACGGCGTTACGAAAAAGGCTCCCGCCGAGCCCCTGTATAGATATACCCAGCGATTTTCCGGCCGCAGTACTTTGACGGAGGAAATAGATATCGGCCACCGCTTTGGCGAAAAGAAGGAATGGGGGGTGCGCGTCAATGCTCACTTTGAAGACGGCGGCTTATCCATGGAGGGCGCTAATATAAGGGATAAGAGCGTTTACCTCAACCTTGACCATAAGAGCGATAAAAGCGCGACCAATATCTTCGGCGGTTACTTTGACTGGAGGGTAAACGGCGGTCAGAGATGGCTCCAGGCGAGCGGCGTTAAAGATTTAGCCGATGCCCCCGACGGAAAGAATAATTTGAGCTTTGCCGGGCAGACGAAGTATAATCACGGCTACCTGTTTACCTTAAACCATATTCAAAAGTTCAGCGACAAATGGAAGGGATTCGCCAATGCCGGTTACAACCACTATTCCGAGCATAAATGGGATCCGAACAGCGGCTCCCTGACCCTGGGAGATGGCGGCAAGCTCAGCGGAACGTTCCGGGATTATCTATCCCACAGCCAGAGCCTGTATTGGCAGGCCGGTGTTTCCAATGAGGCTAAGGTCGGCAATGTCAAGAATAATGTGTCTTTAGCGGTGGATTATTTTAATTACAGGAGCGCGGCGCAAAATAGTGGCAGTGCCAAAGGTCAAACAACGTTGAGCGGCAATTTGTGGAATGGAATCAAAATAGACGGTTCTCCGAAATACGCCGCCAGTATCGACACAGCACGCTATGCTAAAGAACAAGCTTATGCCGTTACTTTGGCGGACAGGGTGGAATTTGGCAAGGCTTCCGTTTACGCCGCCCTGTCCTATAAAGATACGGATTACACCGGCAGCAGCGCCACCAGTAAAAAAATCAGCAAGGGCTCGCTGAATCCTACCTTCGCAGTGGCCTATAAACCGATAGATAATCTTTCTGTTTACGCCAGCCATGCCCAATCCTATACCAGACCCGTCGAAGTATCTAAGGATTATGTAAATGCGGGACAGGTTTTCGATCCGATCAAAAATAAGCAGACGGAAATCGGCGTAAAGTACGAGGCCGCCAATATGCTGCATAGTCTGGCCATATTTCAAATGGATCAGGCCAGCTACATGGTAGAAGGAGACACCTCAAATCCCAGAGATGCTTACTATACCCAAAATGGCAAAAACCAGTTCAGAGGCATCGAATATTCTTTGACCGGCAAAGTCGCGCGGAAATGGAATCTGATGGGAGGGTTTATGTATTTACAGGGCAAACGTGAAAATACGCCTTCTGTTACTTATAGCGGCGGTTCTCTTAAGCCCGCAGTATCCAAAGACGGCTGGTACGCTACCGGTGTTCCCAGGTGGAACGCGGTGTTGGCCGCTGAATACGAGCCGGATGATAAAGCAACTTTGATCGGGCGTTTGAATTATATCGGCAAGTCCCATGTAAACGACAACGGCGTGATGGCTCCCGCCTATATGACCATGGATTTGGGCCTCCGCTACAAGCTGAAGTTCGACTCCACCCCCGTTACCCTGAGCGCAATGTGCTATAACGTATTTGGCAAGGATTACTGGATCTCTCGCGGCACTTCCGTGGCTTTGGGCGCTCCCCGCACCTTTATGCTTTCCGCACAGTTTGATCTCTAATGCTGATAAAAAGGAAAGAGGGCGAACCGCCGCCCTCTTTTTCTCTGTTCGGGAAACGGATCGGGAAGATGAAAAGATTTTTTTGCTTTATGCTGCTTTTGTGCGGCTTTTTGACTTGGGGTTGCGGAACACAGCAATCGGAAAAGGCCGAAATGAACGAAATCAAGCCGGAAGCAGTCGTTTTAGCAGGGTACCGGCATTTGGCCCCCGGCGTAAAGGATGCTTATTATTGCAGTAAGATCTTAGGGGTATGGGAGCCTTTGATCACCCGGGACGCTGAAAACAAGCCGAAGGGCTGTCTGGCTACGGGCTGGCAAATGCGGCAGGGCGGCAGGGAATGGATATTTACGCTGCGGCAAGGCGTATATTTTCATAACGGGTCCCCTTTTAACGCCGATGCGGTTTTGAAAAATTTCCATCGCATGGGCAAGGGGTACCGGCGGTCTATTTTTTACGGCTACGAATTAAAATCCTATTATCCGTCCCTGATAAAATGCGAGAAGCTGGATGATTACACTATACGGCTGTTGTTTGCGGAACCGAGCGTCAACGAGCTGTACAAGATGATGGATTTCGGCAGCGCCATGTTCGCGCCGGAATGTCTGGCGGAGAACGGCGATTTTAACGGCATCGCTATCGGAACCGGTCCGTATAAAATCGCTGAGAATCAATTGAATAAATTCGTGCGGTTGGCGCGCAACGAAATTTATTACGGAGAGAAGGCTCATATCCCGGAAATAACGATGCGCGCTATCCCTAACGCCGACGCCCGCTATGCGGCTTTGAAATCGGGAGAGATTATGGGGGTTTTGGATATAAACGCCATGCCGCCCTTTTTGGCGCAGGAGCTGAAAAAGGATGGGCGGTTCGGTATCTCCAGCAATAAATCCAGCATGATCCGCTTTTTACATCTCAACGGCGGTAAATTTCCCTTTAACGATGTCCGTATGCGCAAGGCGGTGAGCCTGGCCATAGACCGGCGGGATTTGGCGCAGGCGCTGTATTTGAATTACGCTTGCCCCACCAGCAATCTCATCAATTATACGAGTCCCTATTATAAAGAGTTCCCGGTGGAGTACGATCCGGATAAAGCTAAAAAATTAGCCCGTGAGGTTTTGAAGGGGAAACGCTGCAATATAGATTACTGTATCAACGGTTCGGAGCCTCTCCAAAAAGGCGAGGCGGAATTGATTGCTTATTGGTTAAGCGATATAGGACTGGACGTTACCATCCATTCGTTGGAATTTGCGACGATGAGCAAGGTCATGCGCAAGGGGGAGTACCATATCGCCCGTTCGCAAAACGGTCTGCCCAACGGCGATCCCTACAATATTTTTTATACGTTTATGATGCCTGCCGGCGGTCGCAACGTAAGCTCTGCCAGTAAATATTACAACGAGGAGGTAGTGGAGCTGATGGAGCGAGCGCCTCACGTAGTAGATGAAGGTGAAAGACGCAGGATATATGACCGGCTGCAGGAGATATCCGTGGAGGAACAGCCTACCGCGCCGCTTTTCAACGATAAAAATATCGTGGCCTTCAACAAAAAGCTAAAGAATTATCAGGCGTTGATTTACGGCGTAGATCTGAGTAAGGTGGAGCTGGTCCAGTGAAAAAATATGTTCTTTACCGCATTATGACGACTGTCCCCGTTCTGCTGGGCATAAGTCTGCTGGCGTTTATTCTGGGCGTGCTTTCTCCCGGTGATCCGGCGGAGATGGCGGTTAATCAAAGCGGGCTGGGAACGCCCACTGAGGAAGATATCGAGGCCATGCGGGAAGAATTGGGGCTGAACCGCCCTGTTTACGTGCAGTATATGGCGTGGATCCTGAGAGTCCTGCAAGGGGATTTGGGGACGAGTTACATCAGCGGGCGGGATATTTTCGAGGAGATATTGGCCCGGTTTCCGGTCACCGCCGAGCTGGCTTTGGCGGCCTTGGCTATTGCGGCGTGCGGCGGGATCGCCGCCGGAGTGGTTTGCGCCGTATACAAGGATGGCTGGTTCGACAATATAGCTCTTTTTTTGACTAATATAATGCTGGCGATACCCGGATTTTGGCTGGCGTTGCTGATGATTCTGGTTTTTTGCGAATCGTTTCACCTGCTGCCCGTCAGCGGCGGCGATAGCTGGGAGCATTTTATTTTACCGGCCTTCGCGGTTTCATTTTCCACCATGGCCACCGTCTGCCGTTTTATGCGGGGCGCTTTACTGGAGGAATTCAGCAAGCAGTATTTCATAATTGCCAGAGCGAGGGGGATCGGGGTTAAACGGCTGTTATGGAATTATGCGCTGCCTAACGCCGCTTTGCCGGCTATCGCCTTATTGGGGAATTATTTCGCCGGCGCGCTGGGGGGAAGCGTCGTGGCGGAAAGTATTTTCGCTCTGCCGGGTATCAGCAGCATGGCTTTGGAGGCAATCCGCTTCCGGGATTATCCCGTTTTGCAGGCTTACGTCCTGACGACGGGCTGGACGCTGGTGATTGTTACGCTGGCGGTAGATTTATGGATGTTTTATCTCAATCCCAAGATGAAAAAGGGCGCGGAGAAATGAATTGGAGAAAATTGCAAATATACGGGGCGGCGTTTATGTTGGCATTCATCGTCCTGGGGAGTATTGCGGCGCCGATCCTGGCCACTGATAATCCCTTTGAGCCGAATATGGCCCGGCGTTTGTCAGGACCTTCCTGGCATCATCTTTTTGGTACGGACGCTTTGGGCCGGGACATGTACAGCCGTATTCTATATGGTGGGCGAGCGTCTATGCTGCTGTCGCTGGTGTCTTCCGTATTGGCGCTGACGGCAGGTATTGCGGCCGGAACGTTGAGCGGTTTTTACGGCGGGAAAATAGATTTATTCTTTTTGTTTCTCAGCAATA
The DNA here is from genome assembly GCA_964540025.1 of uncultured Schwartzia sp. Classification (GTDB taxonomy): domain Bacteria; phylum Bacillota; class Negativicutes; order Selenomonadales; family Selenomonadaceae; genus RGIG250. The sequence continues at coordinate 7,080 of CAZIKQ010000015.1, read as the reverse complement.
TTTTTCAGGGAATACCGGGAAGCTGCTTTATGATCGCCGTCGCCGGTATTTTCGGCAGCAGTGTTTACAGTCTGGCGTTGGCGCTGGTGATCACTTCCTGGGCGGGATTTTCGCGCATTGTGCGGGCGGAGGTAATGCGGCTGATGGAAGAACCTTTTATAGAGGGATTGCGCTGTTTAGGAGTCAGCGACTTGCGCATTATTTTGCGGCACGTCCTGCCTAATATCGGCAACAAGCTGATGGCACTCTTTACTATCCGCATGGGCAGAGGTGTTCTGGCTATCGCAGGTTTGAGCTTTCTGGGCCTGGGGGTTCAGCCGCCGACTCCGGATTGGAGCGTTATGATAAACGATGCGACCATGTATTATCGGACGTCGCCTCATTTAATAATCATCCCCGGTTTTTTTGTGTTTTCCCTGATATATTCCTTAAATATTTTAGGGGAAGCATTGCGCGACAGGTTGGACGCGCGGGTAGACGAGGTGCGTAAATGGTAGTGGAGAAAAGGTCTTTGTCCGTGCGGGGGCTGTCGGTTAGTTTTCCCGGTAAAAAAGGCTGGATAAAGATATTGGATGAAGTTGATATGGATTTTGCGGAGCGAAAGTTTACCGCCATAGTCGGCGAGAGCGGCTGTGGTAAATCCGTTTTGGGCCAGGCGATATTGGGGATACTTCCCGACAGCGTGAGAAGGGGAGGAAATATAACTTTTGGCGCAGGGGTAAAAAATAAGCGCATGGGAATCATTCCCCAAAATCCCGCCGACTCCCTTAATCCAACGAGAAGGATCTGCAAGCAAATGCAGGATTTGTTGGATACTGCGGGGATAGAAGATAAAGACAATTCGCGTAAAAAGCGTTATTTAGAGCTTTTTCATTTGAGTGATATAGACAGAGTGTTACAAGCTTATCCCCACGAGTTGTCGGGAGGTATGCTGCAAAGGACGCTGTGCGCCATGGCGGCCAGCGTAAACCCCGATTGGATACTGGCGGATGAGCCAACTAAGGGGTTGGACGAGCGCACGGGAGCTTTGGTGATTGAGAATTTGCGGCGGTTCAGGGAGAATCTCGCTTGCAGTATGATCATCATCACTCACGACATAAATTTGGCGAAAGACGTTTGCGATACGGTGGTAGTCATGTATTCGGGGCAGATCGTGGAAGTGAATGATAATTTTTTCGCTGCTCCGTTGCACCCTTACAGTCAGGGGTTCCTGCGGGCTTTGCCCCAGAACGGTCTGCATCCGATGCCGGGAAAGGCGCCCGATTTTGGTGAAGAGATACAGGGCTGCCGTTTCGCTCCTCGCTGTCCGCAATGTTCGCGGCGGTGTTTAGATCAGAGGCCTGATTTGTACGGGATGCCAGGGGGAAAATACGCAAGGTGTTTTTTATATGCTTAAAGGAATAGGAATAAGTAAAAGTTATTTTGACCGCAGCTCCGGAAAGAGGATAAGCGTCCTCAGTAATGTTGATATAACTATCGCTCCCGGCGAGGCAGTGGCGGTAATGGGGCGGAGCGGTGAAGGTAAAAGCACTTTGGCCCGTATTTTGCTGAAACTTGAAAGGCCCGATTCCGGTAAAATATTATTTAACGGTCAGGATGTAACGGATTGCGCTGGAAAGAAACTTCGGGATTTTCGCCGGAAGATCCAATTTATATCCCAGAGGCCGGAAAGCTTTTTAGATCCGATCATGACCTTGGGACAAAGTATGCGGGAACCATTAAAAGTTTTCGATTTGCCGGAGGATACGGAAGAAATAAACTGCCTTTTGGAAACGGTGCAATTAAATGAAACGATTTTAGACCGTTATCCTCATCAGGTGAGCGGCGGTGAGATACAGCGTATTTGTTTGGCGCGGGCGTTGCTTCTTAGCCCGAGACTTTTGGTTTTGGATGAACCCACGTCTATGCTTGATATTTCCGTGCAGGCGCAGATACTGCGGTTATTGAAGGATATTCAATCGCAACAGAACATCGCTTATTTGTTTATCACTCACGATATGCGTCTGGCTGATTTTTTGTGTTCGCGGGTACTGCGGTTGCAAGATGGTAAACTTAAAGCCTAACCAACGGCTTCGGCGAAGCAAATGTATCTGAGTATCTAGATAAACGAATAGCCTTCAGAAAAAAGCCCGACCACAGGCCGGACTTTTTTTACGCCGGTTGTCGGTCAGCCGGATATAATTTCCGGGTTTTTCGCGGTTTGCCCCGAGACAAAATTCAGCGGCGAATATTTTTAGCAGAAACTTTAAGCGAGCGGCAGCGATGTCGGTAAAGTGGTCTCGGCAGTTTGATTTTATTGAAAATTCGACGGGAGGAAGTAAATTTTTCCCTATATTTAATGACATTCTAATTTTTATTCCTTATAATCATAACAAAGTTGGTGTGGCTAACGTTTTGAGGGATATTGATTAAGAGGTCGGTAGAATGTTCCAGGGTTATATAGATAAGGCGCAGGCAAAGCTTGACGGGCTGAAGCAGAAGTACAGCGGGCTGGACCGCCGGAAAAAGTGCATTGTGGTGGGTCTGGGCTGTCTGCTGTGCTGCGTCATAATGTACGTGTGGTTTGGTTTCAAGACCGATAAGGGCGTCCGGCCAAAGCAGCAGGGCGGCGCCCCGCTGGTAGCGGTTTACAGGGCTGACCGCCGGGATATGAACCGCCGGGTGACCCTGGCCGGACAGACTATTGCCGATGCCAGCATTGATTTGATCCCGAAGTACGACGGCCGGATCAGCGAGGTTCGGGTAGATTTTGGCAGCGTTGTCAAAAAAGGCGACATTCTCATGGTTCAGGATACGGAGTTCCTTGATATTTCCATCAAGCAGAACACCGCCTCCACCCGTCAGGCAGAGGCGGACGTCATCGAGACAGAGGCGGCTTACAACGCGAATTATATCCAGGCGGAGGCTGACTTTAAGGTAGAGTCCAGCCGCTATGAGCGAAATAAGCACCTTTATGAAATCGGGGCGATTTCTCAGGATCAGCTGGACCTCCTGAAGCAGAAATATCTGGTGAGCAAGGCGGCCTTTGAGCTGCTGGCCAATCAGACAGCGGCGGGGGCGGCTTCGGCCGCCGTTGAGGCAAAGCGTCAGGCAGCCTTGAAGGAAGCCTACGGTACCGACGCCCTGAAAAAGCAGCGGGACGACCTGATTATGCGGGCTCCCCGGGATGGAGTCATCTCCTACCGGAAGGCGGAGGTGGGGGGCATGGCCAAGACCAGCCAAAAGGCGTTCACCTTGGTAGATAACAGCCATATGTACGTAGACTGCTCCCTGTCCGAGGTGGATGCCGCTGTTTTGGAACCGGGAATCAAGCTGGACGTGAATATCGAGTCCAAGGGGATCACCCTGCCGGGAAGGTTGATTTTTGTCAGCCCCGCCATGGAGGAGGGTTCCCGTACCTATATGGCGCGGATCGAACTGGACAGAGGAGAGGGCTGGGAAAAGGCGAAGCTGCGGGCCGGCCTTTTTGCCCGGGCCTACGCCAATATCGTTCAGCGGAAAAAGGCGATTTTCGTTCCCAAGGAAGCGGTGGTAAGGCGAAACGGCAGAACCAGCCTCTTCGTGGTGCATGAGGATTTGTCAGTCGAGCGGCGCAGTGTCCGGGTAGGTCTGATAAATGACCAGATGGAAGAAATTCTCGAGGGGGTCAACGAGGGAGAGACAGTAGCGGTCAACAATCAGGACAAATTGGCCGACGGGGTAAAAATCAGAGTGGATGAGGACTATTACGATCCCAGCTACGGAGAGCAGGGGAAGAAATCATGAACCTGACCCGTTATTCCATTAAGAGACCCATTGGCATCTCCATGATCGTTTCCTTTTTCGTCGTCTTGGGTCTCTACAGTTATTATCTAATCGGGGTGGAGCTGTTGCCGGCCCTGAACACGCCCTTCGTGTCGGTTACGATAAAGTATCCCGGTGCCAACGCGGAGTCTATCGAGCAGCAGGTTATTAAGCCGGTGGAGGACGCTCTGTCGGCGGTGTCCGACGTCAAAAAGATGACCTCCATGGCCAGCTATGAACGGGCCCGCATCATGCTGGAGCTGGAATTTTACGCCAACGCGGACTCGGCCGCCATCGACGCCACGAAAAAAGTAAATGCCATAAGGGGCAAGCTGCCGGATGAAGTAGAGGAACCGGTAGTTATCAAGCGGGATATGAATGCCACGCCCATCGTGGAGCTGGCGATTACCTCTGACCGGCCCCTGGCGGACATATACTCCAAGACGGACAATACCTTTCAGGATGTTATCCAGCAGGCCTCCGGCGTGTCGGAGATCGAGCTGTACGGCGGCCGGGACAGGGAAATCGCCATTGACGTGGACAAGGACAAGATGGCCGCCTACAAAATTACCATGGCCGATATCGTCACTGCCCTGCGCGATGAGAACCAGCTGCTGCCTTCGGGCAGTATCTACACCGATACGAAGCAGTCGGATGTCCGGGTCATTGCCCAGTACCTGAAAGCAAGGGATATCGAGGACATTGTCGTAAAGAACAGCGAGGGGGCCAGGATACCCTTTACTGCTTTTGCGAAAGCTGAGGAAAAGGAAGCGAGAGCGTCCCGCTACGCCCGTTTTAACGGGCAGGACGCGGTTTCCCTCCGCATATACAAGAACAGCGACGCCAATATCGTGGTGACGGCGGACAATATTGTCAATCAGGTAGAAAAACTTCGCCAGGAGTACAAGGACTATAATTTTACCATCATCAGAAATGATGCCGATTACATAAACCGGTCCCTGCACAGCACCATCGGTACCCTGGTGGAAGGCCTTATCACCACGGGGCTTACCCTCTTTGTGTTCCTCCGGGGCTGGCAGTCCACGGCGGCGGTCATGATCGCCATTCCCACCTCGCTGATTTCCACCTTTCTGGTCATGTACATGGCGGGATTTACCTTCAACATGATGTCCCTGATGGGCATGACCCTCTGTATCGGGATCCTTGTGGACGATTCTATCGTCGTCCTGGAAAATATAATCCGCCACTTGGAGATGGGGGAAAAGCCGGACGAGGCGGCGGAAAATGGCCGAAACAAGATCGGTATGGCGGCTATCGCCATCACTCTTTGCGATGCGGCGGTATTTATGCCCATTGCCTTCATGAATTCCATGACGGGCCAGTTCTTCCGCCAGTTCGGCCTCACCATCGTCTTTGCAGGGATGTTTTCCCTGTTTATTTCCTTTACCCTGACGCCCATGCTGGCCTCCCAGTTCTTTAAGAACGGGTACCACGTGGCCCGGCGGAAGCTTTGGGACAGGATGGACGCCATTGAAAACTGGGCGGTGGAAACTTACGACGGGATCGTCCGTTACAGTTTGGCCAACCCGGCGAAGATCCTTTGGCCGAGCCTGGTTCTGTTCATCGTGTCCATAGCCTTTATCCCCCTCCGGTTGGTGGGCTCGGAGTATATGCCCCAGACCGATGAGGGAGGATTTCAGGTCATCGTTCAGCTGCCGGTCTCTTCCACGGCGGAGGAAACCGACAAGGTAATGAGAAAGCTGGAGGATTATATCGAGGATATACCTGACGTGGAATATTATCTCTCCAATGCCGGCGGCCGGAATTCTTACGAAGGGCGGATGAGAGTCCAGCTTTACAAGCGGGCTGACCGGGACCATTCCATTTGGCAGGTGACAAACGGGCTCCGGGCCTATGCCCAGGAAATACCTCACGCCATCATCCGGGTCATGGAGGATCAGTCCTCAATATCCGGCGTCAGCAGCGGCGGCGGCGTGGGCTCCGTGGGCGGCATGATGCAGATGGAGCTGCGGGGCAACGATTTTGAAAAGCTCATCCGGGCCTCCGATGAGGTAATGCGGATCCTGAAGGAGGAGGTGCCGGGGACAACCGATGTAAACTCCTCCTATATTGAAGGCGTTCCAGAGCTTCAGATAACGGCGGATCGGGAAAAAATGAAGCTCTTCGGGGTCACTCTGAAGGACATTCAAAACGCGGTGGATTCTTCCATCTCCGGCCGTGAGGCGGGAGATTTGGCCAATGACCCGTTAAATGACGGTCAGGATACGCCAATAGAGGTACGGTTCCGGGATTCTGACGGCTACGGCATGAATGATATTGCCAACATTCCCATCAATGCCGATGGAAGAATAGTCTTTTTGAGCGACGTGGCTAAGATTGCCAATGGTACCGGCCCGGTTATGATCCGCCGGGTGGACAAGCAGCGTTCCATCATCGTGGGCTGTAATCTGGTGGGCCGTCCCCTCAACGACGTGGTTCAGGATACAAAAAACGCCATCGCGAAGATAAAGCTGGGGGAGGGAATCGGCTACCGTTTCCGCGGCGCGGCGGATCAGATGAGCGATACCTTCCGGGAACTTTTGACAGCTCTCCTGCTGGCCCTCGTCCTCATCTATATGCTGCTGGCGGTGCTGTATGAATCCCTGATCACCCCCTTCATCCGAATGTTCTCCCTGCCCTTGGGCATAATCGGCTCAATTCTGCTGCTTTTCCTTACTCACAATACCGTCAATCTCTATTCCCTTATCGGTATTCTGGTTATGGACGGTATCGTAGCCAAGAATGGCACGCTGCTGCTGGACTACACCATCACCCTGATGGAGGAGGAAGGAAAAAGCGCCTATGATGCCATTATTGAGGCGGGCCGGGTCAGGCTGAAGCCCATATTCATGACCACCATCACCATGATGATCGGCATGGTGCCTACCGCCTTCGCCATGACGGAGGGAGCGGAGACCCGTTCCTCCATGGCCTGGGTAATCATTGGCGGCCTCCTGACCTCTACCGTCTTTACTCTGGTAGTTGTCCCCATAATCTTTATATTCTTTGAGAACAATCCGCCAGGAACCTGGTGGTCACTGCTCAAAAAGGAGATCGGTAGCCTGCGGGGAAAAATTGTCAATCGAACTGCTCAGGCTTCGTAGAGAAAATTGTAAATAAAAATAGCCGTATCCGGGAAAACGGATACGGCTATTTTTATTTACATAAGCAGGCTTCTCTAAATTGGAGCCACAACCCAAAGCCTCCCTCTAGGGGAGGTGACTAAAGGTGCGACTCCCTAAGCTCTGCCATCGTTATACTCGGCAATCGCTAAGG
>CAZIKQ010000014.1:0-36527 GCA_964540025.1 uncultured Schwartzia sp. | reverse complement strand
GTAAACATTTTACAAACGGTTTCTCGAAAATTACCAAATTTCTAAGCCGCCTATGCGGCGGTAAACTGTACAAATTTTACTCCTGCCATTTGTACAGTCAAGGGTTCTGGCAGGCTCCAGTCCAAAAATGATAAATTTCTCCCTTGGCCAGAGCCCTTGCCAGACGTGGGGTTATGGGTCCTCAAAAAATTTTGGGTAATTTCAGGTTAAAATTCCGGAACGGTAGCCACATTACTGAGGCCGTAGGTGTTGAAGCTGCCATTCTTCGCTTCCGATTCCGTTTTGCGAATGAACAGCAGCATTTTTTGCCCGGTGCTTTTACTATTCAGCCTGATATATGGTTCCTTCAGCCTTGCCCCGTTTGGGGGGAAAAGTTTCTGGGCCTCGCTCAGGGGAATCCCATTTCGCAAGGAATATCGCCGGGCCTTGGCCGCGCCGTTTGCCTCCTGATGGACTCTGACATAGCAACTGTAGCCTTTGACAGTTTCAGGTACATTACGAGGACTAACAATATGCACATAGTCCTCCAGCTTTTGAAAGCGGTTCTTTAGCTGAAGGGCTTTTAGAGACTCTCCATCGGGGGCAAATATGCGCAGTTTGTTCCCCAAGGAAGGTCGGTCGTGGTCCATAGTGTAACCGGGAAATGACACGCCAAAAGGAGTTTTGCCCTGGCTGTCGGCGCTTGCCGTAAAGATCGGGTGGAGCAGCCGGTACACTGTTGACCAGAGAAAGTTTAACGGTATTTCCGGGCCGGGCAGGAGGGTTATTTCCTGATAATATTTCATGGTTTAGTCCTTTCCGCTTTCTCCGAATACGCCGCCCCGGACCAGAACGGCCATCACATAATCTTCCTGTTCCTCATTGTCCAGCGTTCCTTCAATAACATACCGGTCAAACAGGGTGTAAAAATCTGCCTTGTCAGAGGGCTGGCGGTAAGCCCGGCCCTGATTTGTGACGGCGCCATATACTTCAATGGCGATGGGCTGGCGCTCATTTTCGTATTCCGGATACCAGGTATCAATGGTTCTAATAGCATTGCCAATCTTTTGGGAGTGCATTGCCGCAACACCATCAACCTGGTACAGGATTTTACTCTTGCGGCCATTACCTTTATCCAGAACGAGTTCCTCGCTGGGATATACTTCCTGAGCCTGGCCCACAAGGGCGCAGGCCGTTACATTGAGAAGCAGGTAATCCTTTTGGCCGCAAAGGGCAGCGGCGATTTCTGCCGCAATCTCTCTTATAACAGTTTCGTATTCTCCACCGTCCTCAAAAGCCCGCAGCTTGAGGGAAAGCGCATTGTCTACGACCCATTTTTTCTCCCCGGAGGTAATAATTACTTCCAGTTTTTCCACGCCGACGCGGTTTCGCCAAAGGTAGCGGCCATTGGCAAGGTTCATGGCGTAGCGGCGGGCCAGCTCCGTAAAGCCGTTCTTCCTGACATAAGCTTCGGCCACATTTTTATAGGCTTCCGCAAAGGCAGGGTCGTTGCAGGCCGAGGGTTTCTCTATCCCGCCGAGGACTTTCAGGGAGAAGGACAGCGCCAGCGTGTCCTGCTCCGCCGCCAGGGTGCAGGCATCTACTGTCTGAAGATTTGCTTTTTCTATTTCGGCATTGACTTTTGCCGGGTCATTTTTTATGGTTTTCTTCAACCGGTTCGAGATTGTGCCGCGAACTGATTTCTCTCTCAGGGGCAGGGGCGTCACCACTTCATGTCTTTCGGCCCATTTTGCGCCGGAAAGCAGGCCGTCGGAGACCACCAGTTTCTTCTCAAAGGCCAGTACGGAAGGCATTGAAATTTCATTTTTTGCTTTTGCCATGATATATTCCTCCTGTTTAATCTATAAAATTCTTCTGATTGGTACAGAGATATAAACCTTTATCAATATGGGAAGTATCGTACTTCCACATTATCTCATCGATGCTTTCAAATCGGTAGGGCATTTTGAATTCTCCGAGGGTAACAACGCTCTCGCCAAAGCAGTGAGGAGCGTGCGGATCCCGCTGGTTTGCAACCTGGCCAAGAGACGACAGGGATTTGTAGCCTACGGCCACCGGCACGATCCACCCGGAGGTCTTTTTGCTGTACTGCCAGACAGGCTGCGGGGCTTCCTGGCTGACGTTTGTTACGTTTAGCTTCAGGTATGAGAGCAGGCGGTCAAGGGCATCGCCTTTGTCATCACCCTCCATTAAATCCTGCCGCTGGATCAGCACGTAGCCCGGCATGAGCTTTCGCAGGAGTCTTCTTTCGGAAATCTCATCAGCGTTGTCCACGGTTTCAACCGACAATTTTCCGATAAGCTGTATATCGCCTGAGGCCATTTTCTGCTGATACAGGCTCTTTTTGACTGCTTCCAGCACAGCTTCCTGATTGTCGCCATTAACGCCCTCGGTCTCCACCAAAAGGGATACCAGCAGGTCACATCTTGGCTCCTCAATGAAAGCTGGCCGTTCCCAACTGGCTCCTTTTTTCCTTAGGGGGTTAGAGGTTCCAACCACAGACCAATATCTGTCTCCCGGCCCCTTTTTAGTATGAAGGTTAAAGCAGTGACAGGAAACTCCCACTCCCGTTAGTTTTACCTCGGTAAAGCCCTGGGACTTCAGCCGCCGTTCAAGAGCATGGATTCCGCCCAGCCAGGCAGTCATAGCGGGAAAGCCAATCGTGCAGGGACTGCTCAGGGCGTTGGCATTGTGTATTTTCATTTTTGGTATGAAGAGATACGTTTTCATAGATTCACCCCCTGTCATAGTCCAGCACTTCGGCAATTTCGTTCTTAATTATTTGTATTTCTCCCTGCCCCATGGTTATGCGGTCTTCTTTGAGAAGTTTTTCGTAGGCATTAAAGAACCAGCGAGCAAACTCGGTGGACACCTCTTTCAGCCAGGTATCACCGCTGTTTCTCTCATCCAGGCGCTTTTCATCGAGCCAGATTTTCTGGCTTTGGGGCAACCGGCAGTTTTCCCGGTCCGTCCAGCCCGGCTCCATGGCCCTGAGTGCGTACACCCGGGTAAGGACCTTGTCGATGATATCCGCTGTCCGCTTTTTCCGCTCCTGCCTTATTTTCACATTGTTTATATCCTGCGTGAATATCTTGTGAAGCCGGGCAAATTCTTCCCTGAATTCCCAGAAGCGCAACGTATTGTAGAAGAAGCTGCTATGAGGAACCCTTATCTCCCGGGCAGTTATCACCGGCGGGCAGGAATTAAGGAGTAGGGCATACTTTTGATTATTATTCACAAGGCTTACATTCTGTGGCTTCGTTCCGCCAAAGCCCATTGCCGTCAGGTCTGAAACGATACTGTGGTTTTCTCCGTAGCGTTCATTTTTGGGATCTTTAGCATCCCGGGCTGACTGTCGGACTTGCTCCAGGCGGGCCTTCAACTCAAATAATATGGCAGAAGATGTCAGAAGAGAGATAAGATGGTAGCCTTCTCCCGTCGGGAAATATACCTGCCTGATATTATCGGCGGTTTTTTCCGGAATAGCCTTGGATAACACACTTGCCAATTTTCCTTTTGTATCATCAAGATTCTCTGTATATTTGCCCAAATCGTCTAAACAGGCAGAGTTTTCAGCTAAATGGTCCAGGACTGTTCGACCATCTTCCAGGGACAAAGTCAAAAATTTAGGTATTGGAAGAAATGCGGCACCGCCCTCTACTACCATGTCAGTACCGCACAGCACAGAATCCGTACAGAGATATCCATGTACCGGCAAAGCCTGACTGCCTTTGTGATATATGGAAATTGAACTGTCTATTCCAGAGTCAGTGAATTTACCTACGTGGGTTGCCACGTGGCAGCGAAAGGCATTGTCCACAACCCCCTTAAACCAGTCCCGTGGTTCTTTGCCCTTTGCCGTTGCCTGAGCTTCGATGTAGTCGCACAGTATACTCATTTTTTCTCCCCTCTCCTTTTATATAAACCGAGTTGATCCGAATAATAATATCTATTGCTTCCGTATGTATCCTCCGGTATAGATATTTCGCCAAAGCGTTGGGATTCCCTCTTTAGGTTTTCCTCTTCGCTGTCTGAATTATCTCCTTTCAATAGTTTTTCCAACTCGGTCAGGTAGTCTCTGGCCAGCCACCAGGCGCCTTCCTCATCGGCTACATGTTCCACCGTGATTCCATGAAAGGCCGCTCGGTCTGTTGCTACCCATTTCCCCTTTGCATCGCGTTCAGAAAATATAAACTTCCCATCTGTGTACATACGGCATAGCTTTATTTCCGGTCTGCCCTCCCGGAATCGGTTGATAGCCTGGGGAAGGGCGGTGAGCCACCAGTATTCCTTCAGCCAGCCGCGCATGGCCTGAGGGCCAGGCGTCTCAGTATCCTGAAATCGTTCCATGGCCAGGTGTTCAATGCCAATGAGGCTGTCCTTGCCTTGTCCATAATCCTTGCCGATACGGGGAATCGCGTCTATTCCGGCTGCCAAAGCTGTTATGTCAGCAATTTCCTTGAAGTCTTTGCTCCTTAATGGCAGGGCTTTAGATTCAAAACCCGGCTTGGTATAGGCTATCTTTTCTCCCCGGAGACCCCGCAGATTGTACGAAAGGACCGCGACATTTGCTTTCCCCGAAGAGGAATTGGCCGAGCGGTGGCGCAGCACGCGACCGGCCAGCTGAATAATTGAGCGGTAGGAGGAGGGCTCGACAATGGCCCAATCAAAGTCATGGTCCCGCCCGACCTCCTCAACGGGAGTGGCCACGACTACAAAAATCACGTTCTTTCCCTTTGCGGCGTCAACGTGACTCCGGAGTACCGGTTCAGTGATCCTTACGATTTTATTCTGCCCGGTTCTCTTTAATATCGAATCAAGGTACTGCTCCTGCCGGTGGCGCATCAGCAAAACCTGTCTGCTGTGATATATCATTACCTTTACCGCATAATCTGACGGCCATTCCCTTGCGGCCAGGTATTTTCCCACCGCTACGCAGGGGTCGATATTTGCCATTCTGACAAGGCCGAAGGATATTCTTTTACCGGTATTCTCATCGGTTATAAAGTTATTTTCATGGAGGCTCAGCACTGTACCCCCAATGGCGTGGAAAATTTTTAATTCCGCTGTTTCTTCGTCCTGCTGCCCATTGATTGTCCAGTCTATTACCGTCCCTTTTCTCCGGGGGGCGATAGTTTGCAATTTTTTTATTCGCTTATGGACAAACTGGTTATGGCTGCTTTCAAAGGCTTCTTCCGCTTTTTCTATGTCCTTTTCGGCGATGGTCTCTGCCTGACTGGAAAATTCGTCGCACCAGAGGACTGAAAGCTTTTGGGAGGCAGACAGGAAACTGGCAAAACAATTCCAGCCCGCCCTGTAGGCCTTGAACATTCCTTTGGCTAAATCCGGAGGGATCGTGGCTGATGATATGGCGACGCTTCGGCCAAGCATTCCGGCCAGGTGAACCAGCCGGGTGATGGCCATGAGGTCTGTAGGGGAAAAATCATCTATTTCATCGATTACAAGGTCTGACGACATGAGCCGCAGAAAAGGCAGCATATATTTGCCGCCCCGCCGGGTTTCCGTGGCCCCCATCAAGTGGTCTATGGTGGTCACCGCTACCGGACGATAGAGGAATGCCCGATTTTTCTTTGCTTTTACATCAAGGGACTCCCTGAAGAATATATCCAGAAAATCACCGGTGTATCCCTCGTAATCCTCCATGTCCAGGCCCAGGAGGTCATCATCTTCAATATCAGCTTCTTCCATTGCCTTTTTATGCAGCTGGCTAACGGCCAAGGAGCCGATCAGTACCGCCATCATGTCCTCTTCGAGACCAATCCGCTTCCGATACTCATCACCGGTCTGCAAAGTCAGCGATCTTAGACCAAGGGCCAGATTGTACCGCAGGGACTCCCCGTCAGGAGATATCGCCCGCATGATTTTCGCGTTGGCAAAGGTTTTGCCGCAGCCAGTACCGGCAAGATTTACAATAAACCAGCCGTGATGGTTGTTATCCATCAGGTCATTCTGTTTTCTGTGGGCCCTGACGGTACGAACCACGTCATCCTGCCAGGAAAATTTTGCCGGGCTCCTGTGTCTGAGGGCCGGTACGTCGGTGGCGCGTTCCATCTTGCCAGCGAACCTGGGCAAGGAGTGGATAATTTTCAGCGCCTGCTCCGCTGCCAGCAAAAGATGTTCATCCAATTTCTGTTTCAGGTTACCCTGCTTATCCGTGTTGGCAAACAGCTTGTCCTGCCCCGCGTTAAATTCCTGCTTGTCACGGGAGGAGGCATAGTAGTCGCCCATCATCAGCGCCAGGCGGCAATAGCTTAGGAAAGGTCTTATTTTTTCAAGGCTTTGAATTTCACCCGTTTTACCGTTTTCCTTCAGGAGCTTTGCGGACCATTTTTTCAGCTGCTTTACCCAAGGTTCTGAGTTTTTCAGTAAGCCCTTTGAATATTTTCTGCAATTGATGTCAGAAACCGTCCCATTGTTGTAACCCCAATCCGGGCCGATGCTGCCGAGCATGGAATCCAGCGTATCCTTTGATATACGGCTATAACTGTCCCGCTTACTTTCACAAATGGGGAGTCGGTGATGGGAAAGGATCAACCAGCAAATCATTTTCGCCAGGGGAGGGAGTTTATCCAGTTTGAATTGGCTGCCGGAGGCCATTTTCGTCTTGAGAGCCGCTTCATCCCAGTTTCCTTTTGCTACCAGCGATAACCAGGGGGCATCCGTGCCGTCGTCTGGCGATTGGTTCACTTCTGACGACTGGCTGACTAAGGCGGAGATCAGTTGGCAGGATATCCATTCATGGCGAAATGGATCGGCGGTTTTATCTCTATTTTTAAGTTTTTGTTGAAAGTGGTCGCTGGATTTTCCCCAGTCGTGGAGCAGCCCGGCTACAGCGGTCACCGCTTTCATCAGCGGCAGGTATTCCCAGGTATTCTCCCAGTCGCCGTGACGATGGTCTTTGGCTGTCCGGTTGACCGGGACGCATCCTTCCGGATTAAACTGATCTTTATTGCCCACTATCCACAGTAGTTCGCTCCGGCTGCGGGATCTTATCCAGCGACAGGCAACGGCTGTTGTTTTTGTGGCTGATCTGCGCAGCAGGCTTTTCACCATGGACAGTCCTGCTGCCGTGATGACTGCCTGCCACGTATCATTTCCTATGCGTTCGGCAAAAGAATCAAGTATCCGTCTGGTGGTGGCGAGGGATTTCTTTTCACTCCGGCTGGTAAATATGACTATCATGCTGGTTCACCCCCACCCTCCGGGCTGTGGAGCAGACTGTACTGCTCTATCTGCTGAAACATAAATTCCAGAGCTTTATGCTGGACGAATTTCTCCAGGCAATTTTTTCTAAATGATTGCTGATTCATTCCCCGGGAGGAACCAATAAAAGCCCAAGGTAAAATAAGGGAGTCCTTCACCAGGTCGGCCACATCAAAAACCAGGGCTCCCCGGCGGGTTTTCCCATGCATTACCGCAAAGCCATGAGGGATTCCCAGTACCCAGAGCGTCACAGCTCCGAGGCCATAAGCAAGGTAATTGCCATGATTCAGGAGTTCATTGGCCCCGTCTCTCTCGGCGTCTCTTACAAAATCCCCGTATTGAGTGGCCGTGGCGGCATATTTATACAGGGCTTTTGTAAAGACCGCCTCGGCTGTCAGCAGATCCGTAACATGGGCTGCCGATTTTATTTTTCTTCTAAATCCTTTTACAGCTTCCTCTACTTCATAGTCATCGGGATATATGCCGGCATCTTGCAGGTCCTTGTCTTTTCCCCAAACCCGCTGCAAATATTCGCACCTTGACTCCTGCATTTGTTTGGCGACAGAGAGCCTTTTTCCTTCGTCGAACCACATGGACAGCCATCCCTGGACGTATTTTGTGGGTCGGTACTCACTTTGGGGAGTCAGCCATTCTATCTCGCACCCGGCAAACAACGGTGTCGCCCCGGTCCCGCAGAAACCAACGAGGACGCCCGCCGATGAAAGCATTCTCACGGCGGCTTGGGTAATAGAGGTTCCCGTCCCCAGCATAATGACCGTCGTATTGGCTACGGGAATATTCCAATACAGATTTTCTTTTGCTGATTCCGACAGGTAAAGCACCCGTCCGTCTTTCTGCATGACCCGGCATTTTTCCAAATAGTAGAGGTTCGCCCGGTGAGAATGAAGTATCGGTTTCATTTCCTGGGGAGTAAAGCTCTGCGTCATAGCTGCGCCTCGTCTTTCTAAAATTTTCTGATATCAGCTTATCACTTTATAAGTATCTTTAATAGCACTTTGCTGAAATTTGTCCAAAAATGTAAGATTTATAACACGGTGTGGACTGCAAAATCAAATCGAATAAACTAAAATATCCGCTTAATTTTTTCTCATAAGTCACTCCGTTGGGGCCCCGGGGCCAGTACTCTCTAATGGATACTCCCAGCTAACCGAGGTAGTAAAAGAAATGGATTTTAATGTGGACTTCAGGTTTCCTTTTACCGAAAAATTACTCCCTCATGATTTTTAATAAAAATGTGATTATATCACCCTGAAATCCATATATTTTTGTGATGAAGGTTGTATTTTTGCTCCTTTCGCATATAATAAAAATGTGATTATAATCACAAAGCTCCAAATAATAGTGTGAAGGAGGGTGGCTATGGAACGATTTATTTTGCATAAGCTGCTGGACTGGAAAAAATCTCCCTACCGCAAACCGCTTATTTTGAAGGGTGTCCGTCAGGTGGGCAAGACCTGGGCTCTCAAAGAATTCGGCAAACGATACTACAAAAATACCGCTTATTTTAACTTTGATGAAAATGAAGAATATAAGCAGTTCTTTGAAACCACAAAGGAAGTAGACCGAATCCTGCAAAATCTGATGCTGGCCAGCGGTCAGAAGATCGAGCCGGAAAGAACTTTTATCATCTTCGACGAGGTGCAGGACTGCCCACAGGTTATCAACTCCATGAAGTATTTTTGTGAGAACGCCCCGCAGTATCACATTGCCTGCGCCGGTTCTCTCCTGGGCATTGCGCTGGCAAAGCCATCCTCTTTCCCCGTGGGCAAGGTCAACTTTATGCAGATTGACCCCATGACCTTTACCGAGTTTCTGCTGGCCGATGAAGATGAAAACCTGGCAAAATATTTGAACACCGTGGATACCATTGAGCCAATCCCGGACGCATTCTTCAATCCGCTTTACGAAAAGCTCAAGATGTATTATGTGACCGGCGGTATGCCGGAATCGGTCAAGATGTGGGCGGAAGCAAGAGATGTGTCAGCCATGCAGGAAGCGCTGTCCGATATTATCGGCGCCTATGAGCGTGATTTTGCAAAACATCCCAATATCAGTGAATTTCCGAAGATTTCTATGATTTGGAAGTCCATACCGTCTCAGCTGGCCAGGGAAAACAAGAAGTTTATTTATAAGGTTGTTAAAGAAGGGGCAAGGGCTCGTGAATATGAGAACGCGTTACAATGGCTGGTGGATGCCCGGCTGGCGCATAAAATCTACCGCAGCTCCGCTCCTGGTCTTCCGGTGGCCGCCTATGACGATCTCTCGGCCTTTAAGATTTATCTGGTGGACGTGGGCCTGCTCCGCCGCTTGGCACAATTGGCGCCAACCGCCTTTGGGGAGGGGAACCGCCTGTTTACAGAATTCAAAGGCGCGTTGACGGAGAATTATGTGCTTCAGGCTTTGATCACGCAGTTTGAGGCGTTTCCCCGGTACTGGACGCAGACAAATCCCCCATACGAAGTGGATTTCCTCATTCAGCGGGAGAATGATATTTTGCCGATTGAGGTAAAATCAGAAACCAATACCGCCAGCAGGAGCCTGAAAAAATTCAGGGAATTGTTCCCGGATAAGGTCAAACTCCGTATACGGTTTTCACTGGACAATCTTAAACTGGATAATGATTTGCTGAACATCCCGCTGTTCATGGCAGACCAGACTGACCGCCTGATTGGGTTGGCCCTGGAGCAAAAAAGATGCGTCACCCGGGCCAATTTTCTTCCTTGAATTGGGAGAGCATTGAGGCGAATCAAACGCAAACTGTAACGACAAATCCAACCGGATTTTCCAACGGCCTCCAACAGAAAATTGAGTACAAAAAACGACCATTACCGAAATAATGGCCGTTTTTGTATGAGCTTATTGCAGGTGCTTTGCTTTTATTTCTGCCAGCTTGCCCTTGACGTTCAGGTCGTCGATGGCAAAGTTGATGAAGTTCAGGAAATCCTGATCTCCCTGGGGCATCATGATGCCAAAATTGAATTTCGTATCGGCGAAGGGAACGTTCATCAGAGGGGCGGCCAGCTCCGGCATCAGCCGGCAATATTTGGCTGCCTCCGGAACCTCGGTGATCATTACGTCCGCTTCGCCTCTGGCAATCCGGCCGGGGATGTCAGCGTTGGTCTTGTTGACGATGACCGTGGCGTTCCTCAGCTTTGCCGCGTAGGCGTGGTTGGTGCCTCCTTCGTTGCACATTACCCTTATTCCCGCCTTGTCTATGTCGGCCTCCGTCTTGAATTTACCGGCATCTTCTTTGCGGCAGAGGATGGTTTTCCAGCTTTCCAGATAGCCGTTGGAAAGCGAAGTGGTGAAGGAGCGGTTTGCCCGGCGGGTTATTCCGCAGATGGCCAGATCAAATTTTTGGTTTTCCGTATCCTCCAGCAGGGTTTTCCATGTGGTGGGGACAAACTGGAGCTTTACGCCCAGCATAGCGGCGATTTCCTTTGCCATGTCCACATCAAACCCCGCATATTCTCCGGTGGCCGGATCCTTCAGACTCATGGGGGCGTAATCGCCGGTAGAGCCCACCCTCAGGACGCCGGCCGCCTGTATATCCTGAATTTTCCCTGCCTCAGCCTCGGGGGTCAGGGCAAGGAGACTAAGAGAACAGGCCAGCAAAGAGCCGGCGATAAATTTTTTCAGCATAATGAACACCACCTGATAAAATATTATCTGTTGTAATTTATTTTTTGATTGTGCAAAGCAGCGGGGCTTTCCCTTCAGCTCCCCTTGCCGTCCATCGCCCGGCGGTTGACAAAGAAATCTTTCAGCTTCCCGCGGCATTCTTCCTCCAGCACTCCTGCCCGGACCTGGAGCTTCGCCCCTAAGGCCGGATGACCGGGAATGTTGAGAATTGATTCCACCGCTCCCATGTGGCTGTCAGGGGCCCCGTAGACGAGCCGCTTCAACCGGCTGTTGACGATGGCTCCGGCGCACATGGGGCAAGGCTCCAGGGTGACGTAGATGGTACAGTCCGCGAGCCGCCAGCTGGCCAGCCGCCGGGAGGCCCGGCGGATGGCCAGAATTTCCGCATGGGCCGTGGCATCGGGGGTTCCCTCGCATTCATTGCGGGCTGCCGCCACAAGGCTGCCGCTGTCATCTACAATGACTGCGCCCACCGGAATTTCCCCGGCCTCGGCGGCTTCCCCGGCCAACTCCAGGGCGATGGACATATTTTTTGCGTCGTTCAGTCCGGCCGCCTGTTCGCTGACGGGGTGATCCCGCCTGGTGATATATCGGTTGTCCGCCATAGCCATCCCTCTCGTAGCGGTCTTTGACCGTTGAATGCCGTCGGGCAGAAACTGCCTTGCCGTTTCCTGTTCCACAGCATTACCACAATAAAGGGCGCCGCGTTTTTGGGCGGCACCCCGGAAGTTTTTGTGAATTTCAGGAAAGCAGTACCTTGTGGGAAACGTTGACCCGGCCCTGGCGGTCGATTTCAACGACTTTAACCTCAAGCTCATCGCCGACCTGAACCACGTCTTCCACCCGGGCGACCCGTTCTTTGGCCAGCTGGGAAATGTGGCAGAGGCCCTCTTTGCCCGGCAGGATCTCAACGAAGGCGCCGAAGTTCATGATCCGGGTGACCCGGCCTTTGTAGGTGGCGCCCACTTCCACATCCCGGGTAAGCTCTTTGATTCTGGCCACGGCCCGTTGGGAGTCCTGAACGTTGACGGCGGTAATGAGAACGGTGCCGTCGTCATGAACATCAATCTGGGTATTGGTTTCCGCGGTGAGTTCCTTGATCATCTTGCCGCCCGGCCCGATGACGTTGCGGATTTTGTCCACATCAATGTGAATCTCGGTGACGCGGGGCGCGTATTTGGACAGCTCGGCCGCCGGGGCGGAGATGCACTCCATCATCTTGCCCATGATATAGGCCCGGCCCCGCTTGGCCTGTTCAAGGGCGGCGGAAAGGATGTCCCGGGTGATACCGGCGATCTTTATATCCATCTGGATGGCGGTGATACCTTCGGAGGTACCGGCCACCTTGAAGTCCATATCCCCGAGAGCGTCTTCCATACCCTGGATATCCGTGAGGATGGTGTAGTCTTCCCCGTCCTTGACGAGACCCATGGCCACGCCGGAAACGGGCCGCTTAATGGGCACGCCGGCATTCATGAGGGAGAGGGTGGAGCCGCAGACGGAGCCCATGGAGCTGGAGCCGTTGGACTCCAGGACCTCGGAAACCAGGCGGAACATATAGGGAAATTCCTCCGCCGAGGGGATAACCGGGACGAGGGCCCGCTCCGCCAGGGCGCCGTGGCCGATTTCCCGGCGGCCTGGCCCCCGGGAGGGACGGGCTTCGCCTACGCTGTAGCCCGGGAAGTTGTACTGGTGGATGTAACGCTTGGTCTTTTCGGTAGTAAGATCGTCAATGGTCTGCTCATCCGCCAGGGAACCGAGGGTGGTGATGGTGAGGATTTGGGTCTGGCCCCGGGTAAAGAGGCCGGTACCGTGGGTCCGGGGCAGAATGCCCACTTCACAGCTTACCGGGCGGACTTCATCCAGGGCCCGGCCGTCCGGACGGATTTTCTCGTGGGTGATCATGCGGCGGACGATATTCTTTTCGATATCGTGAAGCAGCTGGGCGATCTCTTTGCTTTGGTCAGGATATTCCGCCAGGAATTTCTCCATAGCCTCCGCATTGATGGCGGCGATATTTTCATCCCGGTTCAGCTTGTCCGGATTGCGGACAGCCGCGTCAAGGCGGGCTTCAGCGAAATCACGAACCGCCTGCTCCAGCTCAGCCGGAACCTCGAAGAGCTTGACGTCCCGCTTTTCCTTGCCAACCTGGGCAATGATTCCCCGCTGGAATTCAACGATCCGCTTGATTTCTTCATGACCGAAGAGGATGGATTCCAGGATTACCTCCTCCGGCAGCTCGTTTGCCCCGGCCTCCACCATCATGACCGCGTCATGGGAACCGGCAATGGTAAGGTCCAGGTCGGATTTGGCCCGCTGCTCGACTGTGGGGTTGATCACGAACTGACCATCCACCCGGCCCACCTTTACCCCGGCGATGGGCCCGTTAAAGGGGATGTCGGAAACGCCCAGGGCGCAGGACGCGCCAATCATGGCGGCGATTTCCGGGGCATTGTCCTGCTCCACGGAGAGGACGGTGGCAATGACGTTTACATCATTGCGGAAGCCCTTGGGGAAAAGCGGGCGGATGGGGCGGTCGATAAGGCGGGCCCGCAGGATCCCGCTGTTGCCGGGACGGCCTTCCCGCTTAATGAAGCCGCCGGGAATCTTGCCCACAGCATACATTTTTTCTTCGTAGTCAACGGTAAGCGGGAAAAAGTCCACCCCTTCCCGCGGCTCCTTGGAGGCTACGGCGCATACGAGCACTACCGTCTCACCGTAGCGGACGAGAACGGCGCCGTTTGACTGTTTGGCCATTTTGCCATGCTCGATGACAAAGGGACGGCCGCCTACTTCCATCTGAAATGTGTTCATTCAATAATTCCTCCTATACCCTTCCACTGTCTCATTCCTGCAGGGATGCTCCTGCGTATAATATAAAGAAGCGGGGAATATCCCCGCTTCCTGATAGTAATATTACTTGCGAAGACCCAGCCTGGCAATAAGGGCGCGATAGCGAGCCAAATCCTTTTTCTGGAGGTAGGCAAGCAGGCGGCGGCGATGGCCAACCATTTTCAGCAGGCCCCGGCGGGAAGCAAAGTCCTTCTTGAAGGACTTGAGATGTTCGGTGAGCTGGGCGATGCGCCTGGTGAGCAGGGCTACCTGTACCTCCGGGGAACCGGTGTCGCCTTCGTGCCGGGCAAACTCTTTGCAAATTGCGGATTTTTCTTCGTTGGTAAGCATTGGAAATTCCTCCTGTAAATAAATCTGCCGTCAGCCGGGGGAGCGTCGGAGCGTCGCACTCTCAGCCGCGGTACGTAACCGGCCGGCTTTTGCCGGCACACAACTTCTGGCATTATAGCACAGGACTTTTCCCCTGTAAATATATTTTTTCCGCCGTTTAACGGCAGCCGCCGGTAAACGTCATTTTTGCCAGAACGGCTCCCCGGCGTTATAATGGAAGCATTCGGGGCTTGCTCCGGCAATTCCCGCCCATCGTCATCCAGCGGCTCTGCCGCTACAAAACCATTGAGGAACAATCATGTCCGCCTTTATCATAAAAATCTTCGGCATCGTTCAGGGGGTGGGCTTTCGCCCCTTTGCCGCCAGGCTGGCCCGGCGGTTTGGCTTCCCCGGTTCCGTGAGCAATCGGGGCTCCTGGGTGGAAATCGCCTTAAAATGCCGTCCTGACCAGCTGGAGGGCTTTATTGCCCGGCTGAAGGAGACTGCCCCGGAGCGGTCGGCTATCCTGAAAATTGATTTCCGGCCCGCTCTGCCTACGGAAGCCGAAAATCCCGAGCTCTTTGGCGAGCCCTTTTCCATTACCGGCAGCGAAAAGGAAGGGGGCGTTGTCTTTGTGCCCCCGGACATCGCCCTCTGCGAGACCTGCCGGAGGGAGCTGTACGACCGAAGCAACCGCCGGTACCTGCACCCTTTCATCAACTGCACGGCCTGCGGCCCCCGCCTCACCATCCTGAAGTCCCTGCCCTATGACCGGGAGCGGACGGCCATGAGTTCTTTTGCCTTGTGCGAAGAGTGCCGGCGGGAATATACCACGCCTGCCGACCGCCGCTTCGATGCCCAGCCGGTCTGCTGTCCCCACTGCGGCCCCCGGGTCTTTATCCTTGACGGGGAGGAAGCGGACGGCCACGCCATTACCAGAGCCCGGCAGGAGATAATAGCGGGAAAAATCGTGGCCGTAAAAGGTCTGGGAGGCTTTCACCTGGTCTGCAACGCCCGGGACAGCCGGGCCGTTTCCACGCTCCGTCAGCGGAAGCGCCGCCCGGCCAAGCCCTTTGCCCTGATGCTGCGGGATATGGATACGGTGTTAGCGGAGTGCGCCGCCCCCTCCCCCGCCGCCCGGGAGCTGCTGACAGGACCTCAAAAGCCTATACTACTTCTCGATAAGGGAACCAATAACTCCATCGCCGGGGAGGTGGCTCCGGGCAATCCCCGGATAGGGGTTATGCTCCCCTACACTCCTCTGCACCATCTCCTCTTCGATTATCCTGACGGATTGAACGACCGTATGCCCGACGCGCTGGTGATGACCAGCGGCAACATTTCCGGCGCGCCCATTTGCCGGACCGATGATGAAGTGAGAAAATACCTGTTGGACACCGGTATAGCGGATCTGGCTCTCACCCACGACCGCCCGATTCTCCTGCGGGCGGACGATTCGGTGATCGCTCTCTTTGACGGCCGGCCGGTAATGCTGCGCCGGAGCCGGGGCTACGCCCCCCTGCCCCTGGTCCTTTCAAGGCCGTTTAAGGGGGCGGTGCTGGCCATTGGCGGCGAACTGAAAAGCACCTTCTGCCTGGCCAAAGACAATTTTCTCTATCCCTCCCCCTACATTGGGGACCTGACCGATGTGCGGACGGTTTCCACCCTGGAGGAATCTGTCCGCCATCTGATGAAGCTGCTGGAAATAAAGCCGGAGCTGATGGTGGCCGATCTCCACCCCCGCTACAATTCGGCGGCGGTGGCCGGAAAGCTGGCGGGGGAGCTGGGTATCCCCCTCCTTCCGGTTCAGCATCACTACGCCCACATTCTTTCCTGTATGGCGGATAACGATTATCTGGAGCCGGTTCTCGGCGTTGCCCTGGACGGTACCGGCTACGGCGCCGATGGAGCGATCTGGGGAGGCGAGATACTCCGGTGCGACGGCCGGGGCTTTCAGCGGCTGGACTCTTTGCCGTCCTTTTTCCAGCCCGGCGGCGACGCTGCCGCCAAAAGCGGGCGGAAGCTGGCCGCCGCCCTGATCCGGCAGGGCTATTCAAATCCTCTGCTGCCGCTGGCAGACTCGGCCAGCTCCCTTGTTTCCCCCGCCGAGCTGGCCGCCATAGATTTTCAGCTGGCCAACAGGGTGAACTGCGTTAAGTCCACCAGCGCGGGCCGGCTGTTTGATGCCTGCGCCGCCCTGCTGGGGCTGAAGGGCGACAACAGCTTTGAGGGGGAGGCCGCCCTGGCCCTGGAGTTTGCGGCGGCAGCAGAGCCGGACAGCCCCGCCTGCCGGTTTCATCAGGAGCTGGCCCGCTGGATCCTGGCCGCCTGCCGGAAGGGGCGGGAAGCCTCCGGGCTCTCCGCCGTGGCCCTCAGCGGCGGCGTTTTCCAAAATGCCTTACTCTTGAACCTGACAAAACAGCTCCTGACCGAAAGCGGCTTTCACGTCCTGACCCACCGCCAGGTGCCCCCAAACGACGGCGGCCTGTCGGCAGGGCAGGCTCTGGGGGGATTGTGTATACTTGATAAAAACAGTAGATTTTTGATTTGATATAAGATATAATGACTCCCAATATCCTTGGTTCGCTATATATAGGAGGAAATAATATGCTTAATGCAGACAACACTCTGGACTTTGTCATCACTCCGGCCCTTGCCGCCCGGATCGACGAAGTGCTGGAAAAGCATAACCACGATTTCACTCAGGTGGTCGGCGTGCTTTTAGACACCCAGGACTTGATTGAAACCAACTACATTCCCCAGCCGGTAGCCTTCTACATTGCTCAGAAGCTGCCGGTGCCGGTGGCGGTCATTTACGACTGCCTGAACTTCTACTCCGCCCTCTCGACGGAGCCCCGGGCAAGGCATCCCATCCAGGTCTGCCGGTCGATCGTCTGCCATATCAACGACAACGACAAGACCCTTGAGTACCTGAAGGAGCTCCTGGGAATCGGTATCGGCGAAATCACCGGTGACGGCCGCTTCTCCCTGGAGGCTGTCACCTGCTTCGGCGCCTGCGACGTGGCCCCGGCCGTCCGCATTGACGGCGTCGTCTACGGCCATCTGGACACAAAAGAAAAGGTTGCCGGCGTCCTTCGCCAGTTTGCCTGACCAGCTTTCACAAGAAAGGTTGAGAAATATGTCAAATAAAATACTGACGGCCAGCTTCATCACGAAGAACTTCGGCCGCTACAATCCCCTGTCCCTGGACTCCTATCTGAGCATCGGCGGCTATCAGGCCCTGAAAAAGGCCCTGACCATGGACGGCGAGGATATTGCCGCCCTTATTGCCGACGTAAAGGTTAAAGGCCGGGGCGGCGCCGCTTACGATATGGGCAAAAAATGGTCTCAGTCCCGGGCGGTCAAAAAGCCAAAAAAGGTCGTTATCTGCAACGCCGATGAAGGAGAGCCCTGTACCTTTAAGGACCGGGAGCTCATCAGGAACGATCCCTTCAATATTATAGAAGGGATGACCATCTGCGGTTACGTGGTGAACGCTCAGGACGGCTACATCTACCTCCGGGAGGAGTACCGCCACCTCCGCCGTCATCTTCAGAACGCCATTGATGAGGCGGTGGCCAAAAATCTGCTGGGGGACAATATCCTCGGCACGGACTTCTCCTTCCACCTTCATCTGTATTCCGGAGCCGGGGCCTACGTCTGCGGCGAAGGCACCGCCCTCATCCGCTCTATCGAAGCCAAGGGAGGACGTCCCCGGATGAAGACGCCCTTTATGAAGGTCAGCGGCCTCTTTGCACTGCCCACCACCGTCAACAACGTGGAAAGCTTTGCCATCGTTCCCCACCTCCTGCTGGATGACGAGGGCTACTACGGCAGCTTCGGCAGCGGCGAATCCATCGGCACCAAGCTGGTTTCCGTAGCCGGTAACGTGAATAATCCCGGCGTGTTTGAGATCCCCTTCGGCACCACGGTCCGGGAAATTATCTTCGGCCTCGCCGGGGGCGTAAAGGACGGCCGCAGGATCCGCCTGATTCAGTTTGGCGGGGCCAGCGGCAAAGTCAGCGATGAACGGATCCTGGATACCCCTTATACCTACGACGACCTGAAGGCCGCCGGGGTCACGGTGGGCTCCGGCGCCATCCTCGTGGTGGACGACCGCACCACCGTGCTGGATTTTCTCCGGCAGACCCAGGATTTCTTCGTCCATGAAAGCTGCGGCCAGTGTACTCCCTGCGGCGAGGGAAATCTTCATATCCAGCTGCTCCTGAACAAGCTGGCTGACGGTACCATCACCGGCCACGAACTCAGCCGGATGAAAGAGCTCGCGGCCATCATGTCCACCGCTTCCCTCTGCGGCCTTGGCGAATCGGCCCAGAATGCCCTGCTGTCCGCCATGAAGGTTTTCCCGGAGGTTTTCACGCCAGGAGGTGTTCAATAATATGTCTGAAGAAGTAATGATCAACCTGAAAATAAATGATATTCCCGTCTCCGTCCCCAAGGGAACGAAGGTAATTGAAGCCGCGAAAAAAATCGGCATCGACATCCCCCATCTCTGCTACCATCCGGATCAGCAGATAAAAGCCCGCTGCCGGGTCTGCTCCGTGGAGGTAAAGGGAAAGAACCGCCTGCTGGCCAGCTGCTCCACCGAGGTCTGGGAAGGTATGGAGGTTTATACCGATACGGAAACCGTCCGCAATGCCCAGAAGGGAATTCTCCAGCTGATTTTATCATCCCACAATCAGGAATGCCGGGTCTGCAACAAGAACGGCAGCTGCGATTTGCAGGAGCTCTGCAACCGCTTCAACATTGAAAAAGAAAGCCTCCCGGACGTCTGCAAATACCAGAAGGCAAAAAACACGAATCCCTCCCTGGTCCGGGATCCCTCCAAGTGCATCAAGTGCGGCCGCTGCATAAGGGCCTGCAAGGACGTTCAGGGGATAGAAGCCATTGCCTTCTCCGGCCGCAGCCACAACCTCATTGTGGCCGCGCCCTTCAATCTGGACCTGGCCGAAACCGACTGCGTCCTCTGCGGTCAGTGCAGTCTCGTCTGCCCCACCGGGGCCATCATGGAAAAGGACGATACCCAGAAGGTTCTCGACTGGATCAAAGATCCCAAAAAGTACGTCATCGTCCAGATCGCTCCCTCCATCCGGGTATCCCTGGGGGATGCCCTGGGCCTGGAGCCCGGCAGCATCGTTACCGGCCAGCTGGTCTCCGCCTTGCGGGCGCTGGGCTTTGATAAGGTGTTCGACACGAACTTCGGCGCTGACCTCACCATCATGGAGGAAGGCCACGAGCTGCTTTACCGCCTGCAAAACAAGGGAACCCTGCCCATGATTACCTCCTGTAGTCCCGGCTGGGTAAACTATCTGGAAAAGCATTACCCCGAGATGATCCCCCACCTTTCCACTGCGAAATCCCCGATGAGCATGTTTGGCGCTATTGCCAAAACCTACTATGCGGAGAAAATGGGCCTCTCCCTCGACGACCTGGTTACCGTTTCCATCATGCCCTGTACCGCCAAGAAGTTTGAGGCGGCCCGGCCGGAAATGGGCCGCAACGGCCATCAGGACGTGGATGCGGTTCTCACCACCCGGGAGCTGGCCAGACTCATCAAAAAAGCTGACATCAAGTTTGACACACTGCCTGAGAATGACTTCGACAGCCCCCTGGGCACCGGCTCCGGCGCCGGGGCCATCTTCGGCGCTACCGGCGGCGTGATGGAAGCGGCCCTCCGCACCGTATACGAAAAAGTTACCGGCCAGGAAGCCGCCCCGTTGGAATTCACGGACGTCCGGGGCTTTGACGGCATCAAGGAAGCTACCTACGACCTGGGGGGCACTCGGATAAAGGTCGCTATCGTCCACACCCTGAGAAATGCCCGGATCATCCTTGACCGGATAAAGGCCGGGGAGTGCGACTACACCTTCGTGGAGATCATGGCCTGTCCCGGCGGCTGCATTGGCGGCGGCGGACAGCCTTACGGCACCACCAACGAAATCCGCAAGAAGCGCATTGCCGCCCTCTATGAGATCGACAAGGGCCTCACCCTGAGGAAATCCCACGAAAATCCAGACATTATTGCCCTCTATAAGGAATTCCTGGGAGAGCCCCTCAGCGAAAAAGCCCATCACCTGCTGCATACCCATTATGCTCAGGTCCACAAGGCCCACGAATTCTGATTTCACCTTATGAAATAACTCCGAATGCAATACCCCTTGCAGAACCCTGCAGGGGGTATTTTTACAAACCAACAAAACAATTCAGAAATTATGCAAAACTCTCTTTATCTTTTAGATTGTTTTTGATATAATACAGGCATTGTCAGAAAGATGCCTCAGCCCAATTTTGTTTTTTGGTTTGCCGCATTGCTCGACGAGAATGATTCAACTCTAAGGAGGACAACGAAATGAAACTCAGTTCCAAATGGTTCGGCACCGCGATAGCTACCCTGACCGCGGCGGCAATGCTTACCGGCTGTGGCGGCGGCGGTGAGAAAAAGGCGGACGCTCCCAAAGCGAGCGGCCCCAGCGGCGAAGCGACGATTTATACCTCCATGTATCCCGATATTCTCGACAAGGTCTGCAAGCCTAACGTTCAGAAAGCCCTCCCCAACCTGAAAACCGACTGGTTCCAGGGGGGAACCGAAAAGCTCAAGACCAAAATTGCCGGTGAGATCAAAGCCAACAAAATCGGCACAGACGTCCTCATGGTGGCTGACCCCAGCTACTACCTCTACCTGAAGGATAAAGGGCTCCTCCTGAACTACAAGAGCCCTAACTTAAAGGATGTAATTTCCGATAAGGATGCGGACGGAGCCTGGTCCGCTGTCCGCATCAGCAACATGATCATCGCCTATAACGAAGCGAAGATCGCCAAGGAGGACATTCCCACCACCTGGAGCGACCTCCTTGACCCGAAGTACAAGGGTAAGATCGCCATGCCCAACCCCATGCTTTCCGGCAGCGCCTACGTTGCCGTAGGGGCCATTGCCGACAAATTCGGCTGGGAATTCTTTGACAAGCTGAAGGCCAACGGCCTCCGGGTGGAAGAAGGCAATTCCGCCATCCAGAACAAGCTCCTCACCGGCGAGTACATGGCCGCCATGATTCTGGAGGAGAACATCCTGAAGCTGCAGGAAACCAAGAAGGAGCCCCTGAAGGTCTGCTACCCGAAGGAAGGCTGCATCTCCATTGCCAGCCCCATCGGCATCATGAGCAGCACCAAGAATCCGGAAGGAGCCAAGGCTCTCGTGGACTGGTGGCTTTCCAAGGAAGGCCAGCAGGCGGTGACCAAGGGCTGGATGCACTCCGTCCGGGGCGACGTCCAGCCGCCCTTCGGCGCGCCGAAGATGGAGACCCTCCTGCCCACCGCCATCAAGGTGAACTGGCAGAAGCTGGCCACTGAGGAGTCACAGATCAAAAACGAATTTCGGGCCCGGGTAATGGATAAGCAGTAACCGGCAAAAATCACCTTTCTATAAAAAATCACCTTTCTTCCGTGGCAATATAGCCTGAACGGCTTTATTGCCCTCCGAAAGGTGATTTTTTTATTGCTCCTTCCGGGCGGTACCGGCAGGTGATAATCTTAAAGCGGCGGCGGAGCAAAAGATGTAATAAAATTGCCTTTAGCCCTTCACCATTTTTGTGTTATAGTAATCTGTGGAACGATGAAATTTTACGGCCGGGGAGCTCTCCCGCCCGTTGATGAATATATGAGGTGACGAATAAAATGACCGACACACAGCAAAAAGCCGCGGCTAAAAAGTTTGCGGCTGACTGGAAAGGCAAAGGCTACGAAAAGGGACAGAGCCAGACATTCTGGCTCACGTTGCTCTCCGACGTGCTGGGCGTGGAAGACGTGGCCAGCTTCATCACCTTCGAGGAACAGGTCCATCTGGACCACACCAGCTTCATTGACGGCTATATCCCCAGCACGAAGGTGCTGATCGAGCAGAAAGGTCTGGGCAAGGATCTGAACAAGCCCATCCGGCAGTCGGACGGCACCCTGCTCAATCCCTTCCAGCAGGCCAAGCGCTACATCACCGAGCTGCCGGTTTCCCAGCACCCCCGCTGGGTCGTCACCTGCAATTTTGAAAAATTCTTCGTTTACGATATGGAGCGGCCCGGCGGCGAGCCGGAGGTCATCCTCCTGGCCGACTTGGAAAAGGAATACTACCGCCTGCAATTTCTGGTGGACACCGGCAGCGAACACATCAAGAAAGAAATGGAAATCTCCCTCCAGGCCGGCGAACTGGTGGGAGTGCTTTATGACGCCCTCCTGAAGCAGTACAAAGATCCCGATGATCCCGAAACCTTGAAAAGCCTGAACAAGCTCTGCGTCCGGCTGGTATTCTGCCTCTACGCCGAAGACGCCGGGATATTCGGCAGCAAGAGTATGTTCCATGACTACCTGCGGGACATTCCCGTCACCGGCCTTCGCAAGGACCTGGTGGAGCTCTTCAAGATTTTGGACCAAAAGCCGGAGCAGCGGGACAAATACCTGGCGGATGATAACCCGGCGCTGGCGGCCTTTCCCTATGTCAACGGCGGCCTGTTCAGCGACGAGGATATCGAGATCCCGCCCTTCACCGAGGAACTGAAAACCCTGTTGCTGGAAAAAGCCAGCGAGGACTTTGACTGGTCGGAAATCTCCCCCACTATCTTCGGGGCGGTTTTTGAAAGCACCCTGAACCCGGAGACGAGACGCTCCGGCGGTATGCACTACACCAGCCTGGAAAATATCCACAAGGTCATCGACTCCCTGTTCCTTGACGGCCTGAAAGAGGAACTGGCGAAGATAAAGGCCGTGACCGTGGAGCGAACCCGCAGGACGGAGCTGGAAGGTTTTCAGCGCAAGCTGGCCGGGCTGACCTTCCTTGACCCGGCCTGCGGCTCCGGCAATTTTCTGACGGAGACCTATATCTCCCTGCGGCGGCTGGAAAATGAAACGATCTCTCTGCTGCACCGGGGACAGATTATGCTGGACATCGGCAACCCCATCCAGGTCTCCATCGGCCAATTCTACGGCATCGAGATCAACGACTTTGCCGTCACCGTGGCCAAGACCGCCCTGTGGATTGCCGAAAGCCAGATGATGAAAGAGACTGAAGAAGTGGTAAACATCACGCTGGATTTTCTGCCGTTGAAAAGCTACGCCAATATCGCCGAGGGCAACGCCCTGCGGATGGACTGGAGCGAAGTTGTTCCCAAATATGAACTGAACTACATCATGGGAAATCCGCCGTTTGTAGGGGCATCTATGATGACGAGAAAGCAAAAAGATGAAGCGGTTGCCGTATTTGGCAAGGGTAAGCGCGTCAACAGTATTGATTATGTCGGTGCATGGTATCATAAAGCTGCCGCGCTGATTCAAGGGACTAACTCCCGCGCCGCTTTTGTCTCCACCAACAGCATTACACAAGGGGAACAAGTCGCGCCACTTTGGGATAAGCTACTGAACCAGTATGATGTCCATATTGATTTTGCATACCGCACATTCAAATGGAACAGTGAAGCAAAAGAAAGAGCCGCTGTTCATTGTGTTATTATCGGGTTTAGTAATGCGGTAGATATACAACCCAAGTATATCTATACCAATGGAGTCGCGTCACAGCCAGCAAAGAATATCAATCCTTACTTGATTGATGCTCCTGATGTTCTCATTTCCAGCCGCAGCGTGGCATTATGTGCAGTACCACGCATGACAAAGGGAAATCAACCATCTGACGGTGGCAATCTTATTCTTTCACAGGAAGAACGGGATACGCTGATTGCTAAGGATGAAAGTATTACCCCGTGTGTACGCCGCTATATTGGTTCCAAGGACTTTATCAATAACGATGAAGTTCGGTATTGCCTTTGGCTAAAAGGGGTATCCCCTGCGCTGTATCGCAAAAATGCGGCAGTAATGCGCCGTTTAGAAGCAGTCAAGCAGATGCGACTTGCAAGCTCCGCCGCACCTACACGCGCATTAGCGGAAAAGCCGTACCTGTTTTTCTCCACGCCACAAACAGATAGCAACTATCTCTGTATCCCGGAAGTATCGTCAGAACGGCGGCGGTATATTCCTATCGGTTTTATGGACAGGGGCGTAATTGCCAGTAACAAACTTTTGATTGTTCCTGGCGCGACACTGTACCACTTCGGTGTTTTGACTTCAAATGTGCATATGGCATGGACAAGAACCGTATGTGGAAGGTTGAAAAGTGATTATCAGTATTCAGGCGCAACGGTCTATAATACATTTCCCTGGCCCGCTCCCACTGACGCCCAAAAGGCAAAAATTGAGCAGACCGCCCAAGCCATTTTGGACGCCCGGGCCCTGTACCTGGACGCCAGTCTGGCCGACCTTTATGACGAGGTCACCATGCCCCCGGAGCTGCGCCGGGCCCATCAGGCAAACGACCGGGCCGTGATGCAATCCTACGGCTTCTCCGTCAGGGAAATGACTGAAAGCAAATGCGTGGCGGAGCTGATGAAGCTGTATCAGAAATTAACGGAGGAGGAGAAATGAAGTGTCAGAAAGGTAACACATAATCCGCCTCATACTGCGCGGCGGTGAACTGTTCATTCATTAGCATCTATGTTATACTTATGGCGTTGTCTCCCCAATCTGGCAACGGAAAGGGGGTGCCTGGTTGGAAATATTAACTTCGTTCTATATCTCTGTTGCGGCGGGTGTAGTTGCCTACTATATCTGCAAATGGTTGGACAGGGACGAATAAGACAACCAGCCTGAAAGTCTAAGCCGCTTTAAGGAATAGAAAACCCCGGGGGATTGCGGCCCTCGGGGTTTTCGTCTGCCTGATTGGATATTAACTTCGTTTTGCCTACTGGCAATATAACACATCCCAGCCGCAAAATCAAGCAAACCGTTTATAAATTTCCAGGCCGCCTATGCGGCGGTTGCCCGGCAATCCGCAAAAAATTTTTGTAATTGTCTTGGTTAATGCTGCAATTTATATCTGAAAAAAATATGAATCAGGAAGAAAAAACTTCCTAAATCCGTAAATTGTTGCTATAATGAGCCTGTAAAAGTAGTAATTATATGCTGAAAACTTTTGGTTTCTTTAGGGATTTGCAGATTACCTGCAAGTCATATCTCTACCATATTTATAAGGGAGGTTTTTACACTATGAAACTCAATTCCAAATGGCTGAGTACGGCTGTCGTTACGGTGACTGCCGCGGCATTGCTCACCGGCTGCGGCGGAGGCGGCGGCGAAAAAAAGGCTGAGGCTCCCAAGGCGAAGGGTCCCTCCGGTGAAATCATGATTTACACCTCGATGTATCCCGATATCATCGACAAGGTCTGCAAGCCCAGCGTTGAGAAGACGTTCCCGAATATGAAGGTCAACTGGTTCCAGGGGGGCACCGAGAAGCTCAAGACAAAGGTTGCCGGAGAAATCAAGGCCAACAAGATTGCCACCGACGTTCTCATGGTGGCTGACCCCGGTTACTACCTGAACCTTCAGCAGAAGGGCCTGCTCCTTAATTACATAAGCCCCAACATGAAGGATGTCCTTCTGGACAAGGATAAGGACGGCGCCTGGTCCGCTGTCCGTGTCTGCAACATGATCATCGCTTATAACGAATCCAAGATCGCCAAGGAAGACATTCCCACCACCTGGAGCGACCTTCTGGATCCGAAATACAAGGGCAAAATCGCCATGCCCAACCCCATGCTCTCCGGTACGGCCTTCGTTGCGGCCGGCGCCCTTGCGGACAAGTTCGGCTGGGAATTCTTTGACAAGCTGAAGGCCAATGGCCTGAAGGTTGAGGAAGGAAACTCCGCCATCCAGAATAAGCTCCTCACCGGCGAGTACATGGCCGCCATGATTCTGGAGGAGAACATCCTGAAGCTGCAGGAAACCAAGAAGGAGCCCCTGAAGGTCTGCTACCCGAAGGAAGGCTGCATCCTTATCAGCTCCCCCATCTGCATTATGAAGTCAACCAAGAATCCGGAAGGGGCCAAGGCCGCTGTTGACTGGTGGCTCTCCAAGGACGGCCAGCAGGCAGTGATCAAGGGCTGGATGCACTCCGTCCGGGGCGATGTCCAGCCGCCCTTCGGCGCTCCGAAGCTGGAGACTCTCCTGCCCACCGCCGTCAAGGTCGACTGGAACAAGATGGCTACCCAGGAAGCTGAGATCAAGAACGAATTCCGGGCCCGGGTAATGGACAAGAACTAAGGAATATTTGTGGATTCACAACCGGTCAGGGGTTACCAGCGTAACCCCTGATGGTTGTGTTCGCCTACCTGTTGCTTAATAAAGGAGTAAGAGCGTGAAACGGTCCTTACCTCGATTGGATAGCAAGTTCATTGTCATTGGCATTTCGGTGATCTTGCTTCTCTATTTCATCGTCTTCCCCATGCTGGTGCTTATTTATGACAGTCTCTACGTAGATGGCAGGCTGGACTTGAGCAACTATCGTGATGTGTATGGACAGGAAGTAAACTGGCGCGCCCTCACAAATACCCTGAAGCTGAGCCTTGGGGTAATGGTGGCCAGCGTGATCATCACCTTCCCCCTTGCCTGGCTGGTGGGCCGTACCGATCTTCCCGGCAAGAAATTTTACCGGACGGTTCTCGTGGCCAGCTATATGATTCCCCCCTATGTGGGGGCAATCGCCTGGGTACAGCTCCTGAACCCCAGCGTCGGCTACCTGAACGATATATTGAAATTCTGCTTCGGGCTGGATGCGGCTCCCTTTGATATCTATACCATGTGGGGCCTGGGCTGGGTGCTTACGCTGTTTTATTCTCCCTTTGCCTTTATCACCATCTCCCGGGCCATGGAGAAGATGGATCCCACCCTGGAGGAGGCCGCCCGCATCAGCGGCGCCGGACCGCTCCGCACCCTTATCGACGTTACCCTGCCCCTGACCGCGCCCAGTATTCTGGCCGGCGGCCTGCTGGTTTTCATCGCGGCAGGCTCCTGCTTCGGTATCCCGGCTATCGTAGGTATGCCGGGAAACATTGAGGTTATGACTACCCGGATCGTCACCTTCGTTTATATGGGTGACGATAAGGGCATCCGCGACGCGACCGCCCTGGCCGTCAGCCTGATGGTGGTGGCCAACGCTCTGCTCTTTGGCATGAGCTGGCTTCTGGGCCGCAAGGATTACACTACCATCAGCGGCAAGTCCACCCGGCCCAACATCGTCGAGCTGGGCAAGTGGACCTGGCTGGCGGAGCTTTTCGTGGGCGGCTATGCCTTTATTTCCGTTATTCTTCCCCTGGGAAGCGTCGTTATGACCAGCTTCCTGAAGAGTATGAGCCAGGCTCCCGGCTGGGACAATTTTGGCATCGACGCCTGGATCCCGGTCATCACCAGCAGCCAGTACATGGAAAGCATCTGGCTCAGCTTTGTCTACGGCATTGTGGCTGCCTGTATCGGTACCTTACTGGCCATCTTCGTGGCCTACCTGGCGGTAAAGACAAACGTCACCGGCCGTTCCCTGCCGGATCTTCTCGTGGTGCTGGGCGGTTCGACTCCCAGTATCGTCATCGCCCTGGCCCTCATAATTACCTTCAGCGGCAATTATGGCCTGAATCTTTACTCCACCATGTGGATCCTCATAGTCAGCTATCTGGTCAAGTACATGACCATGAGCGTCCGGACGATTGCCGCTTCCCTCAGCCAGGTTCACATCAGCCTTGAGGAGGCCGCCTTAAACAGCGGCGCCAGTTGGATAAGAACCTGCAAGGATGTTATCATGCCCCTCGTCGCCCCCAGCATTATTGCCGGCTGGTTCCTCATTTTCATGCCCAGCTTTTACGAGCTGACAATGAGTAACCTGCTCTACGGCTCTGATACGAAGACCATGGGCGTATTGCTCTACGAGCTGCAGACCTATGCTGATACCCAGAACGCTTCCGTCCTGTCGGTTATCATCCTGCTGATCGTACTGGTGGGCAATCTGATTCTGAACAAGGTCACCAAAGGTAAGGTTGGCATCTGACAAAGGAGAAAACGAAATTGGCACAGGTAAGAATCGAACACCTCTACAAACGCTTTGGCGATGTAACCGCTGTAGGGGATTTCAACATCGATATTCAGGATGGTGAATTCATCAGCTTCCTCGGCCCCTCCGGCTGCGGCA
Source organism: uncultured Schwartzia sp. (assembly GCA_964540025.1). Classification (GTDB taxonomy): domain Bacteria; phylum Bacillota; class Negativicutes; order Selenomonadales; family Selenomonadaceae; genus RGIG250. The sequence continues at coordinate 8,413 of CAZIKQ010000014.1, read as the reverse complement.
AAACCACTACCCTCCGCATGGTTGCGGGTTTTGAACGGGCGACCGAGGGCAGCATTGTCATCGATGACAGGATTGTCAGCAGCAGCGAGCAGGGCATCTTCGTTCCGCCGGAAAAGCGGGGCGTGGGCATGGTGTTTCAAAGCTACGCCGTCTGGCCTCACATGACCGTGGCGGAAAACGTGGGCTATCCCCTGAAGATTCAGAAGATTCCCTCGAAGGAGCGCCGGGAGAAGGTCCAGGAAATTCTGGAGATGGTGCGGCTTGAGGAATATGGGGACCGCTATCCGAACCAGCTCTCCGGCGGCCAGCAGCAGCGGGTATCCCTGGCCCGGGCCCTGGTTATGCGGCCGGGACTGCTCCTTTTGGATGAACCGTTAAGTAACCTTGACGCAAAGCTTCGGGAAAGCATGCGCTTTGAAATAAGCGCCATTCAGAAGAAGCTGGGCATCACCGTTATCTACGTCACCCATGACCAGAGTGAAGCCATGACCATGAGCGACCGGATCGTCGTCATGAGCATGGGCGTCGTTCAGCAGATCGGCGCTCCCTACGATATTTACACTCACCCGGCCAACAAGATGGTTGCCGACTTCGTGGGCCTCATCAACTTCATCCCGGCTGAGCAGAAGGGCGATCGGGCTTTCCTCAGGGGCACCGGTTTCAGCGTTCCCTACGACGGCACGCCCAAGAAGGAGCTGCAGCTTGCCGTCCGCCCGGAAAACATCACCATGAGCGCCCACGGCGGAGCAATTCCCGGTACTATCGATGAATTCTTTTATTTGGGGGATTCCGTCGACTATCGGGTAAACGTGGAGGGCGCCATAATCCGGGTCATCGAAAAAGGGGCCGAGCTGGGAGCCTTGAAGGTCGGAGACAGGGTTTACCTGGACATGGAAAAAGTCATGGTCTTCTAAATAAAACAAAGCTGGAAACCATCAGGGGACAGGCTTTGTTTGTCTGCCAGGATCTGCTTCGCGGACGGGCAGGCAGACGAGGCCTGGCCCTACTTTATTAAGATAAATAAGGATGTGTCATTTCATGGATATCCCCGACGGCTTATGGCCCGTTATCATCGTTCTCTGCCTCATTTGCAGCGGGATGCTCACCCTGTCGGAAACCGCCCTTATCGACAGCTCCAAAACATCTTTGGAGCGCTTGGAGGACGAGGACTATAAGGGGGCCCGGGCGGCTCTCGACCTGCTGGAAAACCCTGACCCGATTTTGGAGAGCATTCAGGTGGGCCTCATCTTCTGCGCCCTGCTGACCGGTATAAGCCTTTCCCTCTGCACCAATTTTCTGCTGGAAAAATACGTTCCCGCCGGAGCCTATGCCGGGGTTTTGTCCCTGATTGCCGCCCTTCTGGCCACAACCGCCATATATCTGATTTTCAGCTGCTTCTTACCGATGAAGCTGGCCCTTCAGGAGCCGGAAAGGGTCCTGTGCAGATACAGCGGCCGCCTGATCTCCTACACCCGCCTCATTTCCCCCTTCCGGACCGTTTTGGTGCTCATCACCGATACCCTGCTGACCATCTTCGGCATAAACCCCCATATCGACGATTCCGTAACCGAGGACGAGGTAAAGGACCTGCTGGAACAGGGCGCCGAGGACGGAGTTATCGAAAAAACCGAACAGACCATGGTGGAGCGGATCTTCCACATGGGGGATCAGACCGCTTATTCCCTTATGACTCCCCGCACCAGGATGGAATGGCTTGACCTGGACGATGACCTGGACGATAATCTGGCCTTCATTCGGGAAAGCAAAAGCGCTGTTTTCATCGCGGGCAAAGACAGCCTGGACGAGTTTTGCGGCATAATCTACGCCAAGGATCTGTTGAACGCCGTGCTGGACGGCAAGCCTTTGGAGCTGGCCTCCCTGGTCAAAAAGCCCCTGCTCATCCCCCGCTCCATGGAGCCCTTCCGGGTCATGGAAAAATTTCGGGAAAGCGGCGTGAACGAGGGTATCGTGCTGGATGAGTTCGGCGGGGTAATCGGCTTCATTACCTATCAGGACATCGTTGATAAAATTACCGCCGACACCGCCGAGGAGGACGAAAAAGGAAATCCTCTGGAGGAAATCGGGGATCACGTCTGGCAGCTGGAGGGCCTCTGCTCCATCGACGACTTTAAGGAACGGTTCAACCTGGAAAAACTGCCGGATGAAGAAAGGGATCACTACCAGACCATGGGGGGCATGGTCACCGCCCTGTTCGGCTATATCCCCCGGGCAGGGGAAAAAGCTGTCTGGGACGCGTTTACCTTTGAGGTGACCGCTATGGACGGAGCCCGCATTGATAAAATGCGGGTGGCCCAAGCCATTCCTGCTCCGGCCGAGCCGAAGGAGGAATCGTAAAGACGGGAGGTTCCTCCCTGGCGGTTCCGCTGGCCGGGCCCTCCCACCCTTGTTTTTCTGCCTGCGGTCTGATTTTTCATATTCCGTTTTTATGGCGGGAAGGCAGCTGACGGACCACAGACGCCGGGGAAATGATTTCTGTACAAGCGGGCGCAATGGCTTGACCCTGGGCAGGATTTGTGCCATAATGTCATTCGTTTTATTTTTTCACACGCGGCGGCGCATTAGTTGCGCCGCTGCCCTTTCACGAAGAGGGGATATGTCATGGGCGAAAATAACAATCAGAAACACCGTCCGCGGGTGGTGGTGGTGGGGGCAGGCTTCGGCGGCGTCGCCCTGGCGCGCCGGCTGGCGAAGCTGCCGGTAGACGTCACCATCGTCGACCGGAATAATTTTCATCTCTTTCAGCCGCTCCTCTACCAGCTCTCCACTTCGGAGCTGGCCGAGCACGAAATCGCCTACCCCATCCGGGCCTTTTTGAAAAACGCCCGCAATGCGCGCTTCCTGATGGCCCACGCGGAGGGCTTTCGGCCGGAGGAAAATATCCTCGTCACCGACCGGGGAGAAATTCCCTACGATTATTTGGTGCTGGCGGCAGGGGCCACGACGAATTTCTTCGGTATGGAAAACGTGGAGCGCAATGCCTTTGGGATGAAGACATTACAGGAAGCCATCGCCATCCGCAATCACGTGCTGCGGGCCTTTGAGCTGGCCAGCCGGGAACCGGAGGAAGCGGAGCGGCGGCGGCTCCTGACCTTCGTTTGCGTGGGAGGCGGCCCCACTGGGGTGGAGTGCGCCGGGGCCCTGGCTGAGCTCATTGACGGCGTAATGCGTAAGGAGTACCCGGAACTGAATTTCGCCGAAACGAAGGTGGTGCTGGTGGAGGCCATGGACCGGCTGCTCACCATGGTGCCGGAAGGACTGCAAAGGAAAGCGGAGCGGGTTCTCCGGGAAAAATGCCGGGTGGAGGTACGCCTGAACGCCCAGGTCGAAGACTACGACGGCCGGGATCTCTCCTTCAAGGACGGCACTGCGCTGGCCACCTCCACCGTCATCTGGGCGGCGGGAGTTCGGGCGGTACGGCTGCTGAAGGAGCTGGGGGCCGAAACCGATCGGGCGGGGCGGGTCCTCGTGGAGCCTACCCTTCAGGTGAAGGGACATCCCCACATCTTCGCCCTCGGCGACTGCGCCCATTTTGAACAGGACGGCCGGCCCCTGGCTACCATCGCCCCGGTGGCCACCCAGCAGGCGGTCACCTGCGCCGAGAACATCGAGGCGCTCCTGACCGGCCGCAGCGATCTCAAGACCTTCCGCTACAAGGACGTGGGCAGCATGGCCACCATCTGCCGGGGGCACGCCGTCATTGCCATGGGAAGCTTTCAGACGGAGGGCTTTATCGCCTGGCTGGGCTGGATGGTAGTCCACATCATGCGCCTCGCCGGGCCCGTCACGAATATAACCGTCCTCTACAAATGGTTTTGGAATTTTCTCTTCGGCCTGCGCCTGGGCCGGGTCATCAACGACACGAAGTGGAAGAATTAAATTGTGCGGGACGGGGCTGAAATCAGTAGATTGCGGTGGCTGTTGAAAGGACCCGAAAAAAGCCTCTGACGGTCTAATAGGCTCCCCTCTGGGTTGGCATGAGCTGGCGGCGCAGCCGCCTGAGGGGTGAAAAGTCAACATTTTCCCCTTGTCTATTACCCCTCCGCCCTTCGGGCACCTCCCCTAAAGTGGAGGCTATGGCGTTATTTATTACATTTGACACTCTTGCCTGACAATAAAAAAACCGGAGATGATTCACGGGCTATTGCCTTGAATCATCTCCGATTTTTTTAGTCCAGCAGGCCGGTGGTAAACCGTCTGACCTCCCGCCCGGCTGTCCGGTACTTCTCCGTATAATTTATATTCCGGTGGCGGAGCACCTTCCCTACCAGTCCGATATCATGGTATTTCTGATAGAGGATGGTGCCGCAGCTGTCCCGCAGCAGCTTGCAGGAAGCTCCCTTCACCCGCACCCCGATGGAGTCCAGGTGCTTCTCGATTATCCGGGACAGCCCGATTCTCGTGAGGGGATCATACAGATTGCCATGGGCAAAGGAAATGATAAAGGGCTGCCCCTCATAGCCTGAATCCAGGAGATAATTTTCATAGCTCTGGAGCGCCGTCATTGTTTCGGGGCTGAGCAGCATGACTTCCTCCCGGTTCTTTCCCCTGACCTTCAGGGCCCCTTCTTCCCAGTTGACGTCGGCCCGGTTTATGCGCAGTATTTCCGTAGCCCGCAGCCCCTCTACTCCCATGAGGTAGATGATGGCCTTATCCCGTTCCGGCCAGGCGCCTTTTTCCGCCGCTCCGATAAGCTCCTTCATCTGTTCCACGGTGAGATATTTGTAGGCCATCGGCCGCCCGGCGTCCCCTTGAATTTTTATATCGGCGGTGGGATCGTCTTTCCGGATACCCAGGGATTTCATCACCTTGTACAGCAGCCGGATGGACATCAGCTTCAGCTTCACCGAGGAAACAGCGTAATTCTTGTCCTTCAGCAGTCCCCCCAGATATAGGCGGACAACGTATTCCGTTGCCGTCAGGGAGGAATGGCCGGTGGCCACGCACCAGTCGATATAGCCGTTGATATTTCCCCGATAGGTATCCTTTGTGTAGACGGACCTTGATTTTATCAGGTACTTTTCCACATAAGGCCACGGATTCGTGGCAAAGCTGTCCAGATCTATCTCCATAAGCGGTCGCGCTCCCCTGATCATTGTTTTTTTGTGATGCTAAACTCTCATAGTATACATAACCATATATTAAATATACTGCCGGAAGCCTTTGATTGTCAAATCTCCCCGCTTCTTCAACCAAACCGGTATACCCCCTTTTACCTCGAAAAAACCGGACAATAATCTCAATAATCGGGATAAAAGACCCGTTGTACTCAACACCCTGTAAGTGTACTATTAGCTCAGATAAGGAGGCTGTTATTATGTACAGGAAAATTTTAAGCGGGCTTCTCCTGGGACTCACGGTCATGGCCGGCACCTGTTTCGCCCAGGTGGTGGACAAGGTGGAAACCTACAAGGGAAACGAGCTGAAAATCCCGCAGGTGGAAGGCATTGAGAGAAAAGCCGCCCGCCGGATCAACTCCTGCCTGGATAAGGTAGTCGCCGGCGACGCCAGAAATTTTATTGACAAGTACGGCAAAAACGGCAACACGGCTTGGCTGTACACTACCGTGGTGCGGGATGATGACAAGTACCTGTCTTTGAGGGTGGCCAGCGTCCGGGATTTCAAGGGAGCCGCCCATCCCACCACCTATGTTTTCGGCCTTGTCTTTGACAAGAAAACCGGCCGGCAGCTTCCCCTGAGCCATTTTGTAAAGGTGCCTGCCCCTGACCAGCTGGAGTCATACGTCCGCAGTAATGCTTTCCGGCTGTGCAGCCTCAGGAGTGATACTCCCGTAGAACTGGGCGACAACTACCACATTACTTACATCAGCAAAGAGTATACCCTTGATAAGGACGACAATCTGGACCTGATCTACCAGCATTATGAGCTGGCCTGCTATGCCGCGGGCACCTTGCGCCTCCGCCTTGACAAGGGGTATGTGGATGCCCACGGTTCGGTTCTGCCAAAGGGCTGACCTGAACCTTTCGACTGTCCGGCCTGCCGGAGATTTGTCCTGATTTCACCAAAAAATTTTGGCTGAGGCAGCAAGGCACGGTTGTTTTCCGTCGGTAACGGCTTGAAAAGCTCCGGAGACAGGCAGCTATTCAACCGCATTGAGATCCGTCAAATTACAAGCAGATAAATACAACACAAAAGGCACAATGAAATCATCTATTGATCTGGTGATTTTATTGTGCCTTTTTAAGTCTAAACTGTACGCCCGCCAAAATCTGATAAATCCGGGTTACAAAAGATTTATCGTCCCTCTTAGCTCGGTAAAAATCACTCCCGCCTTGTCCCCGGGGAAAACCTGGCAGGGCAGAGACCGCAAATCCTCGATCCGCCAACCGGCATTCTGCTCGGCCAGCTTTGCCAAAGCCTCATCCAGGCTGTCAGCCGCCACCATCGCCAGCGCGTCCAGATAAAATTCGTTGTTCAGGCACGGCTCGTCAATCATGCTGTAACTGTGATAGGTCTTGTTGTGACGCCAAAAATAAATATTCATCGGCTCCCCCTCCTTACATTTTCGGTTGAAACAATTATACCACACCTGAACCAATCCGCAAAAATACTCTAAAGGAAAATTTAATCTTTAAGAAGGGGGTTACATTTCTTTTTAATATACAGAACCTATATATTATGAATACCAATATAGAAAATATTATCTCAAAACATCATACAACAACCCGCCCTCCTACCCGACTTACCATTCTGCGCCCCTCCCCCACTACTAAAAGAAATGTTCCCCCCTCAAAAAATTAAATCCCGCACAAAAACGGGAGCCTTCTTAGGCGTATTCTCTCCTTTTTTACAAAAATACCCTTCTCCCGCCTGTAATTATCATGCCCGGCGAAAAATCCGATCTCCCTTAGTAAATTACCCCGGCGAAGCCCCTGAATACAAACAGGCAGAAATACCTTGCAATTTCCTGCCCAAATACATTATAATGAAAGCGGACTGATATGAAATTTATCCTCGCAGAAAGCAAGGTGATAATATGGCAATTACAATCGGCAGCTCCATCGGCAACAATTTCTACAATCAGGAAGCGTACAACAAACAGGGAAAAGCCGTGGATAAGGAGGCGGCGGGCACTCCCTTGGAGAATGACCCCGACCATCAGAAAAAGCCGGGCAGAAAATCCTCCCCGGCGGAATGCGAGACCTGTAAAAACCGCAAGTATCAGGACGGCTCCAATGAAATGGACGTCTCCTTCAAAGCCCCCGGTCATATTGCCCCCGAAGCCGCCGCCGGGACGGTTCTGGCTCATGAGCGGCAGCACGTGGCCAACGCCTACCAGAAAGCAAATGATAACAACGGCGTGGTTGAGCGGGCCAGCGTCCGGCTGAAAACCGCCGTCTGCCCGGAATGCGGCCGCACCTTCATTTCCGGCGGCGAAACCGAAACCCAGATAAGATATTACAACGAGGACAATCCCTATCAAAAGGATATGAAGGAATCAGACGGCGTAAATAAGTATCGGGGAATGAACGTGGATATTGCCGCCTGAAAAAAAAATCGGCAGAGGCTTCTCCCCTGCCCTGCAAAAATTATAACTGGCTCCTTCCTGAAGCGTTATCACGGCCAACTGGTTGTGGTGACGCTTTTTTTACGCCGTTGCCTCAAAGTTACACAACTCCAAGCCTCCCCTGTAGGGGAGGTCAACTATCTTTTTTTCTTCTCACCCGGTTAATCAACAGAGAGCCGCCCGCCTAATGCAAGCGGCAATCCTAAACGCAATAAAAAAGCAGAGGCGGAAAACCACCCCTGCAATTTATTGGGAATATGAACGAAAGATTACTTTTTCTTCTTCTTAGCGGCAGCCTTCGGAGCCGGGTTGACAGCATCCTTCAGAGCCTTGCCAGCCTTGAAAGCCGGAACCTTTGCCGCAGCGATCTTGATCTCCTTGCCAGTCTGCGGATTACGCCCCTTGCGAGCGGCGCGCTCCCGGACTTCATAGGTGCCAAAGCCAATGAGCTGTACCTTCTCGCCCTTCACGAGAGCTTCCTTGACAGCCTCGGTTACGGCATTAACAGCCTTCTCGGCATCCTTCTTGGTAAGACCGGCCTTTTCAGCGACAGCAGCTACCATCTGAACTTTGTTCATTACAATTCCTCCCAAACTTACAAATACGAGGTTTCTATATAGATACAAACCATCTAACCCGCATTATAACAGGATTTCCAGATTCGTCAAGGGAGAAAATGCCGTAAAATCAGGGGTTTGCTAAAAATTATGTAAAAAGGATGATAATGGGAAGATTTTTATATGGGAAGGCGGGGAAAATTGCACAGTAAACGCTCCGCCTCCCCTACAGGGAAGCCTATTACACCCAGCCACTCTAGGCCTCCCCTTTAGGGGAGCCTATGAAAAAAAGATTAGCGACTACCTCTCA
>CAZIKQ010000013.1:0-38543 GCA_964540025.1 uncultured Schwartzia sp. | reverse complement strand
CGACTCGTGTATAATATCAATTTGATAGTCCTTTGTCAATCCTTTTTTGAAAAATCTTCAAAATCTTTTTTGCCGGGGCCCTTTTCCCTCTGGTAATCCTTCACCAGATCCCCCAGAGTAATGGAGTTCAGCACCTGATTTATGCTGTCGCAGACCCGGGCCCACACGTCTCTGGTGACGCAGGTTCCGGCTTTTTCGCAGGCAGGAGCTTTCGTTTCACTACCGGCCATCAGACAGTCCACCAGAGCAATGGGGCCTTCCGTAGCTTCTACTGCCTGAGCAATGGTTATTTCCTCCGGTGGTCTGGCCAGAGAGTAGCCGCCCTGGGCACCTCTTGTACTGGTAACAAGCCCGGCCTGCCGGAGGGTTTTTACCAGCTGCTCCAGATATGGTTCAGAGATTCCCTGATGGCGGGCGATGTCCCGCAGGGGGACTACGCCGCGGCCGTAGTTTAAGGCCAGCTCAAAGAGAGCCGTAACGCCGTATCTTCCCCGTGTTGATAATTTCATGTGCATCCTTTCTAACGCCAGAGAACGTTTCCCTTGCCGAGAATCTTTTCCAGTTCCTCCGCCAGCTCCGGGGAGTCGTCGGCGGCGCAGCCGGGTTCGGCCTTTACGTGCCGCTTCTGGGCCTTGAGGTAGAAGCGGACCGGGTTTTGTCCCGGGTGCCTGATCAAAATGTCCGTTATCTTTTTCTGTATGTCAGCCGTGGCTACCTCCGGCTCTATTGTCAGAAAATAAGTTGGGTGATAGTCCTCGAGGGAGGTGATTTCATCCGCCAGCAGCTTTGTGCCGGTTTCGGAGGCATCCACCCGGCCGGTGACGACCACCATGGATTCCGGCAGCAGCTCGTTCATGTGGTCGTAAAAAACCTTTGGGAAAACGATCACTTCCAGAGAATGGGTGTAGTCCTCCACCGTCAGGAAGCACATGGTGTCGCCCTTTTTGGTGGTGCTGCGCCTGGCCTTGGTAATGATTCCGGCCACTCTTACCCGGGCCTTTTCCGGCAGCTCCCCGTTGAGGATCCGGCCGATGCCGAAGAAGTTTTCAATTTTTCGTTTATAGGTATCCAGGGGGTGCCCGGTAATATAGAAGCCGGTTATTTCCTTTTCCCAGGCCAGCCGTTCTTCAATGGGGGCCTCATCTATGTTGGGCAGGGGGATGGCCAGCAGGTTTTCTTCTTCGCCGAACAGGCCCAGCTGGCCGCTTTCCGCGTCCTTCTGATGATAGGCGCCTTGCGCCGCCGCGTCCGGAAGGATGGCCAGCAGCTGGGAGCGGTACGCCCCAAGGGAATCAAAGGCGCCGCACTTGATGAGGCTTTCGATCACCCGTTTGTTGACGGTGCGCATATCCGCCCGGGAGCAGAAGTCCTCCAGAGAGGTGTAGGGTCCGCCTGCGGCTTCCCGGTTCTTTATTTCCGCAATGGCTCCGTCCCCCACATTTTTTACGGCGGACAGTCCAAACCGGATAGCCTTTCCATCGACGCTGAAGGAGGCGCTGCTGGCGTTGATGTCCGGGGGAAGGATCGGTATCCCCATCCGCCGGCACTGCTCGATGTACACGCCCACCTTGTCCGAGGAGTCAACCACCGAGGTCAGCATTGCCGCCATAAATTCCGCCGGATAGTGGGCCTTCAGCCAGGCGGTCTGCCAGGCCACCAGCGCGTAGGCGGCGCTGTGGGATTTGTTGAAGCCGTAATCAGCAAAATGGGTCAGCAGCTCAAATATATGCTCCGCCGTTTTTTCGTCCACATTGCGGGCCCTCGCCCCGGCAAGGAATGCTTCCTTCTGCTTCAGCAAAAGCTCCGGCTCCTTGTGCCCCATGGCCCGGCGCAGAAGGTCGGCCTGTCCCAGACTGAAGCCGGCCAGCACCTGGACGATCTGCATTACCTGCTCCTGATAGAGGATCACGCCGAAGGTTTCCTTCAATATAGGTTCCAGCAGAGGATGGGGGTATTCTGCTTTCTTCCGGCCGTGACGGCCGTCAATGAAGTCCTTGACCATGCCGCTGCCCAGGGGGCCAGGCCGGTAGAGGGCCACCAGGGGGATCAGATCCTCAAAGGAGCGGGGGGCCAGGTCTTTCACCAGCTGGGTCATTCCTGCCGACTCCATCTGGAACACGGCGCTTGTCTGGCCGTCGCAGAGCATTTTGCCGGTAAGCTCATCCTCCAGCGGAATCTTGCCAATGTCTATCCGCTCGCCCCGGCTGTGATAAATATTTTCCAGAGCGTCGGCGATCACCGTAAGGGTCCGAAGCCCCAGGAAGTCCATTTTCAAAAGGCCCAGCCGCTCCACCAGGTCCTTGTCGTACTGGGTGACCAGCGTCCCGTCGGACAGCTGTACCGGCAGGTAATCGGTCAGGGGCCGCCCGGCGATAACCACCCCCGCCGCATGGGTAGAGGAGTGGCGGGGCAGACCCTCCACCGCCCGGGCGTAGTCGACGACCCGCTTTGCTTCGGCGTTGGTCTCATAAAGCTGCCGGAACTCAGCGGACTCCTTCATGGCCTTGTCCAGGGTCATCCCCAATTCCGTGGGGATCAGCTTGGCAATCCTGTCCACGTCGCCGTAGGGAAGGTCAAGGGCCCGGCCCACGTCCCGGACTGCCCCTCTGGCCAGCATTGTGCCAAAGGTAATGATCTGGGCCACATGGTCTTCCCCGTACCGTTCCTTTACGTAGTCGATGACCTCCCCCCGGCGGAGGTAGCAGAAGTCCACGTCTATATCCGGCATGGATACCCGCTCCGGGTTAAGGAACCGCTCAAAGAGGAGGGCGTAGCGCAGGGGATCAATGTCGGTTATGCCCAGGGCGTAGGCCACGATGGAACCGGCGGCGGAGCCCCGGCCGGGGCCTACGGCGATCCCCCGTTCTCTGGCGTAGTTTATGAAATCCCAGACGATGAGGAAATAGCTGTCAAAGCCCATCCGGTGGATGATATCCAGCTCGTATTCCAGCCGCTCCCGCACTTCCTTCGTGACAGGATCGTACCGGCGGGTGATCCTTTCCTCACAAAGCTGCCGTAAATACTGCTGGCCGGTGAGCCCCTCCGGCAGGGGGAACTCGGGCAGATAGTGCTTTCCAAAGACGAAGTCCACCTGACAGCGGTCCGCAATGCGCCGGGAGTTGGTGAGGGCGTCCTTGTACGTATCGGGAGGGAAAAGCTTTTCCATCTCCGCCACGTTCTTCAAATAGAAGTCGTCGGAGGAAAATTTCATCCTGCCCGGCTCGTTTATAGTAGCCCCGGTCTGAATGCACAGCAGGATGTCGTGGTAGGAGGCGTCCTGACGGCGCACATAATGAATATCGTTGGTGGCCACCAGCCCCAGCCCGTACTTTTCCGCCAGGTACAGCAGTCCCTCCCTGGCCTTCCGTTCCTCCTCCAGCCCGTGATTCTGAATCTCCAGGAAAAAATTTTCCCGGCCAAAAATATCCAGGTATTCCCGGGTCAGCTCCCCTGCCTTTTCCAGATCCCCGCTGATAACCGCCCGGGGAATCTCGCCGATTATACAGGCCGACAGGCAGATAAGCCCTTCGTGATACTGCCGGAGGATCTCCTTGTCAATGCGGGGCTTATAGTAATACCCCTCAATGTTTCCCAGCGAAACCAGCTTTGACAGGTTCCGGTAGCCGGTTTCATTCTCCGCCAGCAGGATAAGATGATGATACCGGATGCCTTTCACATCCACCCTGTCCCGGCGGTCCCCGGGAGCCAGATAAACCTCACAGCCGATGATGGGCTTTATTCCCTGCTTTTTGCATTCCTGATAAAAGGTCACCGCCCCGTACATATTGCCGTGGTCGGTGATGGCCAGAGCCTCCATTCCGGCTTCCTTAGCCGCCGTTACCAGATCCTTGATCCGGGAGGCTCCGTCCAAAAGGCTGTACTCCGTGTGAACGTGCAGGTGAACAAAATCAGCCGGTGAAACTGCCATGGTAATGCCTCCCTGAAAAATATTTTTTCGTTAATTGCAATAATAAATTGACCTAAATATAAAAACTATATCCACCAAATCGTCCCTTGTAGAAGAGGTGGCTGTCATCAAGTAAGCCTCCCCTACAGGAGAGCCCTCTCTCCAAGAACCCAATCAGTTTGATTTTGATGATTTACCTGTAACAAAACAGTTCCTCAACTGTCAGATGGTTTAACCGAACAGCTCCATCTGGTCTGATTCCGGCAGTCCTTCCAGGGCTCCAAACTCCCGCAGCTTTTCAATGCAGGTCTTGGAAATGCCGCTGCGCCGCCGGAGATCTCCCACACTGGTAAATTCCCCGTTGGCCCGGCTGGCCGCCAAGTTCTTCGCCGCCACCAGCCCGAAGCCCCCAATGGCCGAGAAGGGCGGCAGAAGGGATTTGTCCCGCAGGATAAACCGGCCGGCGTCAGACTCGTAAAGGCTTATCTGCTCCACGCTGAAGCCCCGGAGATACATCTCCCAGGCCAGCTGAAGGACGATCAGCAGATCCTTCTGCTTCTGGTCGGGCTTGTCGATGGCGTAGAGAGCATCCAGCTCCCGCTTGACCCGTTCCTTGCCTCCGGCCACGATCGCCAGGTCAAAGGCATCCGCCCGGATTGAGAAATAGGCCGCGTAGAAGGCCAGCGGGTAATGAACCTTACAGAAAGCTATCCGGTAAGCCATCATTACGTAAGCCGTGGCATGGGCCCGGGGGAAGAGGTATTTTATCTTCTGACAGGCTGCGATATACCACTCGGGAATGCCGCCTTTCCGGAGCTTCTCCACCGTCTCCGGGTCTATGCCCTTGCCCTTTCTTACCTTCTCCATTGTCTTGAAGGAAAGCAGCGGGTCAATGCCGGAGTGGATGAGATACATCATGATATCATCCCGGGCGCTGATGGCGTTTGATATGGTGCAGGTCCCCGCTTTGATCAGCTCCTGGGCATTCCCCAGCCAGACGTCCGTCCCGTGGGAGAAGCCCGATATCCGCACCAAATCCGAGAAGCAGGAAGGATTGGTGTCGTCGATCATCTGCCGGGTGAAGCCGGTGCGGAACTCCGGAATGCCGAAGGTGGCGCTGTTGGAGCCCAGCTCCTGCGGGTCGAGGCCGATGGCCTCGGTAGAATTAAAGATGGACAGGGTAGCCTTGTCGTCAAAGGGGATCGTTCTGGGGTCGCGGTGGGTTATATTTTCCAGCATCTTGATGACCGTGGGATCATCATGGCCAAGGATATCCAGCTTGACCAGGCGGCTGGAGATACTGTGGTAATCAAAGTGGGTGGTATAAATTCCCGATTCCTTCTTGTCCGCCGGATGCTGCACCGGCGTGAAGAAGTGGATGTCCATATCCCGGGGCACCACCATTATCCCCGCCGGGTGCTGGCCGGTGGTCCGCTTCGTCCCCAGGCAGCCCTTTTTTATATGGTCGATAAAGGCCGGCCGCTTCTTCTGGCCCAGATCCTCAAAGTAGTGCATGGCATAGCCGTAGGCAGTCTTTTCCTGGACGCCGGAAATTTCCCCGGCATTATATACGTTGTCCTTGCCAAAGAGCTCCTCCGTATACCGCTGGGCCGTGCATTTGTATTCGCTGGCAAAGTTCAGGTCAATATCGGGCACCTTGTCCCCGTCGAAGCCGAGGAACACCGCAAAGGGGATGTCGTGGCCGTCCTTTATCATAGCCGTGCCGCAGACGGGGCAGTCCTTGTCCGGCAGGTCATAGCCGCAGCCGTAGCTGCCGTCGGTGATAAAGCGGCTGTACTTGCAGCTTGGACAGCGCCAGTGGGGCGGCAGAGGATTTACCTCCGTTATGTCCGTCAAGGTGGCGATAAAGGAGCTGCCCACCGAACCCCGGGAGCCCACCAGATAACCGTCAAGATTTGATTTTTTTACCAGCCGCTGGGCAATGAGGTACAGGACGGCGAAGCCGTGGCCGATAATGGGTTTCAGCTCCTGATCGATCCGAGCCTGGACCACGGGGGGGAGATTTTCTCCGTACAGTTCATGAGCCCGGCGGTAGGACATTTCCCGAATCTCCTCATCCGCTCCCGGAATGACCGGGGAATAGAGGACGTCCTCGTCGGGGATAGGTTTTATCCGGTCGATGGAATCCGCAATGGCCCGGGGATTCTCCACCACGGCGGCGTAGGCTTCCGCCTCCGGCAGATAAGAGAACTCCGCCAGCATCTCCTCCGTGGTTCTAAGGAAAAGGGGCGGCTGCCGGGAAGCGTCCTCAAAGCCGTTCCCCGCCATGATGATGGCCCGGTAAATGGCGTCCTCCGGATTCAGGAAATGGGTGTCGCAGGTGGCCACCAGCCTTTTCCCCTGTTTCTTTGCCAGTTCGGCCACCTTGAGATTTATCTTTATCAGATCTTCATCCGTATTGATATTCGGAAAGGCGTCCTTCAGCTTCATAAAGGCATTATTGTGAATGGGCTGAATCTCCAGATAATCGTAGAAAGAGGCAATCTCCAGCAGCTCCGCTTCCTCGCGGCCCTCCACGATGGCCCTGATCAGCTCCCCGGCCTCACAGGCGGACCCGATGATCAGCCCTTCCCGAAATTCTGACAATACAGCCTTGGGTATCCGGGGCTGCCGGTGGAAGAATCTCAGGTGGCTAAGGCTCACCAGCCGGTACAGATTGCGGAGGCCGATGGTGTTCCTGGCCAGGAGGATTATATGGTTGGCGTGCCTTTGGTGATAGTCGTCTCCCGTCAGGTAGCCCTCCATGCCGTAAATCACCTTGATGGGCAGCTTCTTGTCGATGACTCTTTTCATGGCCGCCGGAAACCCCTGAACCACCCCGTGGTCGGTGATGGCAACGGCGGGCCATCCCCAGCGGGCGGCTGTGTCCACCAGGTCGTTTACCGATACTACCGCATCCAGGGTGGACATCTGGGTGTGGGCGTGGAGCTCCACCCGCTTGGTCTCTGCCGTATCCTCCCGCCGGGGAACGTTTTCTTCCATTATATCAAAGGGCTTTATCACGTTGTCGTTAGTGTAGCTGTCAAACTCCACCGGGCCCCGGAGACGCACCCGGATGTCCGCTTTCAGAACGCCCTTCAGCCGCTCGTATTCATCGCTGTCCTTCACGAACATCTTACAGGAAATTCCATTTGTTTCATCGACAATATCAAAGGTGATGATGTTGGTCTTGGCAAATTCCCGGCAGGTTACGTTGTCAATGATGCCGCAGACCACCACGTTCTTCATTTCCCCGGCAATATCGCCAATGGGCGTGGACTCTCCGGTAATGCACTTCCCCAGGAGACAGCCTTTCTGGGGCGCGGCCGGTTTCCGGCGGCTCCGCCGCTGTCCCGCCCAGCCTTCTTCCCCAAAGCCCCCCGCCGCTTCGCCCCCCGTTCCCAGAGGTATTTCCTTCGCGGCGGTTACCGCTTTCCTATATTCGTCACTGCGGTACAGGGCCTGATCCGCGTCGGTTCCCGCCACGGCCTGATGATCGCTGACCTCAAAGGTAACGGTAACGTCTACCCCCAGCTTCCGCTTTATGGCCTCGATGAGGCAATGGGCAATGTTTTTCTCCTCCAGCAGCTGATGAGCTACCAGCCCTCCTACCCCGATGGTGAGGCTTACTCCGTCGGCGGCCACCTCTGCCCCGGTTAAAATGTGGGCCGCCAGAGGCGCCGTCAGGCTCACCTCCTGCAGGAGCTGAGGCCAGCTCCTGACCACTGCCTCCCCCAGATTTATAGGGGCCTGGTAAAAGACAGCCGAATAGCCGGTTGTCTCCTTCACGTGAAGGGCCAACCGGCGCAGCAGGTCATCATCTATAACGTCAATTGTCCGGAGCAGCAGCTCCCAGGTATTTGTTTCCGGCGTGACCTCAATGTGAAGCAGCGTGGCCCCCGCCAGCTCCTCCCTGTCCTCCGGCGACAGCAGCATCCCCGCCGCCAGCTGGGAAAAGGCGTCCTTTCGCTCCGGGACGATTCGGTATCGTTTCATTCTCTACAGCTTCCCCAAAAATTCGTTCCGGGCTCTGCCCGGCTTATGACAAAAGGGGCCGGTCACATTATCGTGCCGGCCCCCTTTCTGTTATTCGCCCAGCCTCAGGCGGTAGAATTTCTTTTTACCCTTTTTTACTATGGCCTGACCATCGGCAAAATCCTCCTCCGTCAGGACGGTATCCACCGAATCGACCTTATTATCGTTCAAAGCTACGCCGCTTTGAGCGATGAGGCGTTTTCCCTCCCCCTTGGAGGCGAATATCCCGCCTTCCGTCAGGACATCCAGGAGCTTTGCCCCCAGCTTTGCCCTGGCCACCTCAACGGTAGGCATACTGCCGGCATTGCCGGCGCCGCCAAAGAGGGCTTCCGCCGCCTGAGCCGCTTTATCGGCCTCCTCCTGCCCGTGAACCAGTCTGGTCACCTCGTAGGCGAGGACCTTCTTTGCTTCATTGATCTGAGAATCCTGAAGAGCCCCCAGGCGGCGGACCTCCTCCATGGGCAGGAAGGTCAGCCGGGCCAGACACTTCTCCACGTCCCCGTCCCCGATATTGCGCCAGTACTGGTAGAAATCATAGGGGGACGTTTTCTCCGGATCAAGCCAGAGGGCCCCGGAAGCGGTCTTGCCCATTTTCTTGCCGTCGCTCTTGGTGAGGAGCTGAAGGGTGAGGCCATAGGCCGCCCCGCCCTTTTTCCGGCGGATAAGCTCTACCCCGGCGATGATGTTTGACCACTGGTCGTCGCCGCCCAACTGAAGTTTGTTGTTGTGGGTCTGATAGAGGGTGTAGAAATCGTAGGCCTGCATTACCATGTAGTTGAACTCCAGGAAGGTGAGCCCCCGCTCCCACCGCTCCTTGTAGCAGTCAGCCGCCAGCATCCGGTTTACGGAGAAATGGGCCCCCACCTCCCGGAGCAGGTCGACGTAATTCAGCCTGCGGAGCCAGTCCCCGTTGTTAAGGAGCAGAGCCTTGCCTTCGCTGAAGTCGATGAAGCGGGACATCTGCTTTTTGAAGCAGTTGCAGTTGTGCTCGATTATTTCATCGGTAAGCACCTGCCGCATATCGGTACGGCCGGAGGGATCCCCCACGGTTCCCGTGCCGCCGCCCACCAGGCAGATTGGGCGGTGGCCGGCCCTTTGCAGGTGGCTCATGACCATCAGGGCCACGTAATGCCCCACGTGCAGGCTGTCGGCGGTAGGGTCAAAGCCGATGTAAAAGGTAACCTTTTCTTCATCCAGAAGCCTTCTGACTTCTTCTTCATTCGTACATTGAGCGATGTAGCCCCGCTCAAGGAGGGTATCGTATACGCTGGCTGCCATTTATCTTTACTCCCTAAACATCATTTAATTCTTGCCTTTTCCGCCGGCGCCAATTGAGGGGCCGGTTGGTTCGGGCGGTGTCGGTATCGGGGCCGGAGCCGGAACGGGAGCGGCCGGTTTTCTCTTCACCGCCGGTTCTCGGATTTCATTTTCCGGCTCCTGCCCGGCAGGCTTTACCGCATGCCCCGGTGTCTGAGCATTGCCGCCCTTGCCGTTCTTGTCCCGGGGATCGGGTTTGTTCTTGGAATTGGGGTCAAGGACTTCCTTGACGGGTTTTGCCACGATCCGGCGGCTGCCTTCAAAGTGCTTCACCGGCGTGCCGTTGGTGGCGGCGGACATGAAAATCTGCCAGACAGAGGCCGGCAGCGCGCCGCCGGTCATTCCGTCAAGGTCTTCATTATCGTCACAGCCGATCCACACTCCGGTAACCAGGTCCGGCGTATAGCCCACAAACCAGGCGTCGAGATAATCGCTGGTGGTACCAGTCTTTCCGGCCACCGGACGGCCAATATTAGCCCCGGTACCCGTACCGCTGAGAACGACGGCCTGAAGCAGGTCGTTCATCTCCGTGGCGATCTCCTCGGAAAAAACCGTGACGGGGGCCGCCTCAGACTCATACAGCACGTTGTCGTTCCGGTCACAGACCTTGATGATTCCCCGGGCCGGAACGTGAACGCCGTAATTGGCAAAAACACCATAGGCGCTGGTGATCTCCAGAGGCGTTACCCCCCGGGTGAGGCCGCCCAGGGAGGAAGCCAGGTTCATGTCGTTTATCCGGCCCTCCCGAACCAGGGTGGTGATCCCCATTTTCTCCGCCAGGTCCACGATCTTGCCCATACCCACCGCCTGAGCGATCCTGACGGTCGGCACGTTCAGGGAGAAGGCGGCCATGGTCCGGAGAGGAATCTTGCCGTTGAAGTTCCGGTTGTAGTTCTCCGGCTCCCAGTCGCCGATCTTCATAGGACTGTCTTCGATGATGGTATCAGAGGTAAAGTTCTCAATGAGGGCCGCCGCAAAGACGAAGGGCTTCATGGCGGAGCCGGGCTGCCGGACCGCCAGCACGGCCCGGTTGAACTGGTCGGTGCCCCGGCCGCCCACCATGGCCTTGATATATCCGTTATGGGGATCGATGGCTACCAGCGCCGCCTGGGGCTGCTGGATGCCGTTGTACTTGGAATAAAGGGGCAGATTGTTCTTTATTGCCTGCTCCGCGTACCGCTGAATGTCCAAATCGATGGTAGT
This sequence comes from uncultured Schwartzia sp., assembly GCA_964540025.1. Classification (GTDB taxonomy): domain Bacteria; phylum Bacillota; class Negativicutes; order Selenomonadales; family Selenomonadaceae; genus RGIG250. Next base: position 28,081 of record CAZIKQ010000013.1, on the reverse strand, counting down.
ATAGATCTTAAGGCCGTTCATGTAGACGGCGTCTGCCCCGAACTTCGGATTGGCGATGAGCTCCTGAAGCACGTAATCAATAAAATAGGAGGCCTCTGCCTGCTCGCCATTCTTTACATCCCGGAGCTTAATGGGAGCCTCCTTCGCCTCGCTTATAAGCGCATGGCTGTACATCCGCTTCTTGGCCGGCCGGCCGAATTTCTCCATGGCATCGAGGACCATCATCATTCGTTCCTGAGCGGGCCAAGTATTCCCCTCCCGGTGGAAGGGGGAGTAATAATTGGGGCTCTTGGGAACCCCGGCCAGCATGGCGCACTCGTTGAGAGTCAGCTGGCTGGCGGGCTTGCCAAAGTAGGTAAGGGCCGCCGCCTCTACCCCATAAGCCCCCTGGCCAAAGTAAATCTGGTTCAGATACATTTCCAGGATCTCGTCCTTGGTGTACTTCCTCTCCAGCTTGACGGCCAGAAAAATCTCCTGAATCTTTCGCTGGAGGGTCCGTTCCTGGGTCAGATAAGCATTTTTTGCCAGCTGCTGGGTGATGGTGGACCCGCCCTCCCGGACGGACCCGCCCAGAATATTAGCTACCGCCGCCCGAAGAATGCCCCAGGGATCGATGCCGAAATGCTCGTCGAACCGGTGATCCTCAATGCAGACAAAAGCGTCCTGCAATTCCTTGGGTATGCTGGACAGCTTCACCGGCACCCGGTTTTCTTCCGCGTGAATGCTGGTAATCTCCCGGCCCTTAATATCGTAAACATGAGAAGAGGCCACCGGGTTTATGTCGGAAATATCCTCCCGGGTATTGAGAGTAGCGGTGACAAAGCCGCAGCCGATTCCCGCCATCAGGATAAAAGCCACCAGACAGAAATAACTTACTATCCGGGCCGCCCGGCCCCAGCCGCTCTTTTTTTTCTTGCGGGGCCTGCCCCCGCCGGAACCGGTTCTCGCCGGCCTGGCGCTTGCCGGCGCTTCCTTCTTATCCATATAACTCCTCCCTGCCCGAAGCAGAAACTTCATATTCAATAAAGCACAACCGAAACAGGGCTCCCTGAGCCCGTATACCCACGCATTATATCACAGAGTTTACCGAAAAGAAAGAAAAATCACCGGCGGACAAAGCCGCCGGTGATCGGACACTGAAAAAAATTTTAGCTTTTGTTTTCGTTATGCCGCCGCGGAGGCCGCCCTTCTCCGCTGGAAAAAGTACAGGACCGCCAGAACAGCAATGCCGATGACGTCCGTATCCACGCCCGGCTTAATGAGCAGCAGGGCCCCCACAGTGGCCACCGCCCGCAGCAGAGGGGAAACCGGAGCAAGGAAATAGCCTTCAACGGCCACCGCGATCAGGAATACCCCCAGGCAGCCGGTAAGAGCTACCGTCGTGCCCTCCACCAGCGTGGTGTTAATGAGCATGAGCTGGGGAGCGTAGACGAACATAAATGGAACGATGAAGCCCGCAATGGCCAGCTTCACGGAAGCGATACCGGTTTTCATGGGATCGCCGCCGGAAAGACCGGCGGCCGCAAAGGAGGCCAGGGCCACCGGCGGGGTCAAATTGGCAAACATCGCATAGTAGAAGCTGAACATGTGAGCCGCCGCCGGGGCGATACCCAGCTTGGCCAGAGCCGGAGCGGCAATGGAAGCGGTAATGATATAGGCCGGAATAGAGGGCAGCCCCATGCCCAGGATCATGCAGGTGATCATGGTGAAGACCAGCGTGAAGAGGATGCTGGTATCCCCCAGAGAAATGATGGTGTTGGCCATGGTAAGACCAAACCCGGTCTTGGAGGAAACGCCGATAATGATCCCCACGCAGGCGCAGGCGATGGCCACGGACACCGTCTGCTTTGCCCCATCAGCCAGCGCGTCTATCAGTTCTCCGGCGCTCATGCGGGTCTCCTTCTTGAACCAGGAAACCACGATGGTCACCAAAATGGTGAGAACGGCGGAGAAAATAACCGTCGTGCCGGAAAAGAACAGCATGTAAAGCAGGAAGAAAACCGGCAGAAGCAGGTGACCCTGGCGCTTCAGCACTTCACCGGTCTTGGGAAGCTGCTCCCTGGGCAGTCCCACCAAGCCATCCTTGGAGGCCCGGAGCTGTACCTGAATGATTATCCCCAAGTAGTAGAGCAGGGCCGGCACCGCCGCCCAGACGATAATGGAGGAGTATTTGACGCTGAGCATTTCCGCCATGATGAAGGCCGCGGCGCCCATGATGGGCGGCAGCAGCTGTCCGCCCACGGAAGCGGCGGATTCCACCGCCCCGGCAAATTCCCTGGAGTAGCCGGTCTTCTTCATCAGAGGGATCGTGAAGGCGCCGGTGGTAACCACGTTGGCCACCGCCGAACCGTTTATGGAGCCCAGGAAGCCGGAAGCGATTACCGACACCTTTGCCGGGCCGCCCTTTGTATGACCGGCCAGCGCCAGCGCCATATCGTTAAAGAACTGGCCCATGCCGGACTTCTGCATAACGCAGCCGAACAAGATGAACAGGAAGATATAGCTGGCGGCGACGCTGACGGAAGTACCGTAGATACCTTCCGTGTTGGCAAAGAAATGGTTGGACAGGGAGGTCCAGTCATAGCCCCGGTGCATAAACATCCCGGGCATACTCCTGCCATAAAGTCCATAAGCGATGAACACCAGGCTCAGGATAGACAGGGCATTGCCGGACACCCGGCGGCTGGCCTCCAGCACCAGAACCACCAGCAGGGTCGCCATGACCATATCCGTCTGGTTCGCGTTACCGGCCCGCTCCACAACTCCCAGATAATCCGTATAAATATACGCCGGAGCGGCAAAGGACAATATCACCAGCAGCCAGTCAAACAGCGTAGGCTTCGTCAGATCGGATTTTTTGGAAAAGGGATACATGATGAAGCACAGGGCCAGCATCATGGAAACGTGCAGGGAACGGTGTACCAGGGTTACCGGCGGGCCGAAGGCGGCCGTATAGAGGTGGTAGCAGGAAACCAGAACGCAGGCGATGAAGAAAATCTTTTTGACCGGGCCAGCCAGCTTCCTGGTGGCGGATTCTTTATCGACTTTTTTCAGGACGGCCTCCGCCTTCTCATCAAGCTGGCCGTCAGCGGGCAGCTGAAGGGAGCTTTCCTCCATCCTCTTGTTATCCTCCATCCCACAGCCTCCTTTCTTCAATGCGTAAAATAAGCCTTCGATGCTCGGGTAAATCCTTTCCCGTCATCAAAAGCTCATCGTTGAGTTTAATATCTCTCGTGGCGAAATGTGAATTTATCCAGTCGAATCGCGGAAAAACCTGACCGATTTCATCCATGTATACCATCTTGTCCTTTACGTAGCACTTCTTCCCCTTGTTCTCGGGAATCCCCGCGCCAAAAGCAGGATAAGCGATGGTATCCAGCACCAGAGTATTATCCTTTTCTATGTGATAATACTCATGCCAGGGAATTTTTTCCCAGGAATGAACCCAGCCAAAAAACAGTTTATCCCCGACCTTTACCGGCTCCTGCCTGATGAGCTCGCCGGTTTCATAGTCGTATATTCTGAGGAGCCGCTCCTGCCTCCCCCAGCCCTGCCACCACGCAAAGAGCGCGGCGGCAGCCACCAGGAGCGCAAGGCAGGCCGTCAGATGCCTTCTTGCCATATTCATTTTATGGTTTAGTCATGAATCGACCGGTATTACTTGATGATGCCCTTGTCCTTGTAGTACTTCTCAGCGCCCGGATGGAGCTTCAGGCTGGTGCCGGTGATGCCTCTGAGAGCGGTATCCGGCTTGATCTCCCGCTTCGCCGTGGCGTGGGAAGCGCCGATGGTCTCCAGGCCCTTCGGGCTGTAAATACCATCCAGCAGGTCGTAGACCACGTCATCGGAGAGGTTCTTGGAGACGAGCATTACGTTCATAACGGCGGCGGTGACAGTGTCAGCTTTGGTGCCGTAGGTTTCCTTCGGGATCTTCCACTCGATGTAGAAGGGATACTTTTTGGTGAGGTTCTTCAGGGCCTCGCCATCCACCGGAACGAAGACGACCTCCTTGGCGGTGCCCAGCTCCTTGATGGTAGCGTTGCCCAGACCGGAGGTAACGAAGGCCACGTCGCACTGGCCGTTCTTCATCTGATCGATGGCCTCGCCATAGGAAAGGTAGTCCACCTTTGCATCGGCATAGCTCATGCCATTGGCCTCGAAAATCATGCGGGCGTTCAACTCAACGCCGGAGTTGGGAGCGCCGACGCCGACTCGCTTGCCCTTGATGTCCTGGAAGGTCTTGATGCCGCTGTCAGCAGTGGTAACGATCTGAACCACATTCGGCCACAGACCCATCATGACCCGGAGATCGGTAGCCTTCGGCTTGCCTTCGTAAGCGCCGAAGCCCTCAACCGCCTGAATGACGGAGTCGGACATGGCGATGGCCATTTCACCCTTGCCGGTGAGGATGGCATTGATGTTTTCGCCGGTAGCGCCGGTAGCGGTGGCGCTGGTCTTGTAACCCATCTCGCCGATCACCTTGGAGAACGCCCCGCCGATGGGGAAGTAGATACCGCTGGTGGGACCGGTAAGCACGGTGATGAATTCCTTGGAGCGGTCAACCTTATGGGTCTGCGCTTTCTGATCCTTGGGCGCCTCGGCTTTCTTGTCCCCGCCGCCGCAGCCGGTGAACATAGCGGCGGAAACCATGAGAGCCATGAGCATAGCAAACAGTTTCTTCATTAAATCTCTCCTCCTTGAATTTGTCCTGGGATTTTAGACTAAACCGATAAACTGCTGTTGCCATTCTACACCATTTATACATTTACTGCAACAAAAAAGAACCAAATCCCGGGGGAAAAATCGGCAGGTTTGCATATAAGCTATGTATAAATATTCAAACCCGCAGCTTTGGGTTGATTTACGGGGGAAAACCACATGATTTTGTGCCATGTTTTCGTGTATTCATCTCAAATTTCGTTGACATTCCCTACTCCAGACAATATACTGATTGGTAAAGTCATATTTCACCGGCCGCCGGATTCCCGCGGCAAAATATTGGAGAGAGGTATCATAATGACAGCCAAGAAACCTGTGAAAATTACCGAAACGATCCTCCGGGACGCGCACCAGTCCCTGTGCGCCACCCGGATGCGCATCGAGCAGATGATCCCCCAGCTGGACGCTCTTGACGCCGTAGGCTATAATGCCCTTGAAGCGTGGGGCGGCGCTACCTTCGACAGCTGTCTCCGCTTCCTGAACGAGGATCCCTGGGAGCGTCTTGACACCCTGCGGGCCCACCTGAAAAAAACCCCCATCCAGATGCTTCTCCGGGGCCAGAATCTCCTGGGCTACAACCACTACAACGACGACGTGGTCCGGGCCTTTGTCCGCAAAGCCTCCGAGCACGGCGTCAAGGTATTCCGCATCTTCGATGCCTTAAACGACATTGACAACCTCCAGACCTCCATCGACGAGGCCCTGAAGTGCAAGGAAAAGCCCCATGTCCAGGGCTGCCTCGTCTACACCATCAGCCCCTTCCACACCAACGACACCTTCGTGGAGCTGGCAAAGCAGCTGGAAAAGATGGGCGTTCACTCCGTCTGCATCAAGGATATGTCCGGTCTCCTGAAGCCCTACGTGGCCGAGGATCTGGTCAAAAAGCTGAAGAAGGCCGTAAAGGTCCCCATCGAGCTTCACACCCACTATACCTCCGGCTTCGGCTCCATGACCTACCTGAAAGCTATCGAGGCCGGGGTAGACATCATCGACTGCGCCCTCGCTCCCTTTGCCTGCGATACCAGCCAGCCCTGCACCGAGACGATGATCGAAACCCTCGTGGGCACCCCCTACGACACCGGTCTCGACCGCAAGGCCCTCAATCCCATTTCCCAGCACTTCCTGAAGGTAAAGGGGGAGCTCATCAAGGAGTTCGGCCTCAAGGGATATTTCGACGTGAACCCCAACGTCCTGGATTTCCAGATTCCGGGCGGAATGCTCAGCAACATGGTGAACCAGCTGAAGGAACAGGGGATGGAGGACAAGTATCAGGATCTGCTGGACGAAATGCCCCGGGTTCGGGCCGACCTGGGCTATCCGCCCCTCGTCACGCCCTCCAGCCAGATCGTGGGCACCCAGGCTACGTTCAACGTCATGCTGGGAGCGCGCTACAAGATGGTGCCCAACGAAGTAAAGGACCTGGCCCGGGGCAAGTTCGGCAAGACTCCGAAGCCCATCGACAAGGATTTCCTCATCAACACCATGCACATTGCCGAGGAGGACATCATCACCGATATGCGGGCTGACGACGCCAAGGCCAAGACAATGGCCCAGTTCAAGGCCGAGCTTGAGCAGCAGGGCTATATGAACCCGCCGGAGGAGGACATCCTCTCCTACGCCCTCTTCCCCCAGGTGGCGGCCGAATTCTTCCACAAGAATCTCCGCTACATCACCGCCAACAAGGCAAAGGCTCTCCTGGGACAGCTCCTCGCCATCGAGGATGCCAACGCTTTGAAGGCCGAGCTTCATAAGGCCCTGGACAAATGATTCCCTTTGCCGCGGGCAAAATTACCGGACTGTGAAAAGCGTCAACAGTTTTTCACAGTCTTTTTCTGTAACGTAAATCATCTTTCCTTCTTCCATCGTATATGATATAATCTCCTCCGAGTTATCCTGTAAGCTTCCCAAAGGAGGAATCTAAAATGGCAAAAATCACTAAAGATATGGGCATCCTGGAGGTCGTGCAAAAGTACCCGGAAACCATCGAGGCTTTCATGAACAGCGGCATGGGCTGCCTCGGCTGCGCTGCCGCTCATTTTGAAAACATCGAGCAGGGAGCCGCTGGCCACGGCCTCGACATCGACCTGCTCATGGCCTCTCTCAACGCGGCGGTAGATGAAGCGGAGGCCGCCCGAGCCGAGGCAAAACAGGCGTAAAACAAAGCTTCAAAAAAACAAATAAAAAGACAGCCGGCAGCGGGGTCCTCCCGTTCACCGGCTGTCTTTTATTTGCCTGTCCGGATGATGCCATATCTTACCTTCGACCATTTGCCCCCGGAAAACTCCGCGAAGCCCAGCCGGGAAAACTCCCGGCTGTACCAGGCTTCCTTCATTACCACCCGCCTTCTGGCCACTCGGCAGGCTTCCTTAACCGAATCCTCGTCAAGCGGTCTCCCTTCCGCCAGCTGCCGCAGGGGAGAAAGAGCCGCGGATTTCTCCATAGGACAGCGGAACATGGGATCAAAGTACACCATGTCAAAGGATTTATCCGGCAGCTCCTTCAGGTAAGACCGGTAATCGTCGTTGATAACCTTTATCCGCCGCAGGGCGGCCAGGATATCAGCGTTATTTTCCCCCTTGTAATGGGCCAGTCCATAGCTTATGACCAGAGCGATCAGCGGGCTTTTCTCCAGGGCCGTTACCTGACCGCCCGCTCCGACGGCATAGCTTTCCACGATAGCGTCTGCCCCCAGACCCAGGGTACAGTCCAGTACCGATTGACCCGGCCGGAGGTCCAGAGCCTCTATAAGGTGGTCGGCCGCCCCGTGGAGCCGAATGTTTTTCAGCCTTACGTGGGCCAGGCTGGGATGAAAGAAGAGCCTGTCATCAGCCTCCTCTAAAACCAGCGTATCGTCCCTGGCTACCAAAATTACCGATGCCCCGTACCTTTTCAAAAGGCCGGCAATGGAATCATTGCGGCGGGGAACCACCCGCCCCCCGAGGATCTTTGCCCCGAGGTCTGCCCGGGCATGGTCAGCGGCGGTGGGCTTGCGCCCGGTAGTTATTATAACCGGAAATGCGTCCATAAAATTCTTTCTCGGCTTCTTATCAGATTATTCTCACGTCCGTTTGAACATAAGGGCCAGGGCGTTCCGGTCAAAGCGGAGGATCGTAGGCCGGCCATGGGGGCAGGTATAGGGCCGGTTCGTCCTGGCCAGCTCCTCGATGAGCAGCTGCATCTGCCTCACCGTCAGCTCGTCTCCCTGCCGGATGGCGCTATGGCAGGCGGTGGTTGCCAGACAATGGTGACGAAGATTGGCGGCGGTGACATTCTTCTCCTCGGTAACGCTCATCAGGATCTGGCGGATCGTATCTACCGCCTCACTGACGGTAATATCCGCCGGAACGGCCGTCAGGCGGAACTGGTACTCCCCGCAGGGCTCAAGATAATAGCCAAATTGATTTAACAGCTCCTGCTCCCGGGCTATCAGCTGACTCTCCACCGGCGGAAAATCAAGGATCTGGTGAAGCACCAGCCCCTGGGAGGGGACGTTGTCGCTCATGGCGCACAGCCGGTCGTAAAGGATCCGCTCATGGGCGGCGTGCTGGTCCACGATAAAGAGCCCCGTATCATCTCTGGCTACTATATAACAGCGGGCGATCTGCCCCAGGGCCTCCGGCACTCTGTCCCCGGCGAGGGGGTCACTGCCCGGCAGCAAAGGCCGATTTTCTCCCGACTCGGCGGCAATAGGGCGGCCCCCCGCAAAGGACTCACCGGTCAGAGGACTGCCATCCTCCTCCCCCGCCATTTCAATTTCAGTCCCGGCGGTTTCCCCCGCCAGCTTCCGCCGGTATTCATCAGAGAGATGAACCTGGCCGTTTCCTCCCTGAACCGTCTCCCGGGCCTGCCGGAAGCTGTCCAGGTCCTCCTCCGTGACGGTAGTCTTCTCCGGGCCGAAGGTAAATCCTCCCGGCCCGGCCTGACCGGCCCCAAACAATCCTCCGCCCGCCGAAGGAACTGTCCCCGGCCGGTGCCCCGCCCCGCCGGTAACGTAACGCCGCTCCACGTGCTCCACGCTGGCCGCCACCTGATTAAGATTCTGCCCCGCCGGGCGGATGGCATCCACGATGGCTTTATACACGGCCCGAAAAAGCCTTCCCTCATCCTCAAATTTCACTTCTGCCTTTTGGGGATGAACGTTTACGTCCACCGACCGGGGATTCACCCGGATATCCAGCACCGCCAGCGGATAACCGCTGTTGGGGATCAGGGAGCGGTAAGCATTGTCCAACGCCTTGGCCAAAGCCTTGCTGGAGATGATCCTCCCATTGACAAAAAACGTCTGCCAGCCCCGGCTGCTCCTAAGCATTGAGGGCTTCGACACATAGCCGCCGATAGTCACGTCCGCATCGGAAAAATTCAGGGGCAGCAAGGACTCCGCCGCCTGCTGGCCGTAAAGGGCCCGGATTGTCTCTCTCCGATCCCCGCTGCCGGGGGTGGCGATCACCGGCCGGTTGTTGCTGATGTACTTAAAGGCGATGCCGGGATTGGCCAGGGCCAGCTTTGTAATGGCCTCGCTTATCTTCTGCCCCTCCGTATGGGGCGTCTTCAAAAACTTTTTCCTGGCGGGGGTATTGAAAAACAGATCCTCCACCTTAACGGTGGTGCCGGGAGCGCAGCCGGTCTCGGATATACCGGCAGCTTTGCCGCCGGTTATCTCGATGGCCGTTCCCAGCTGGTCGTCAGGCCGCCGGGTCTTCAGGGAAAATCGGGAGACGGAGGCTATCGTCGGCAGCGCCTCCCCCCGAAAGCCCATTGTTCCAATGGTGAGGAGATCCTCCACGGAGCTTATTTTGCTGGTGGCGTGCCGCATTATGGCCAGCCGGGCGTTTTCCGGGGACATCCCCCAGCCGTCGTCGGTTACCCGGATAAACGAGGTTCCCCCGGCCATGGTCTCGATTTCAATCCGGGCCGCCCCGGCGTCGATGGCGTTTTCCGCCAGCTCCTTCACCACGGAGGCGGGGCGTTCCACCACCTCACCAGCGGCGATTTTATTTATCGTGGTTTCGTCCAGCACCTGGACAGATATTGCGTCTGCGTCTGGTTTCATGGTCCTTGCCTTCCCATACTGTACCGTCTTCCGCCCTCCTGCCTGTTCTACTGCTTCCTTGCTTCCTCCTGAAGCCGGTACAGAGCGTTCATGGCTTCCAGCGGCGTCATGGTCATTACGTCCAGCTTCAGGAGCTCGTCCCGCAGGGCGTCGGTAAACAGGGAGCCCATATAGCCGGCTGTCCCCGCTGTCCCATTTGTCCCGGCAAGCTCCCCTTCCGCCGGGGCTCCTCCGCCGCCGCTCTGACAGTCGGGCTTCTTCCCGCTGCTTTCCAGCTCCGCCAGGATTTTCTCCGCCCGGCTGGTTACCGGCTTCGGCAGTCCCGCCAGCCGGGCAACGTGAATCCCGTAGGATTTATCGGCGGCTCCGCTGACGATCCGCCGGAGAAAATCCACCCGGCTGCCCCGTTCCTTCACCGCTACGCAGGCATTAACGATTTTTCCTTCCCCCCTGTCGCCCAGCTCCGTCAGCTCGTGGTAATGGGTGGCAAAAAGGGTCTTGGCGTGGATCCTGTCCCGGATGTACTCTATCACCGCCCGGGCAATGCTCATACCGTCGTAGGTGCTGGTCCCCCGGCCGATTTCATCGAGGATTATCAGGCTCCGGCCGGTAGCGTGCTTCAGGATGTGGGCCACCTCGTTCATCTCCACCATAAAGGTGCTCTGGCCGCCGGCCAGGTCGTCGCTGGCCCCGATGCGGGTAAATATCCTGTCCACCGGGGAAATTTTTGCCTCCCTTGCCGGCACAAAGCTCCCGGCCTGAGCCATAAGGGTGATTATCGCTACCTGCCGCATATAGGTGGATTTACCGGCCATATTGGGGCCGGTGATGATCACCAGCTCCCGGCTCACATGATCCAGCGCCGCATCGTTGGGGACGAACAGCTCCCTTTCCAGCAGCCGCTCCACCAGCGGATGCCGCCCGTCCACGATGGTTATAGCTCCGTCCTCCGCCAGACGGGGGCGGACATAATTGTACTCCGCCGCCGCAATGGCCAGCGAATTCAGGGCGTCCACCGTCCCCACCGCCCTTGCCGTCCGCTGGATATCCGTCAGCTTCCCCCGCACCGCCTCCCGGATTTCCGAAAAGAGATTGTACTCGATATTGACGATTTTTTCCTGGGCTCCCAGAATCCTCGTCTCAAAATCCTTCAGCTCCTCCGTGATGTAGCGTTCCGCGTTTACCAGGGTCTGCTTGCGGATATAACCCTCCGGCACCAGCTCCCGGCTGGTGTTGCGGATCTCAATATAATAGCCAAAGACCTTGTTATAACCGATCTTCAGGGTGCGGATACCGGTAGCCTGCCGCTCCCGCTCCTCGATCTCCTGCAGCATCGACTTGCTGTCATGGGAAAGGCGGCGGTACTCGTCCAGCTCCTCATTGTAGCCGGGCTTGATTATGCCCCCTTCCCGGACGGAGATCCCCGGCTCGTCCACGATGCCCCGTTCAATGAGCTCCGCCAGCTCCTCGTAAAGATTTATCTCGCCGTTGGCCCCGGCCAGCAGATCGCTGCCCGGCAGGGCGGCCAGTTCCTCCTTGATCCCCGGCAGCGCCCGGAGGGACAGCTTCATGGCCACCAGATCCCGGGCGTTTGCCGCCGCCACCTCTATGCGGGTAAGGAGCCGCTCAAAATCGTATATCCCCTTTAGCTTTTCCCGGATGGCCTGACGGCGGGGAAAATCAGCGTACAGCGCCTCTACGGCGTCAAGGCGGCCTTCAATCTCCTCCTTCTCCAAAAGGGGCTCCTCCAGCCAGTTTTTCAGGCGGCGGGCCCCCATGGCGGTACCGGTGAAGTCCAGCACCTCAAACAGGGTGTTCCGCTTGCCGCCGTCCCGGAGATTTCTGGTGACCTCCAGGTTCCGGAGGCTGTAGGAATCCACTACCAGCTTCCCTTCATTATCCATCCGGGTCAGCCGGTTAATGTGGGAAAGGTCAGTCCTGATGGTTTCGTGAAGATACTCCAAAAGGGCCGCCACGGCCATAACCGGCCGCTCCTCCACCGGACGGCATTCCCCGGGAAAATGCTCCGCCACCCGGGTTTCCGAAGCCGCCCGGCTCAGGGGCTGGCGGCGGGTAATGATCGTTCGGGGGAGCCGCTGCTTCAGGAAGGAAAGGAGCTCCGCCTCAAAGGAAATTTCCCCGCACAGTATGAGCTCCGGCATGGACAGCCGGTACAGCTCGTCAAAAAGCGCCTCCCTTCCCCCGCCCTTTTCGTCAGGGGGGAAACTGCCGCAGGCGCATTCGCCGGTGCTGGCGTCCGCCGCCACCAGAATGACCCCTTTATCTTCTTCCGCCGCCCCTTCGTAGATGAGGGCCAGATAGTTATTCTGGGTGCCTACCGCCGCCCCCAACGCCGACTCGTTCAGCACCGTGCCGGGGGTGATCACCTTGATAACCTCCCGCTTCGTAAGACCTTTGGCCTTGGGATCCCCAATCTGTTCCACGATGGCGACCTTGTAACCGAGATTTATCAGCTTTGTGATATATCCCTCCGCCGCGTGATAGGGAATACCGCACATGGGCGTCTTATCCTTATCCCCCCGGCGGCTGGTGAGAGTAAGGCTCAGCTCCCGGGATACCAGCTTTGCATCCTCAAAGAACATCTCATAAAAATCTCCCAGGCGGAAGAAAATTATTTCCTCTGGATACTCTTTTTTCGTCTCCAAATATTGGAACATCATGGGCGTGAGTTCGGTAGTATCAATATTTTCCGGCATTGTAACACCATTGTACCTAATACAAATACCTAGAAATACATTCCCCCGGGATTCCATCCTTAATTATCCCCGCAACGGTACATAGCCTCTGACTGCGCCTTCCGGGCGACTCCCTAAGCTCTGCCGTCGTCTTGCGACTCGGCAATCGCTAAGGCCGTCTGCATACCCTTCACTTAATGCGTCCATCGTTTCGCTCGAACGCATTAAATGAGTCAGTCAAACTCATCTATCGTCAAGTACCGGCGTGGATAAAAAATTCCCTTAAAAATGTATTTCCGGGCAAATTCTCATGCAAATATTATAACGGCGAGCCATTGAACGCCAACCGGGGAAACGCCCGGCAATTTTCGGCGGGCCCCCGTTATGGTATTTCTCCCCGCAGCAGCCAGGTCTGCGCCTGGGTCACCTTAACGCTCACCAGCTGTCCCGGCCGCTCCGTTCCATGGGTCCAGAGGCAGATTTTATTCGTCCTGGCGCGGCCCGTCCACACAGAAGGATTCTTCACGCTGGGGCCCTCTACCATTACCTCCTGCAAAGTCCCCACCAGCCTTTCATTTATTTCCAGACTGATTCGGTTTTGCAGCTCCATCAACTGGTTGAGCCGCCGGTGCTTGATTTCTTCCGGAACCTGATTATCCATTTCGGCGGCCGGTGTGCCTGACCGCCGGGAATAGATAAAGGTGTAAGCCTGATCGTAGCGGATCTCCTTTATAAAGGCCAGAAGCTCCAAAAAGTCCTCCTCCGTCTCTCCCGGGAACCCCACGATAAGGTCGGTGGTCAAGCTCCCAAAAGGCGCCGCCTCCCGGACCCGGCGGACCAAATCCCGGTACGCCTCCGTAGTGTAGCCCCGGTTCATGGCCCTGAGGATCCTGTCGGAGCCGTACTGGACCGGCAGGTGGAAGTGCTCGCAGATATGCTCCCCCTCCGCCACCGCCCTTATGACCTCATCCGACATATCCTTGGGATGACTGGTCATGTAACGGAGGCGCAGCAAACCCGGCGCCTTGTCTGCCTCGGACAGCAGCCGGGCAAAGGTCATTCTCTCCGCTTCCGGCAGATCCTTGCCAAAGCTGTTCACATTTTGTCCCAGCAGCGTTACTTCCCGGAAGCCGCCGTCAACCGCTTCCCGGATTTCCCGGAGAATATCCTCCGGCTTACGGCTCCGCTCCCGGCCCCGGACGTAGGGGACGATACAATAGGCGCAAAAATTGTCGCACCCGTACATAATGGGAACCCAGGCAGACAGAGATCCCTGTCTGGCAATGGCCAGTCCCTCGGCTATATCGTTTTTCTCCGCCGTATCCACCACCCGCTGACGGCGAAGGACCTTTTTTGCCTCCGCCAGAGCCTCATCGTCCTCAGCCCCCAGTCCCTCAAGGACAGTCCGGGCTTCCTCCAGCTTCTGTACCAGGGGCGCCAGCTCCGCCAGCTTATTGGTCCCCAAAACAAAATCCAGGTGCGGCGCCCGCTTTATCAGGGCCTCCCCCTCCTTTTGGGCCATGCAGCCGGTAATGCCCAGAATAAGGCGGGGATTATTCTCCTTCAGGCGCTTATACTCCCCCAGCTTACCGTATATCTTATCCTCCGCCGTCTCCCGGACGCAGCAGGTAACCAGCAGAATCATATCGGCCTCGTCGGGAGCCGCCGACTCCGGCAGCCGCTCATAGCCGATAGCCGCCAGCTCCCCGGCCATCCGCTCGCTGTCCGCCACATTCATCTGACAGCCGTAAACTCCAATATATAATTTCTTTTTTTTCAAAGCAAAAATCCTTCCAGATGTGATAACCGCTAATCGGCCTGACAGCCTCCCCTGTGGGGAACGCTTTATAAAGTTGCGGCAATATGTATCCACTTACCCGATAATATTATAATGCAGTCCTTCCGGGAATTGCAAGGCAATTCCTCACCATCGCCACAGAACAGCTTTCGGTTATAATGCAGACAGTCAGAAAATTGCCCGGAAGTCTCCCCTATCTACTCCCCCGTGACAACCCGGGAGCCCGCAAGCACAAAAAACTTTCCTCAGTTGCTATTATAGATGGTAATGTCTATCAACAACATTTTGTTGACGCTCAACTTTTTACTTGTTAAACTAATCAAGAGGGTGAGATGTTTAAGCCAATTTCCGGGTAAAGCATTGATAAACTTGTCCGGCAACACGGCTTTGGCTACCGGGAACGACAAGTCCTCATTGATTTTGTCAAGCTTGAGCCCCCGTGACCGAACCATCATCCTTGACTATGTAAAATACCTTGCGGCCAATGCCCGTCTCAGATCCCAGAAAGTGATCAGGACTATCGGAGAAGGAGCCGACACATTCGCCGCCACAGCCCGAGCCCAATTTATCGCTGAAAAAACCGTGAGTTACAAGCCTCATCCGTGAAAGACTCAGACGCGGACAAAAGCCATGGCAGGGCAAATAAAAAGCCGCCCCGAAGGACTGGCGAGTGGAGGGAAAATATATGCCGGAAATAGCAAGATTTTATGGAATCGTTATCAAAATGTTCTTCAAACCAAAGGAACATGAACCAAGCCATATTCACGCCCTGTATGGCGAGTATCTCGGGGAATTCAATATCAAGACATTGGAAATGATACAGGGCGACCTCCCGCAAAAAGGCCAGAGTTAGTGAAAGAGTGGCTAAAAAAGCATCAATCTGAATTGCAGGAAATGTGGGACTCGCAAAAAATCAAAAAGCTCCCGCCATTGAAATAGAAATTGAGGAGGCCATCCATGATTCCCAGAATCAAGACCCTTGAGCCGATGGACAATTACTGCCTGCGCGTTTTGTTCGATGACGGGAAAGCCGTCTTATACGACGTAAAGGAAGATATTCAGGCAATTCCAAGTTATCGCGTACTGATGACAACCTATGGCCTGTTTCAACAGGTTCAGCTGGACAGCAGCCGGACGTGCGTATTTTGGACTGACGAAATCGATCTCCCCAGTGACGCCATCTATGAATACGGTCATCCATGCGCGGCGCCATCTATGGCATAAGGAGGAAACAAACGAACATCAATATGTGCAGTGCTTGTTTATCGGGAACGCTCAAACACATTGACAATCCCTGACACATGAATATACTATAGCCAGAAAGAGACTTTGAGGACGGAACGGGCCGCCGTCGCCATATAGTTACAGGGCTACAATAGGAGATGCGGGAGTATCACCCCACCTGATTCTCGTTTGCGGGAAAGCGGGCTACAATGATGTGGCCCGCTTTTTTTATTGTGGCCTTTAGTCTATAAAACAACGAGGAGAGCACGGTACAATACCGTGCTCTCCTCGAAAATCTAATTGGCTCTTTATGAGCCGGAACTTCAACTGTGACAACCAAGTTGAAAGGGCAATGCAACTGGTGCGCTCGGCGGGAGTCGAACCCACGCTTGCGGCTTCGGAGGCCACCGTCCTATCCACTGGACTACGAGCGCTTATTTCACTGTGCAACGGAGAGTATTGTATCATACTGCTGCCCCATTGTCCAACAAAATTTGAAATTACAGGTCGAATTTTTTCTCCGTCTCGGCGATGACAATATCCCGGCGGCGTTTGGCCGCGGCGAAATATTCATGGAGGGCCTCCCGGTTTCCCTCGCTGACCGCCCTTATGACCTCATCCAAAATTCCCTTCAGGCTTTCCAGGTGGCCGGTAACCGCTTCCCGGTTCGTCAGCAGAATATCCGACCACATATCCGCGTTGGAGCTGGCGATCCGGGTGGTATCCTTAAAGCCTCCCGCCGCCAGCTTCATGGCGTCGGCCAGATCATCCCCGCTCCTGTCCAGCAGCGTCACCAGGGCGGCGGCAGCCACATGGGGAATATGGCTGATCAAAGAGGCGCAGCGATCGTGCTTTCTGATGTCGATGGTAGTTACCGAAGAGCCCACCGTCTCAGCCAGGCCGATAATTTTATTAACCGCTTCCTCCGGGGCTCCCGTATCCCGGACGACCACGTAGCAATGGTGAACGAAGAGATCCTTATCCGCCGCCTCCACGCCGCTCTTTTCCTTGCCGGTCATGGGATGGCCCGCCACGTAGGAAACCCCGGCGGGCAGAATCCCCTTCAGCTCCCCGGCAATATAGGCCTTGGTGCTTCCCCCGTCCGTTACAACCGCCCCCGGCTTCAAATAGGGAATCAGCTTCTTCACCATGGGCACCATTTGAAGCACCGGCGTGCTGAGAAATACGATGTCCGCATCGCCCGCCACCTGGGCCAGATCATTTGTGGCCAGGTCGCAGGCCCCGCGCTTTGCCGCCAGCTCCATGGTCTTAGCCGTGCGGGCGTTCGCCGTTATGTACACCTGTTCCCCCAGCCGGTCCTTCAAAGCCAGGCCAAGAGAACCGCCGATAAGCCCCACGCCGATAATGGCCAGCCGGAACCGGGCGTTTTTCCTGATAGCCCTTAGCACATCTTCACTGTGGGACGTGAAGCGGAGCAAATCCTGATCTTCCCTGTTCATCTTGGGTTCTCCCCTCTGCCAGCCGTTAAATACTGCGGCCCATTACCTCAGCAACACGACGGGCCTCCGCCATAAGCGCGGCAAACTGCTCCGGCCTCAGGGACTGATCACCATCGGAAAGAGCCTCCTCCGGATGAGGATGAACCTCAATGATAAGGCCGTCCGCCCCGGCGGCAATCGCCGCCCGGGACATGGGGGCGATCATGGAGCGGCGACCCGTGCCGTGGCTGGGATCCACAATAATGGGCAGATGGGTCATCTCCTGCACGGCCACTACCGCTGAGAGATCAAGGGTATTGCGGGTAAACGTCTCGTATGTCCTTATACCCCGTTCGCAGAGGATAACGTCATCATTGCCGGCGCTTACGATGTACTCCGCCGCGTTAAGCCACTCCGCAATGGTGGCCGCCAGCCCTCTTTTCAACAGCACCGGCTTGTCGGTGCGGCCCACCGCCTGAAGCAGACGGAAATTCTGCATATTCCGGGCGCCGATCTGCAAGACATCGGCGTACTTGCAAATCACCTCCAGGTCGGCAATATCCACGATTTCCGTGACCACCCTCAGGTCGTATTCCTTTGCGGCCATGGCCAGGAGCTTCAGGCCCTCCTCTCCCAACCCCTGGAAATCATAGGGACTGGTACGGGGCTTGAAAGCGCCGCCCCGCAGGAACTGGGCCCCGGCGGCCTTTACCGCCTTGGCCGCCTCCATGAGCTGAGGCTCGCACTCCACGGAGCAGGGGCCGGCCATTATCGCCAGCTCCCGGCCACCGATTTTTACCCCCCGGACGTCGATTACCGAGCGCTCGCTTTGAAATTCCCGGCTCACCAGCTTGTATTTCTCGGTAATGCGGACGGTCTTTTCCACGCCCTCGTAGGAATTCATCTGTAATACGGCGATTTTATGCTTGTCGCCGATAACCCCGATGATGGTAACGTCCGAACCCTTGGAAAGGTGAGTGGACAGCCCCATGGACTCTATATGCTTCTGGACATTTACGATATTTTCCTCGGTGGCCGAAGGCTTCATTACGACTATCATATTCTATTCCTCCATACTTCCTGTGTACTGATTATTGAACCTGTGTACTGATTGCTGAACCGGACCATTCTAATCCAGCATATTCCTTAAAAAGCAACGGGTCCTTTCCTCCTGCGGATTGAGGAAAAACTCCTGCGGGGTATTTTCTTCTATTATGTGGCCATCATCCATGAAAACGATCCGGCTGGCCACATCCCGGGCAAAGGACATCTCATGGGTGACCACGACCATCGTCATTTTTTCCTCCGCCAGCTGCCGTATCGTCCGCAGAACCTCCACCGTCAGCTCCGGATCCAGAGCGCTGGTGGGCTCGTCGAAAAGGAGAATCTCCGGACGCATCGCCAGGGCCCGGGCAATGGCCACCCGCTGCTGCTGCCCGCCGGAAAGCCGGTAAGGATACACATCCCGCTTGTCAAAGAGGCCCACCTTTCGCAGCAGCTCCTCTGCCACCGGGCGAATTTCCTCATCCATCTGTCCCTTGACGATTTTCGGGGCCGCCATGAGATTCTCGATAACCGACATATGAGGAAACAGATTGAACTGCTGAAAGACCATGCCCATGCGGGCGAGAATTTTCCCGGCCCGCTCCGAGGCGGCATAGCGGGCCTTCCCCGTGTCGTCATTTTCGACCAGGGCCTCTCCCCCTACCACGATGGAGCCGGAATCGATCTCCTCCAGCCGGTTCATACACCGGAGCAGCGTGGACTTGCCGGAGCCGGAGGGCCCCAGGACCGCCACCACCTCGCCCCGGCGAATGGTAATATCTATACCGTCCAATACGGTCAGCCCGCCGAACCGCTTCGTCAGCCCGGTGACCTGGACCATGGCGCCATTGTCCTCAATCGATGTATTTGGCATAATGCGCCTCCAGCTTCTTGAACCCCCAGGTCAAAACAAAGGTCATGACCAGATAAAAAACCGCCGCAATGAAAAAGGGCGTCATATCAAACTCCCTCTGGACGATGGTGCGGGCCACCCGCAGCAAATCATTCATGGCCAGAATATAAATGAGGGAAGTGTCCTTTACAAGGTTTATCGTCTCATTGGAAACCGGCGGCAGTACCCGGGCGATCATCTGCGGCACGATGATGTGCCGCATCGTCTGCCCATAGGTGAAGCCCAAGGTCTTTGAAGCCTCGTACTGGCCCCGGGGAATCGACTGAATCCCCGCCCGGAAAATCTCCGCGAAATACGCCGCGTAATTCAGGGTAAAGGCCAGCAATGCCGACGCTAAATCATTCAACCGGATCCCCACCATGGGCAGGGCAAAATAAACGAACAGCAGCTGAAGCATCAGCGGCGTTCCCCGCATGATCCAAATGTAAAACTCCATGGCCCAGCGCAGAACCCCCAGCCCGGACAGCCTGGCCATGGCCACGATCAGTCCGAGGGGCAAAGCCATTACCAAGGTCAGAAAAAAGATTTGCAGAGTTATCTTTGACCCCTCAAGCATCAAAGCAGAGGTATGTAAAATCTGCTCCACCGATACGACCTCCTTCGGGGTATTCAAAATCCTCTTTAGTTTACTAAATCATTAGCAAAAAAGCAAGGCAAACATTCGTCTATTAGTAGACTTTCATCCGGAGGAAAAAGAAAAGAGGCAGCTGCCCACGGCAGCCGCCCCGATATCATTTCTTGTTTGTCTTCAGGCAGGAAATCATCTTTGCCCCGGTATTCTTTATCTTCCGCAGAGGGGCGAACCTCGTTTTGACCCTTGGCTTCATATCGGTTTCCTTGCCAAAATCTCCCCGCTTGAGGTACGTCGTCTTGGTCTTTTCCGGCCGCAGCAGCTTTTTCAGCTCCTTGAAAATCCGTTCCGGCTTGGCTCCCGGCACACACAGGTAAAACTCACAGGCCGCATAGCGAAGCTCAGGATAGATATGCACGGTAAAATGCCCTTCCTGTAGGAGGACCATCGCCGCCACATGCTTTTCATCCACGTCCCGGCTGTCCGTCATGAGAACATGAAACCCGTCGGCTTTGAGCAGCCCCGGCAAATCCTCCCGCAAGCGCCCAGCCAGATCTTCCTGGGTAAGCTTACAGGCGTACAGGTCAAAGGTCAAATGACGGGAGGTAATTTTTTCGTCCATTAAGGTAACTCCTATGGATTTATTTACACAGTGTTTTCATTATAGAGTATTTTTTGACGGTTTGTCAATTGATTGCCAAATCCCCCATCTTCTCTCCAACAAATTTCCCGTTCCGGAAAAAGAGGACTTTGTATACAGAATAAATTAGACAATCTCCGCCAACGTATGGTATAATTTTCCTAAGAGTTTTGTTACGTTGCGAAAAATGTTAGGAGGAATATCCATGTTCACAGACAGGATTACCACCAAGAAATTGGCAAAACAGTTAAGCCGGCTGTCTGAGAATTTCCGACAGGCATTCAGCAAGGACAGCCAGACGAAATGCAAGGAGAGCGCTCCCTCCTTCATGCACCTTACCCTGACCCAGCTCTACTATATACGCGCCATCGCCTCCAAGCCCTCCATCACCTCCTCCGACCTGTCAAAAATTTTCGACGTCCAGCGTCCCACGGTTACCAATATCGTGAGCCGCCTGTGCAAGGCCGGTCTTGTTATCCGGCAGCAGAGTGAAACCGACCGCCGGGTTTTCCACCTCTCCCTAACCGATACCGGCAATCACATCATGGAGGCTCAGGAGGAATCCTGCAAAAGGATTGCCGCCACTGCCGAAAAGATTTTTACGCAGGAAGAGCTGGAAACCTACTACAAACTTAACGACCGCCTGTTGAAAAGCCTTTGATTGTATCTCCGACAAGCCGAACGCCGGGGCTTGGTTTCAGTAGGTTTTGAGGAGGTTAGCACAGCCGGCCGGAAGCAAATGTCAAAGCCCCTTTATCCATATCAGCTTGCGTTCTCAGCTTGTTTTGCCGGTCCGCTTCGTCCAGTAAATTTCCGCGTCCCGATACAGCCTGTCAAAAACTGAATGATCCGCCGCCTGTCAGCGGCCCAACCCAGCAGGAAGCCTGAAAATGCCTCCTGCTTTTTCATACCCAAAAGCTCCCCCGTCTCCTGACCGGTACAGCCTGCCGCCCCTCGCTGCCGGCTTAATTCCCCCAGGTCAGGGGATCATCGCTGGGACAGGGATCACTGTAGAAATAATCGATGTAGGTTTTTATATGATCCGTCAGCCGAAGTATCCGCTTTTCCACCAGGCGGATCGCCGCCTCCTGCTCCGCCAGACGCTGCATATCCTCGAACGACTTTTTCCCCGGGTTACTGTATTCGCCGCTTATTTCCGCCACGAGCCGGTCAAGCCTCTTCACCAGCTCCTTCCGATCCTCGATGGCTTCCTTTAATTTATCTATGTATTGGGAATAGTCATCCGCCTGCACGGCAGTTACCTTTTTCTCTTTTTCCCGGACAGGTAACTGCTGTCCGGCAAAGCTCCGAAAATTTTTCTCCATTGCTGCCTCCCTTTCTATTACAACTCTATTACATCCGTCTTTCACCGCTCGCGGCTAA
Source organism: uncultured Schwartzia sp. (assembly GCA_964540025.1). Lineage (GTDB taxonomy): Bacteria > Bacillota > Negativicutes > Selenomonadales > Selenomonadaceae > RGIG250. Next base: position 6,604 of record CAZIKQ010000013.1, on the reverse strand, counting down.
TCGATAGAAATTGCCTGAAAAATTTTCCGCCCTGCTGCATTATAACGGCAAAGCCGCTCTCTGCCAATATGCGGAAAAATCCTGTGGCATTTTCTGAAGGACTGCATTATAATTTATACGTGAGATCGGCGAGATTTCATTCAATTATCTTACGATGAGGAGAAAGAACCAATGGCAAAAATCACCGTACCAAAAGACCAGATCATCCATCGCCAGGGGGATCCTGTCGCCGCCCTGGACTTACTGTTAAAGGGCAGCGTAACCGTCAGATACAAAAATGAATTTTCCTTTGAGGCAAAAAGTGGCTTTATCCTGGGCGCCTACAACCTGCCCGGAAACACTTACGAATGCGAATACATTGCCTCGGAGGAATGTACCCTTATCACTTATGATTACAACAGCGAAGATGATCTTATTTCCGCCATCAAGGCCACTCCCTCCATTGCCCCGGCCATCGCTTCCGCCGCCGTGTCCGTTCTGAACGCTATGTTTGGGGAATTGGCCTCGGCCTACGAAAAGGCCCGGACCATGATCCTCACCCTCAAATCGGACTACACCGATTACCGGAACATCTGCGCCACCCTCATGCAGGCGCCGCAGAAATATGAGTCGGTAGAAATGCTGCAGGAACCCGATCCCCCCTCCATCCTGAACGGCTGGCAGATGGATTTTTGTCAGGCCTACAAGGATCAGGACGAAATGCTCCGAAAGAGCTACTACCCGGCGGATATCAACCTGCCGGTGGGAACAATCATGCTGACGGTCCAGGCGGTTCCCCTGATATTGAAGGAAATCGAAAATCTTGCCGCCTTCGTCAGCCGGACGAAGCTGGATACCCTGGAATTTTCCAGAGTATACCTTACCCAGAAAGCAAAAATTGACGAAGCCGCCCGGCAGGACGCCATGGATACCGGCAGCAGCAACCTACCCTCCATTCAGAATGCCATGGACACGATCCTGGCCTTCGCAGACATCGACCATGAAACCTGTGAAGCCTTCAAGCGGAACATTGCCGCCTTTGCAAAAGCCCCGGACAAGGGCGTGAAATCCGACGTGATGATCCGGCTCCGCCGGGAGATCACCGCCACCTTCTACACCATTTACGAAGCCGCTTTCTTCAAGAGCATGGAGGTTCCCGACATCCCCGCCGAAGTGAAGATGCTCTTCTACTTTGGCTTCGTGGACGAAAATCTGGCGGGCCTTGAAAACACCGCCACCCTCTACAAGCACGCCCTCCTCTGGGAGAAGGACCCCGCCGACCAGATAATGACCGCCTACGACTGGCTGGTGAAGATCTACCGGGGAGAAGCCACCCCCTCCAAGAACGAATTCGACATGGACTGGACGGACACCATCCGGGAAGACCTGCGCACCAACGCCATCACCAAGGAAAAAGCCGACGAGCTGCAGACCGACACAAAGGCCATGGTCAAATTTGAAATTGACAATATGTTCAAGAGCGCCAACAAGATGACCTACGGCAGCTTCTTCTCCTACATCCCCGCCTTCTACAAGGAAAACGTCACCATGCCCATGGAAAGGTGCCTCCTCTCCCCCGCGAAAGTCCGGAAAACCCTGGACGAAATCCGGGAAATCGACTTCAGCTGCTTCTGCCGCCCCACCCTTACATCCTACGTGGACCTCAAGATAAACCATTTCGAGTACAACGTGGAGGTCCTCCCCTACATCATCCTCATGCCCAACATGGGCAGCCGGGGCGTCATGTGGCAGGAAATCGAAGGCCGCAATAAGCTCTCCCCCGCCCACTTGATGCTCTCCATCTACCACCAGCCCGATATCGAAAACACCCTGCTGAACCTCTGCGGCAAATTCAGATGGGAAATGTGCCGCCGCATCCAGGGCGTCCACTACAGCGACATCCGGGAGCACTCCCTCACCGCCGAATACATCAACTACCTCCAGTTCTACAAGAAAAACGGCGAGCTCTCCGAGGATATAAAGGAAAAGGTAAAAACCGCCCTGGCCCGGTTCCACAACAGCTACAGCGACGTCTTCGTCTCTGAATACGAAACCTATATAAAGCAGGAATCCACCGGCATTTCCCGGCTGAACAAGGTGGCCCGGGAAATACTCTTTGCCTATTGTCCCTTCTCCAAAAAATACCGGGAAGCCCTCCGGGCCAATCCAAAATTCACCCAGCTTATCTCCAAGGCCGGCTCAAAGCGGGCCGCCCGGGTTCATTCCATCGAATTTATTCAGGCGAAATTTGAAAAAGCCGGCCTCCCGGTTCCCGAAGAAATTACCCAGGAGCTGGAGTATTCAAAACGATAAAAAAACGATAAATCAGCCCCTTCTCTGTTCTATCAAGGAAATCCCCTGTCAGCTAAAATGTCCCCCGCTTACTCAATCGAAGCGGGGGACATTTTTTAGTCGTTTCAATGCCAATTTGAAGTGTTAAACTAAAATTGGACACGGAGGGGTGACAGATAAGCTCGGTTGTTTTCTTCATTCACCCCTCAGGCGGCTTCGCCGCCAGCTCCCCTACAGGGGAGCCTTGGCCTTTTAACGCTCCCCGCCGGACCGTCCCAAATCAAACCACCCGTGTATTGATTATAAACGGTCTTTCGCCTATACTAAGGACAACTACATCAAAAATCCCATTGCCACCGGCCGGCTGAATTATGATGTGCTGTTTCACACCGACCTTTACCGCTCCGGCTGGACGAAGCCGTCCTGCGGCAGATTGACAGGGAGATTCCCTACCATATTCTGTTTTTGCTGGAGTACGAGGGAAAATACCAGGCGTGGACGGCCTATAAGGAGGCGGCGGACAGCGGGTCAAACGCTTTCCGGGTTGGGAACTACTACCACACCGGCTGGCTGGAGGAAGCCGCCCTGCCCCTTAAATCAGACGGCCTGAGTACCGATAAAGTATATGAAAACTTCGTCCGGCAGATTGCCGGGGAGCCGCTTTCCCAGACGGGCGAAACCCTGAAAGAGTCCGTGGAGCGGGACAATCGCAGACAGGCACTGCAAAAGCAGATTGCGGCGCTGGAGAAGAAAATCCGCCGGGAGAAGCAGTTTAATAAGCAGGTTCAAATGAATGCGGAGTTGAAACGGAACAAGAAAGAGTTGGAGGAATTGTGATGGACTTTTTAGATTACATCAATATAGCGGCCATTATTTTAGCCCCGATTGTGGCTGTGATTGTCGGGCAAAAATTGCAGGACAGAGCAAGAAAAAGACAAGACAAAATGAAAATTTTCAAAACACTGATGACCAACCGGTTATATGGATGGAATGATGCAAGTGTACATGCCTTGAATATTATTGAAATTGTGTTTGCCGATGATGAAAAAGTTCGTACTCAATGGAAAGCATATTATGATAAGCTATGTGTAGGAAACCCAACAAAGGAGGATTTCAAAAAAATTGAAACTGAACAGTGTAAACTGCTCGAGGAAATAGCTAAATCCCTTGGTTATGAGAATAAAATCACATGGGAAACGATACAGAACCCATATATTCCCAAGGGTATGGTCAACTCCATGATGCAACAACAGCAGTTCCAAAATGGACAACTGGAAATTATGGAACTTATGAAGTCAATGCTCCCTATAAAAAATGGAGGTAGTAGTGATGGACAAGCTACGCATGGAAACTCCTGATTTAACTCAGGTCAATATTGAAAAGCTGGCCGCGCTGTTCCCGAATTGTGTCACCGAGGGCCGGGGAGAGGACGGGAAGCTGAAAAAAGCGGTCAATTTTGAGCTGTTGCGGCAGATGCTGTCTGACGAAGTTTTAGCAGGCGACGAAGCCTACGAGTTTACCTGGGTGGGCAAGAAGGCAGCTATCGTGGAGGCCAACCGCCCCATCCGCAAGACCCTGCGTCCCTGCCCAACGGAAAGCGTGGCCTGGGACACCACCGAGAACCTTTACATTGAGGGAGACAATCTGGAAGTGCTGAAGCTGTTGCAGGAGAGCTATCTGGGCAAGGTAAAGATGATTTACATCGACCCGCCCTACAACACCGGCAACGACTTCATCTATCGGGATGATTTCGATATGAGCGGAGAAGAGTTCAGCGAAGGTATTGGGCAGATAGACGAAGCAACCGGCAACCGGCTTTTCCGCAATACCGACAGCAACGGACGGTTTCACTCCGATTGGTGCAGCATGATTTATTCCCGGCTGTTGCTGGCGAGGAATGTATTGCGTGAAGACGGGGTTATTTTTATCAGTATTGATGAAAACGAAGCCAATACTCTAAAGTTCATCTGTGATGAGGTATTTGGTGAAAGTAACTGTGTTGGGATAATATCCAATACAAACAATCCCAAGGGGCGCTCTGATGATAAATATATCGCAACCGCACATGAGTATATACTCATATATGCGAAAATTATTGAGCAGTTATTGTGGTATGGATTTGAACCTACTGAGGAAATCACAAGAAGATATAATAAAATTGACAAGAATGGTCGAAGATATAGAGAAATAGATTTACGAAAGACTGGCGAAAATGATTTGCGTGAAGATCGTCCTAATCTCTTCTACTACTTTTATTATTGTGAGGAAACCGGTGATTTCTATCCATCCCGTGAAGATATTCCAATAGAAGGATATATTCAGATTAAGCCTCAACGCGAAGATGGAAAGGAAGGAAATTGGCGTTGGGGGCTTGAAACTGCTGAAAAATCAATCGCTGAGCTTGTTGTTAAATTTATGCCAACAAGGAAAATCTGGGGAATAATGCAGAAAGACTATTTGGAGAACCGTGCATTAGTTAAACCTACAAGTTCATGGGTGTTTAAGGATGTAAATAGTGAGCGAGGCACCGAGGAATTTATTGATCTCAGATTTGATAAACGCCTATTCCCTAAACCCAAGCCGTTAGGAACCGTTGAGCGATGTATTAAACTGTGTTCAAAAAGCAATGATGATATTGTTCTCGACTTCTTCTCCGGCTCCGCCACCACCGCCCACGCCGTCATGCAGTTGAACGCCGAGGACGGCGGCCATCGGAAATTCATTATGGTGCAGCTGCCAGAACCCTGTGACGAAAAGAGCGAGGCTTACAAGGCGGGATATAAAAACATCTGCGAAATCGGCAAGGAGCGTATCCGCCGGGCGGCAAAGAAGATTGCTGCCGACAATCCCAGCAAGCCCTTTGACGGGGGCTTCCGGGTCTTCAAGCTGGCCGACAGCAATATGACCGACGTGTACTACTCCGCCGGGGAATACGACCAGGGGATGCTGGACCGGCTGGTGAGCAACATCAAGCCCGACCGCACCGATCTTGACCTGCTGTTCGGCTGTCTGCTGGAGTGGGGCCTGCCCCTGTCCCTGCCCCACGCCTCCGAGGAAATCCAGGGCTGTACCGTCCACACCGTAGGCGATGGCGATCTGATCGCCTGCTTCGATGAAAATCTCCCCGACGGCGTTATCAGGGAGATCGCCAAGCGTCAACCCCTCCGGGCGGTGTTCCGGGACAGCAGCTTTGCCGATAGCCCGGCAAAAATCAACGCAGGGGAGATTTTCAAGCTGCTGGCCCCGGGAACCAGGGTGAAGGTTTTGTAAGGAGGGACGGGATGGCAAACGAATTGATACCGGAAGATAGCGTAAATCTCCCAATAAACAACCTGTGCCGTAATTCCATTGAATTGGTGGAGTACGCCCGGAGTATCGCCGCAAGGCAGATCAATCTTGTCCAGTTGATGACCTTTTACGCAATCGGAAAATGGATCGTAGAGGTGGAGCAGCAGGGTGAAAGCCGCGCAAAATATGGCCGGCAAATCATCAAAAACTTATCCGAGGCCATGAATACGCAATTTGGCCGGGGATTTTCCGTGGACACACTTGAAAACGCGAGAAAATTTTACCTGACCTATCAGAGCAGGATTTCCGAGACAGTGTTTCGGAAATTTGCGGTGGAAAAATCCGAAACAGCGTTTCGCCTTTTTGAGGAAACGCTGCCATTCACACTCCCTTGGTCGCACTATCTGCTGTTGATGCGCATCAAAGATGAGAACGAGCGGAAATTTTATGAAATTGAAGCCACACAGTCAGGATGGAGCATCCGCACCTTGCAGCGGCAATATAACTCCAGCCTCTATGAACGACTTGCGCTCAGCCGGGAAAAGGGCGAGGTTCTGCGCCTTGCGTCAGAGGGGAACATTGTTACCAGGCCGCAGGACATCGTAAAACAGCCAACAGTGCTGGAGTTTCTCGGTCTGGACGAAAAAGCAAAATTTGTGGAATCTGATTTAGAGACAGCGATTATCAACAAACTCCAAAAGTTTTTGTTAGAACTTGGGAAAGGATACCTGTTTGAGGCCAGGCAGAAACGGTTCACTTACCGGGAAGAAAATTTCTATGTGGACCTTGTTTTTTATAACCGTCTGCTCCGCTGCTATGTGCTGATCGATTTGAAAATTGACAAGCTGACTCATCAGGACTTGGGGCAGATGCTGATGTATGTGCATTACTATGACCGATACGAAAAGCTGCCGGACGAAAATCCAACCATCGGAATCCTGCTTTGCAAAGAAAAAGATGACGCTTTGGTAGAGATTACTTTGCCGGAGAATTCCAACATCTATGCGTCAGAATACCAGCTTTATTTGCCGGACAAAAAGGAGCT
>CAZIKQ010000012.1:0-43378 GCA_964540025.1 uncultured Schwartzia sp. | reverse complement strand
CCTTTTTTCAAAGTGATTCATGTTTGCTGCATTGTTCAGTTTTCAGAGAACACCCGCGGGCTTCCCCGCTGCTCACCGAGGTGAGCGACTCGTGTATAATATCAATTTGATAGTCCTTTGTCAATCCTTTTTTGAAAAATTTTCAAAATAAAATCTCCGGATACTGTCCCGCCCTTGCCGGGTCAGCCTTCGGAGATTTTTTACTTAATATTTATCCGTCCTGATCACCGGAAATTCTCCGGGATAGCGGAGCCAGATGCTGCGCCTGCGCACAGCCTCCACTGCCTGACGGATCGCTTCTATATTGTTGTCGACTTCCAGATCGAAGAAGAATATGTAGGCCCCCAGGTAGGTGCGGGCGGGCCGGGATTCTATCCGGGTAAGGTTTACCCCGAACCGGGCAAAATCCTGGAGCACGGCCAAAAGGCTTCCGGCCTTGCTGCCGTCGATCTGGCAGACAAGGAGGGCCTGGCCTTTGCTGAGCGGCGGTTCTTCATCCTTATCCTTCCGCCAGCTTTTTCCCCCGTATATCTCGTAGAAGCGGGTGCAGTTTTCCCGGTTGTCCTGGATGTCCCTGGCGATGATGTTCAGTCCGTAAATCTCGGCGGCCCGCCTGGTTCCTATAGCGGCCATCCCTTCGGCGGGATCGCTGCGGGAAACAATTTCCGCCGCCTTTGCCGTGGAGGTTTCTTCAATCAGGGCTGCCCAGGAGAAGCTGCTGCGCAGGAAGCTCCGGCACTGGCTGAAGGGCTGTCCATGGGAGTGAATGGTTTTAATATCCCTGGCTTCGCACTTTGCCAGTAGGTTGTTGCGCACCGGCCAGATCAATTCTCTCGATACGCCGATGGAGTCGGTGCGGGCAATGATGTCAAGGGTTATGTTTATGGGGCCTTCCAGGGAATTTTCCACCGGGACAAGGGCTTTGTCCACGGCTCCCAGCCGGACTGCCTCAAAGACGTCGGCGATTTCCGGGTAGGGCACCAGCTCCGCCTTTTCTCCCGTTGCGGTCAGGCTTTCAAGATATAGGGCCGCTTCCTCGCTATGGGTTCCCCGGGGGCCAAGATAACCTGTTTTTTTCATTTATCTGTCACCTATGCGGACGCTGTGGATGACTTTGATTCCCTTTTCCTCCAGCTTGCCGGTAATGCCTTCGGCGGGGAAATCTCCCCGGATGATAAGCTGCAGCTTTTCCTCCGGCTGGGGGACAGTTACTAGGCTTTCGATGTTGATGCCATTCTCGGCGAAGACGCCGCAGATTTCCGCAATGGTACCGGGACGGTCGTCAACAACAGCCGTAAGGCGGGTAGTCCCTTTTTCCAGTCCCATAATTTCAATAAAGGTGGTGAATACGTCGGTCTCGGTGATCACTCCCACTACGATACCGGCGTCGTCGACCACCGGGAGGCCGCTGCGCTTTGACTGCTTGAACAGAAGGGCCGCTTCTTCGATGGTAGCGTTCTGAGTGATGGAAATCAGGGTTCTGGGCATTACATCCCGCACTTTGATCTTTGCCAAAAGAGTAAGCAGCTCGTTGCGGGAAAGGAGGGAGGCGGAGGAGGGGCTTGCCTTCTGCAGGTCTCCCTCATCGATGAAGCCGTAGAGATGTCCTTTTTCGGCCACCGGAAGATGGCGGATATGGTTCCGCTTCATGATATTCATCGCTTCATCAATACCGGTATCTCGGGTAACGGTAAGGGGATTGCCGGTCATGCGTTCTTTAACAAACATTCTTAATCTTCCTTTCCTGAGCGGGCCGCTAAATACCTGCCCCGCAACCATTTTGATTCATTGATTATACCATGCGGCGAAGTATTTTTCACGGAAAAATCGCCCGGGATACGGATATTTTCATCCGCTGTGTTATAGCGGGCTTTAACCGTTAAACGCCGCCAGATGACAATTGTTCCGCAATTTCCTATAACCACAACCGCATTGTTAAATTTTAGCGGCGTCCCTTACCATATCCGCCATTTTCGGGACGATGGCCGCCATTTTCTCCGTAAGGGCCAGGGATGGGGACAGGTCGTAGGGCACCGCCCCCAGCACGATAATTTCCGGCGCCCTCTGACCGGTAAAATTCATCAGGGCCAGCAAATCAGTTATCCCCAGCTCGTGGGCCATCAACCGCCGGGAAAAATGATCGTTCACCTCGTCTCCCGCCAGCCGGTATATCTTCCCCGAGGCGTCTCCCTTGGCGCCCTTCACCGCGTCCACGATAATGAGCCGCCGGGCCCCGGTGACAAAATGCAGCAGCTCCGCCCCCAGGGTTCCGCCGTCCACCAGCTCCACATTATCCGGCAGGCCGCCCTCCCGGGAAAGGTATTCCACGACCCTGACCCCAAAGCCTTCATCCCCGAGGAGAATGTTCCCGATCCCCAGCACCACCACCGGTTTTGCCGCCCCGGCCGAATATTCCGCCCGAAGCACTTTCGTCCCCAGCGCCAGCTCCGGAGCATCAACCCGATCATTATCCATTATTCTTTATCCTGCTGTTCTCTTTCTTCTCCGCCGTCCTGGTTCTGAGCCACTGGCAGAAGCTGTCCAGGCCCTCGCCGGTTTTCGCCGACAGGGGAAAAATCTCCACGCCGGGATGGAGCATGGCCACATCCCTTTCCGCCCCCTCATAGTCGAAATCCACATAAGGGAGCAGATCCGTCTTGCTGAACACAACGGCCCCGGCTTCCTTAAAGATCAGGGGATATTTCAGGGGCTTATCCGCCCCTTCCGCCACCGAGAGGACCACCAGCTTCATGTCCTCTCCCAGATTAAACTCCGCCGGACAGACGAGATTTCCTACATTTTCGATAATCAGCAGCTCCGGCAGGGGCAGCGCGCCGTCCTTCGCCAGCTCTGTCCAGGCCCTTTCGATCATGGGAGCGTCAAGGTGGCAGCCGCCCTGGGTGTTTAACTGGATTGCCCGGATGCCCATGGCTTCAATGCGGGCCGCGTCCCTTTCCGTGAACAAATCCCCTTCTATGACGGCAATTCGCAGGCTTCCGTCCAATTTCTGAAAGACCTTCTCCAGCAGAGCGGTTTTTCCCGCCCCGGGGGAGCCGATTATATTCAGGACAAAAATACCCTTCTCTCGAAACAGTTCAGCCAGCCTGTCCGCCGCCCGGTTATTTTCTCCCAGAATATCGCTTTTTACTTCTATTCTCATATATACTCCTGCCGCTATTCAATATCCAGATAGTCCACCTGCATTTCCCGGCCGCTGATTACCTCCAGGGGCTCGCCGCAAAATGGGCAGACGAAACTGTATGGCATTAGCCGGGGGCCGTATTCCGGCCCGATAAGTCCTGCCGAATCCTGCATTTTCTTTCCGATGGGCGCTTCCCTCTCACAGTTATGACAGCGGCCCACCAGTGGGATACGATTTATTACGAGGGCAGCATTTTCCGCTGCCGTTCCTCTCGTCACCACCAGCCAGGCAGTCCGCAGGGCGTATTCCTCCACGCCGGAGAGCTCCCCCAGCTTCAGTCCCACCCGGCCGATCACGGCGCCTTTGTTTCGGTGAAGATAATCCAGGGCGATGGACAAAATCCCCTCCGCAATGGCTCCCTCATGCACGAGACTTCACCTCTAAAAAACGGGGACAGACCACCGCCTATCCCCGGATTTTCCTTAAATCGTTACCTTTAGTCCCCGCTTTTCAAACGCCATTATCAGATCGGTCAGCCCGGTTACTCCATTCTGATAGCTGACGCCGATGACCTCGCTGTCCTCATGGGTATGAACCTCGAGAATCCCCGGCAAGCCGTACAGCTCCCGCCTGATCTCTTCAGTCTGGGCCCCGGTTATTCCGGCTGCCCTGAGGTGCAGGTGGCTGGTTCCGGCAGGCAGCTCATGATCGTGAGCATGAGTATGGTCATGATTTCCGCATCCACAGGTCGCGCACACAATAAATCCCCCTTTTCCTTACAATCAGATTATCTCCTTAACGTCGGTAGGCACGTGCACCAGAACCTTGCTGCCGGAGAACATACTGGACGCCTCGCTCTCCCCCTCCATGAACTCCGCCCGGGTGACCATGTAGAGGTGCCCGGAGGCAAAGAGAATGATCGCCCAGGCCGCGTAGTGGTGGACGAGATGAGTCATAAACTCGCTGCCCAAGGCGGTATTTACCCAGGAGAAAGCAAAGGCCCAGACGCTGTCCGGATTCACCATCAGGTACATGGCAAACCCGGTAAGCACCTCGATGGCCACCAGCACGTACAGAAAAGCGTACGACATCCGGGCCAGCGGATTGCGCAGATAGGATTTATGGGCCTTCCTGAGCAGCATATAGTGAAGGGTCACATCAACCGTTTCCCGGTAGAAGTGCCCCTCCCAAAAGCGGGGGAAAAGCCGGTCTCCCTTGTTGATGATAAAGCCGTAGACCCTCAGCACGAAGGAGGCGCAGAACACAAAGGCCGCCAGAAAATGCAGATTCCGCACCACATTCGTCAGAAGAAAGGTTGACGAGGGCTCAAAGTTCATGATTTCCAGGGGCTTGCCGATAAGGATGCCGGTGACGAACAGAACGCAGATACAATCCACCATTATCCAGTGAAACAGCCGGAGGAAGGGACTGAACAAATAGTAGATCCGGCGCTGAACAACGCTGACATTACTTGCATCCATCGCCGTCCGCCTCCTCTACTCTCGATCCGCTGTAGGGATCTGTAGTCACGATGCGAAGCGCCTCTCCCTGCAGATCATACAGATGAGTCGCGCAGGCCATGCAGGGATCAAAGGAGCGAATGACCTTCAAAATCTCCAAAGGCTGACGGGGATTTTTCACCCTTGTCTGCATCATCGCCGCCTCATAGGCCCCCCGCCCGGCCTTATCATCCCGGGGGCAGGCGTTCCAGGTCGTGGGAACGATGCACTGGTAATTGTCGATTTTTCCGCCGTCAATGGTAACCCAATGGCTCAAAGCCCCCCGGGGCGCTTCGTAGAGGCCGACTCCCCGGGCCTGCTTCGGCCAGGCCGCCGGATCCCAGCGCTCCATATTGGCCACCTGTGTATCGCCGGTGCGGACATTGGCGATCAGCCGGTCAAAGAAATACCTGGCAATCTCCGAATTAAGCTGAGCGTCCAGGGCCCGGGCAACCATGCGGCCTGCCATGGTAGGCATCCATTCCTCGGCCCGCCTGCCCAGCAGGGAGGAAACGTAGTCCACCTGATCCACCATCAACTTCTCAGCCCAGGTCATGTCAGGCAGGATCTGCTGCCGGGCCTTCGTGTAAACGATGATGTAACGGGCCAAGGGGCCCACTTCACAAAGCCTGCCTTTCCATCGGGGCGTCTTGACCCAGGAGTACTTGCCCTGTTCGTCGAGGGCCCGCCAATCTGTATCGGTTCCGTCCTTCGGTCCCGTGTAGTCAGGTTCGGTCTGTCCCTTCCAGGGGTGAAGCTCCTCCGCTCCCTGATACCTGAACCAGGCATGGCCCACACTTTCCCCGAAAGCGCTGCCATCGGTAAGGTCCTCCGCTGAAATCCTGTGGATATCGGCAATCTGCGCCCCCCGGCCGAAATTCTCAACGACCCCGTTGGTCCGAACCAGCAGATTATTAAAGAAACCGCCCTCTTTTGTATTCAGGAAGGGCTCCTCCGGGAAGGAGCCGAAGCCCAGCACCCGCTCCCCGGCCAGCCCGCCCCCGTCAAGGTAGCCTGCTTTCACGTAAGCCGAGGCCATGGCCAAAGCATCCGGCAGGTAATACCTGGCTGCGAGGCGGCGGCCCAGATCAATGGCCTTTTTCACCTCCGCCAGACGGGCGGCGTTAATGGGAGAATTTCCGTCCCGGAGGGAAATCGAGCAGGGCATACCGCCCATTACATAGTGGGGGTGGGGATTTTTACCGCCAAAAATAACATGGGGCGTTACCAGCTCCCGCTGCCGGTCAAGCATTTCCAAATAGTGGCAGACAGCGACGAGATGAATCTCCGGGGGCAGCAAATTGTAGTCGGGATGCTCCCACCACTGGGCCGAGAATATCCCCAGCTGCCCGCTGTCTACTATCGTCTTCAGCTTGCGCTGCACAGTCCGGAAATAATCCGGAGTGGCCGCCGGAAAATCCTTCGGGGCAGAGGAATATACCTCCTCCAGGGTCGGATTTGGCACCCTGTAGGTCTCCGCCAGGGAAGCCGCGATCCGGGCGGCGGTGGCCGGGTCTGCCGACAGAGCCGCCACGGGGCTCACCCAGTCCAGGCCGTGCAGGTGATAAAAATGAATAGTATGATCCTGCACCGTCAGGGAGGCCCCCATTATATTTCTTATGTAATTTGCATTTTTCGGAATCTTGATGCTCAAAGCGTCTTCCACCGCTCGGAGAGAGGCCAGGGCATGGGCCGTCGTGCAGACGCCGCAAATCCGCTGAATGTAGGCCCAGGCATCACGGGGATCCCGTCCGTGCATTATAAGCTCCAGACCGCGCCAGGCTGTACCGGAGGAAAGGGCGTCAGCCACCCGGCCGGTGGCCTCGTCAATCATCAGCTCTACCCTCAGATGGCCCTCTATGCGGGTAACCGGGTCAACAACTACGTGCTGCATTATTTATTCCCTCCCTGACCATTCATGACGCGGCGGGCCTCGGCCGCCTCCGCTTCGTCACGCTTCTTTTTCTGCAGCAGGGACAAGGCCCCATGGACGGCCACCCCCGCTACGGAGGCAGCAGCCAGCCCGGCGCCGATCATATCGATATCCCCCAGGGGGCCGTACTTTGGCAGCCTTTCCGAGAAAGGCCCCTCATCCCAGAATTTTGCAGAAGTGCAGCCGATGCAGGCGGCGCCGGACTGAATCGGATAGGACATTCCCTGATACCAGCGCATATTTCCGCAGGAGCTGTAGGTCACCGGCCCGCGGCAGCCCAAGCGGTACAGGCACCAGCCGGCCTTTGCCCCCGCGTCGTCATAGCGGTCGGCAAACATTCCCGCATCGAAGAATGGCCTGCGGTAGCAGGTATCATGAATCCGGTTTCCGAAGAACTGCTTGGGGCGGTTGTCGCTGTCAAGGGGCGGCAGCACGCCGAACATCGCCAGGTGCATCACGACGCCGGTCATGACCTCCGGAACCGGAGGACAGCCCGGGACGTTCACCACCGCCCTGGCCGAAATGTACCGGCTTATTCCCGCCGAGCCGGTAGGATTCGGTTTCGCCGCCTGGATTCCCCCGTAGGCGGCGCAGGAACCATAGGCGATGACCGCCGCCGCCCCCGCCGCCGCTTCCCGCAGAATTTTCATGAAGGGCCTGCCGCCGGTCATACAGTAAATTCCGTTGTCGCCGGTGGCCACTGCCCCCTCCACCGCCAGGATATATTTCCCCCGGTACTCCTTCATCATCCTTTCCAAATGGGTTTCCAAATCGTCGCCGCTGCCGGCGCTCAAAAGATGGCTGTACTCCAGGGAAATACTGTTCAGCAGCACATCGGAGGGCAGCGGCGCCCCGGTACGGACGAAGGACTCGCTGCAGCCGGTGCATTCCTGACCGCTGAGCCACAGCACCACCGGCAGAGGCTTGGTTTCCGCCGCCTCGACCACCCGGGATACAAAATCGGTGCTCAGACCCATCAGCGAGGTCAAAGCCACACAGCTTTTCAAAAAAGAACGGCGGCTTACGCCTTTATTCAGACAGGCTTCCCACAGCGTCTCACGCTCTTTCAAGGAAAATTCCTCCCCTCTGCCCGCAGAAGCAGGTATCAGCATAAAAAATCAAGCGTCTATAATTGGCTCTTCCGTTATGGACAAATATTCATTTTTATTATAATGCAGTCTTTCAGAAAAATGCAAGGCAATTTCTCCCGGTTGGCAGAGAGCGGCTGTTTATGTACACATACATGCAGGTTACAAAAATCCCGGGCGGATCGGCTCCACCCGGGAAGAAAATTTTCTGCCGCAATCAGACGATGCCCTGCGCGTACATAGCGGCGGCCACCTTCTGGAAACCGGCGATGTTGGCTCCGGCCAGGAAGTTGTTTCCCAGGCCGTAATGCTCGGCGGCCTCCTTTGCCTGCTTGTAAGAGTTGATCATAATGGTCTTGAGCCGCTGGTCAACCTCCTCGAAGGTCCAGGAGAGCCGCTCGGAATTCTGGCTCATTTCCAGGGCGGAGACGGACACGCCGCCTACGTTTGCCGCCTTGGCCGGGGCGAAGTACACGCCGTTCTCCTGGAGATAAGCGATGGCATCCAGAGTACAGGGCATATTGGCCCCCTCGCCGACAGCGATTACCCCGTTAGCCACGAGAGCCTGAGCGGCCTCCAGGTTCAGCTCGTTCTGGGTCGCGCAGGGCAGGGCGATATCTCCCTTTACGGTCCATACCCCGGCGCAGCCTTCATGGTACTCAACGCCCTCCTTACGCTCGGCATATTCCTTGATCCGACCCCGTTCTACTTCCTTGATCTGCTTCAGGAGGGCCAGGTCAATGCCCTCCGGGTCCACCACATAGCCGTTGGAGTCGGAGCAGGTGATGGGCTTTGCCCCCAGCTGATAAGCCTTTTCCACCGCGTAGGTGGCCACGTTGCCGGAACCGGACACGAGAACGGTCTTGCCCTTCAAGCCGATGCCATTGTCGTTGAGCATGCACTCCACGAAATAGAGGAGGCCGTAGCCGGTAGCTTCGGTGCGGGCCAGAGAGCCCCCAAAGGCCAGGTGCTTGCCGGTGAGAACGCCAGCCTCATAAGCATTCCGGAGGCGCTTGTACTGACCGAAAAGGTAGCCGATCTCCCGGCCGCCTACGCCGATATCACCGGCGGGAACGTCCACGTCCGGACCGATGTGGCGGAAGAGCTCAGTCATGAAGCTCTGGCAGAAGTGCATTACTTCCCGGTCGGACTTGCCCTTGGGGTCAAAGTCGGACCCGCCCTTGCCGCCGCCGATGGGGAGGCCGGAGAGGGAATTCTTCAAAATCTGCTCGGTGGCGAGGAACTTCAGGATGGAGAGGTTTACAGAAGGATGGAAGCGAAGGCCGCCCTTATAGGGTCCGATGGCGCTGGACATCTGAACCCGGAAGCCCCGGTTTACATGAAGCTTGCCATTATCGTCATCCCAGGGGACCCGGAAGGTGATGATCCGCTCGGGCTCAAAGAACCGCTCCAGCAGGCAGGCGTCCTCATACTCCGGGTGCTGGGCCACCACCGGGGTAATGGTGCTGAGAACCTCCTTACAGGTATTATGAAACTCCGGCTGATCCGGATCCCGCTTGATGATTTCCGCCAGTACCCGCTCACAATATTCCTTTGCTTTTTCCATATCTGCCATAATAAAAACGCTCCTTCTTTCGTGACCTTTGCGCGGGGCAGTCTGCCTCAGCGCAACCGTCATCGGAAAGATGAGGAAATCCGTTTACGTTGGTTCAGGCGCCGTTACCCTTTGTTTAATCACATATCTGTTTTTTGATATTGCAGATTATACAAAGAGTTTTTTATAAAATCAAGCTGTTTATTCACAAAATATTGTATACATTCTGTAAACCTGTAATCCGTAAAAATGCTGTCTCATATAAGCTCAAGCCCTGTGTATGAAGTATATACACGAGCTGAAATACTTTACATCACCCAAACGAAGTCAGCGGCTCCTTTTCGTTTTTTTCTGTTGTTTTCTTATTTTATACATATTTTATTTATATTATACACTTCTGACTTATTGTCCGTTTTTCCTGATTTACAAGAGAACTTTCACAAAAATACACCCGGTAGCTAAGGAATTTAGCTCCACGGGTGTACTTTCTTAATTATTTAATTTTCAGCCCTGTGGTTTGTTTTTGTTTCTTTGATTTTTTCTCACGCCCAGGGTCAGCTTTATTTATCTCCTTCTCCTTTTCCTCGGCCTGCTTCTTCAGCCTCTGCTCCCGGGTGGGCAGCTCCTTCGCCCATTTCTCCGCCAACTTTCGCCTGGCCTCCCGGATTTTTCCGGCCTCTTTCGGGTCAAGCTTTTCCAGATACTTCAGCTCGTAGCCGTTGGCCTCCGGTTCAAGGCGCTTGTGCTCCCGATAAAAGTTCAGGGCTTCCTCCTCCCGTCCCAGCTCGTCAGCTATATCCCCGGCAATGTAGTAGGCCGGGGAAAATTTCGGATCGCAGGCGATAGCTGTCCGGCATTCCTCAAGGGCCGCTTCCGGATTCCCCTCCCCCCGGTAGATATCCGCCAGGGTCACATGGTTAAAGGCGCTGGCCGGATTCAGCAGCAGGGCGTAATCAGCCTTTTTATGGGCCTCCGGAAAATCCAGATCCTGCATACAGGCTCTGGCGATTACCGCATACACCTTGCTGAGATCCTCCGGAGCGTTATCGCTGTCAAAAACCCGCAGCGCCTGCTGCCGGGCATAGTCAGGCAGATATACATCGTTGTACCGGTCCCCGTTATCCACGAACTCGCTCACCAGCTCCGAGTCAGCCAGCTTTGTCCTGGCCAGCCGCTCCTTCCATTTTTCCTGTCTTGCCTCGTCGGCCTCATGGAGCTTCGTCCGGACATCGGTAATGACCTCCCCGCTGTAAACGGCGCTTATGAGCTTTTTAAGCTCCCGCTCCAAGTGACGCTCCGCCACGAATTGTTTCAGGGGCTCGTAAACCCGGTCATCGGTGAGATAATCCTCCAGTCCGTCCCCCCGGCCGCTGGGCCGCCAGTTCCAGCCGGACAGATTGTCATTGTCGTGGATCCCCCGGGCAATGGCCCCGGCTACCAGATAGGCGGTTTCCCTTGTCAATTCGTTGTCAAAATCAGTCCAGGCAACCTCCGCAAAAAGCATATCATCGATGAGGATTTTGTTTTTATCTACCTTCACGTGGCCGCCGCTGTAGTCCGTCATCATCAGGGCCAGCTTTTTCTCCCGGTTCGGCGTCTCGGGATGGTCGTAGGGATCAAACTTTCCGTGAAATTCCGCCTGCCGGTTCACAATGCTTTCCATTCTGACCATGGCCGCCGCTGCTCCGCCGGGATTGAAGCCCGCCGAACAGGCGATGTAGAACCCCCCTTCGTCCGCCTCGTACTCCGTGGGAACGCTTACCATCTTTGCCACGGCATAATCCGTCATCATCGATACCACCCCCGGGTCACCGGCTCCGGTAGCGGCATTTACCGCCACCATGCCGATCTGGGCGGCGGCGGCCTTCGCCATGTTCGAGGCGGAGTGAAGCTTCAACCCGTGAATCATTTCGTGCCCCAGCACCGCGGCGATCTCGTCCTCGTTTCCCCGGAGCCCGGCCACCAGTCCCCGGTTTACGCTTATGTAATTGGTAGGATAGCAGGCGGCATTAAATTCGTCACTGTCGTTTACCGCCCAGCGAAAGGGAAGGTTGCGGCTCTCCAGAGTATACTCTCCCTCCGCGGCCAGCCGCTTCATCACCTTGTCCACCGTAATCTTATCCTGACGGAAGCGGGAAAGTCCGTGCTCCCCTATATCCATGAGGTAAGTTTCTTCCTGATAAAGAGCGTTGTTTCCCATCTCGGATATCTGCCGGAAATATCCGTTGTAGGCCGCTACCGCCCCCAAGGCCCCAAGGACTCCCGAGAAAACATCGCCCTCGCTGGCCCTTACCGAAGCCTGGGGCATTGCCACGAGAAGCGTCCCGCACAACCCAGCCGCGATGTTTGCCGCTGTCCGTTTCTTTATTCGATTTATAATTTCCCTAAGCACGGGCAACTCCTCCCCAATCGCCTGCATGTCAATCTGCTAACAAGCTCTATATTACCATATCAGCCGGTATCCTTCATTAAAATCCGGTGAAAAATAAAAAAATTACCCGGGACAGTTCAGCTTCCCTGCCCGGGTAAAATAATTTTTATTGACGGCCGCCAATGCCCTGCCAGGCGGAATATATTCCAACGAGGACAATAAAGATTTCCAGACGGCCCAGCAGCATGGCAATCATTTCTACGATCAGGGCCCCGTCGCTTGTGCCGGGGCCGGTAATGCCGATGGAAATTCCTACGTTACCCAGAGCGGAAGCCGCCTCAAAAATCACTTCCGCAAGGCCCGCCTCCGTGGTAAAGCAAAGAGCCAATACCGTCAACAGAAAACAGCCCGCATAAATCAGGGCAAAGCCAACGGCCTCGTCCATCAGGTGGCGGTCAAAGGCTACCCTGCCCTCAACCCGAAAGTAGTGAGGGACAATCATCATCCTGTTCGGAACAAGCCGCCGTCTGAAGTACAGACCCGCCGTCCTCAGGAGAACGTAGACACGCTGAAGCTTCAAACCGCCGGCCGTGGACCCGCTCATGCCCCCCATGAACATCAGCACAATCATGACCACCAGTACTGCCGGAGTCCAGGCTTCCGGTCCGGTTATCCCATATCCGGTGCCCGACAAAGACGTGGCGGTCAAAAACATTGCCCGCCGCCAGGCATCGAGACAGGAAACAATAAAATCTACCGGTGAGGAAAAGGACGTATCCGCAACCAGAGCCGGCAGCTCCTGAAGGGCAATAAACAGGGTCGACCCCAGGACCACTGCCCACATGAGCCGCAGCTCCGTTACCCGGACAGCCTCCCGCCAATGACCCCGGAAGCACTGAAGCATGACGTAAAAGTTTGTCATCCCCACCAGCATAAGGAGAATAGACACCCACTCAGCGGCCGGACTGCCGTAAAAACCAATGCTGTTCGAGCGGGTGGAGAAACCGCCGGTGGACAAGGCGCTCATCGTATGGCAGACCGCCTCCAGAGGCGGAACACCCACCATAATATAAAGGCTGGTACCGACCACAAAGAAGCCGTTGTACATCAGGAAAACGATCTGCGCCGTCCGCTGCAGGCTGGGCATTATCCTGTCCGGATGGCCTTCCCCGGAAAACAGGGTCATCGCCTTTCTTCCCGGCAGGAACAACACCATTACCAATACAAAGCCAAGGCCGCCCACATACTGCATGAATGCCCGGTGAAAGAGGAAAATGTTGGGCAGCTTCTCCGGCACCGCTACCGTAAAACCGGTGGTGGTCCAACCGCTGACCGCTTCAAACATGGATTGGACAAAATTCAGCTGCCCGGCCAGGAAAAAGGGCAGGGCCCCGATCAACATTCCCCAAAGCCAAATGGAGAGTACAGTGGTACTGCTCATTCTAAGCCGCAGCTTCCAGCGGAGAGCATCAGGCTCCTGCTGAAAATAACCATAGATGCAGAAAAGACTGCCGGTAAAGGCGGAAAACAGAAAGCTGAGCAAAAAACTCTCCCGGTAAATATATTCCTCCGGGTAAAAGAACAGGGCCGCCAGCGGAACCAATGTGAGCAGCCCCAGCAGGATCATGTATTTTCCCAGACTGACCTTGTCCAGAGTTTTATTCATCAGCCCTTACTCCTCGCAAAATCCTGACCGCTTCAATCTCGCGGCCCCCCGCCGAGAGAATTATCAGCTTGTCGCCGGGAAGCAGCCTTGTTTCGCCCCGGGGAATAATTGTAATGCTTCCCCGGAGCAGCGCCCCGATAATGACGCTGTCCGGCAGAACAATGTCCCGGAGCTTCTTTCTGACCGCGGGACAATCCTCATCCATAACCAGCTCGACAATATTTACCCGGCCATCCTCAAAGGACACCATGCCCTTCATTTCTTCCAGGAATGCCTGCTGCTCGATAATTTTCGTCACCGCCTGCACGGCGCAGACGGGGTGATCGATGCCCAGGTGGCGGAAAAAAGCCACCTTGTCCGGACTGCCTACAATCGCCACCGTCTTTTCCACCCCGAACATTTTCTTTCCCAGCTGGCAGGCGATCAGATTGTCCTCGTCCCGGGGGGACATGGCAATGATTACATCCGCCTCGCCGGCCCCGGCTTCATCCAGCACATAGGGCTTTGTGCCGTCGCCGTGAATAACGTTCAGCCCGTCAACGGCGGCCAGCCGGCGGCAGTCCTCGGCCACGGCGTTTATTACCGTAACGGAATGACCCTGTCCAACGAGGGACTGCGCAAGGGTTCTGGCCTTGGTGCGGCCCCCCACGATTATTATCCTGTCCTTTATCACTGGTCTCCCTCCCCCAGATAGCTGGCTATTTCCCTGGCCGACAGCTCTGAAGGGCAAATACTGGTAATTCCCAGTTCCTTGTAAACGACCTCCCGGCCCGGCTCATAAAGGCGGGCAATTATCCGGGGCTTTGTTCCCGGCTGAAGCTCTCGTATCAGCTGGGCAATCATGGCATTCATGTTATCGTTGTTTGTCACCACGATAACCCCCTCGGCCGACTCCAGTCCCACCCGCTCCAAAACAGACATCTCGCTGGCGTCACCGGTGAAGGTCATGCCGCCATAGCTGTCCGGCAGCTTGTCAAAGGCGCTTTGGCGCTTGTCTATTATAAGGGTCTCCTTGCCTGCCGCTTCCAGCTGCTCCGCTAAGGTCGCCCCCAGCCGTCCGCAGCCGATTATTATATAATAGTTCTCTCCTTTAAGGACCTTGCTGATACCTTTGAATAAATTCATGACGATCCCCTCCGAGCAAATATGGCGGCGAAAAACTTCCTAATGTATTCGTTGACTAACTGCCAGGCGACAGATTGTAAAATTCCACCAAAAAAAGCGACAGACCCAGTGATCTGCCGTAAATTCTCCCCGTTATTTCGCCCCTACAACCAAAGCCTTAACATTCACGTTTAGCTTTCTGACCACCATACCGGTCTGAAGCTCCAGCTTTTTTTTCGTCTCATTCTGGATTCCCATAATAAGCTGGGGAATATTTTTCCCGTATACGGCCAGCACGACGCTGCAAACGATAACCAGCCCCCGCTGCTCATCGTCTTCGGTAATCTGTTCTACCTTGATATCGGTTACCTTGCGGACGCCTTCGCTGCTGCCCACAATATAGCGGACGATGTCGGCGATGGCCCGGTTATCGATAATGAGCTTGCCGTAATAGCTGAACACCGGGCGGACAATGGATTTCTCCCCCAATCGGCGTCTCTTCCTTTCCCCGTAAAAAAAGGAACGGATCGGATCGATAAGATAGCCGGAAAAGTGCGGGGCCAGCTCAATGGAAGGGACAGGAATAATGTGCATCCCCTTCTTCATCCTTACCTCGTGAGCTTTTTTCATTTCCGCGGGAGTCGCCACATCCTCTATCCTGACGATTCGGCTTACGGCCGGCAGTTCCAGCTTTCTGGCGATTTTACCCACCATATTTTCCGAGGTGCCGATAATCAGAATCCGGTTCGGCATATCCTCCCGGAGAGCCTCCTTCACTTCCTCGGCATGACCGGGCAGCACAAATATTGCCCGGCGGACGGCCATTATCTTGCTCTTTTCATGCTTTGCGGATTTTCCGGCGACAAGCTTGCCATCTCTGATGAGTATCCCATCATCAATTATGGCGTCTGCCTGATATTCGTTGGCCACCATGAGGGCCCGATGACTTTTGCCGGTGCCGCTCTGACCAACCAAAGCTATTACTTCCATTTTATTTACCCTGTACAAAAATCTGCCCCATAGACTGACGCCCGTCATTCAGACCGGCGCCGTGGTCGTTTTCCTTCCTTATCCGCGTGACAGCGGGAGAGATGCAGACTCCACTGATTCTTCTGTAAAATTTCTGCCCCCGGAAGGAATAACAGTCGCCTATCCGTTGTTCATTGCCTCCAAAAAAGGCCTGGCCAGCTCGTCATCCACCACGAACTCGCCCAATGTTTCCGGGTACCGCCCGGCGATGCCGTGGAAATCCGAGCCGCCGGTTTTCAGCAGGCCGTGCAGCTCCGCCAGCTGTCCATACCGCCGGACATCATCACCGCTGTGCTGGGGATAATAGACCTCGATCCCCGCCACATCCAGCTTTAATACCCTGGAGACAACGGCATCGTCACCTATGAGCAGGGGATGAGCCAATACCGGAAACCCACCGGCCGCCCTTATCAAGTCAACCGCTGCCTGGGCTTCGACCCGGTAGCGGGGAATGTAGCAGGGCTTACCTTCCACCAAAAGCTCGTCAAAAGCGTTCCGGGCTGTAGGGAAAAAACCTTTCTTCACCAAAACTCTGGCCACGTGGGAACGGCTGACCGAGCTGCTGGCTCCCGCCACCTTCAGCACTTCCGCCTCGGAAACGTCATATTTCAGTTCCTGAAGCTTTTCCAGCATGAGAACGAGCCTCTGCCAGCGGTCTTCGCTGATCTCCACCAGTCCCTCCGCCAGCTGAGAGCTGTAAATATCGATATTGTAGCCAAGAATGTGGACTTCCCGACCGTCTACCTGAGCCGAAAGCTCAATGCCGGGGATGATCGTCAATCCCTTGATGCTGTCCCTTTCGCTCTCATAAAGGTGACGGAGTCCATCCACGGTATCATGATCCGTAATAGCAATATTACGGAGTCCTGCCTCGCGGGCAGCGGCAAGCACCTCCTCCGGCGTCAGCCGGCCATCCGAGAAAGTGGTGTGAATATGCAGATCACTTGACATATTTAATACCCAAACCCTTCAGCTTTTACTGCTTTACCAAAATCCGCTCTATGGCCACAGCCTCATTCGTCTTATCATCCACGTCGATAATGACGCCGCTGTATATGCCCGGCCCGTTCTCTTCCGCCACAAAGCGCACCGGCATACCGGTAGTAAACTTGCGGAGGATACATTCAACCTCGTCGCCGATAACGGAATCCCAGGGCCCGGTCATACCCAAATCGGTGATGAAGGCCGTCCCCTTGTGAAGGATCCGCTCATCGGCCGTCTGTACATGGGTGTGAGTTCCTACTACGGCCGTAACCCTTCCATCAAGGTACCAGGCCAGCGCGATCTTTTCCGAAGTGGTCTCCGCGTGAAAATCCACCAGAATAATATCCGCCTTGCCCTTCAGCTCGTAGAGGATATCCTCTATCCTCTGGAAAGGGCAGTCCACGGGAGGCATGAAAGCCCGGCCGGTCATATTTACCACGGCAATGCGCTTCGCCTTGAGCTGATAGACGCACCAGCCCCGGCCGGGAGTCCCCGGAGGATAATTCGCCGGTCTTACAAGATACGGCTCGTCATCGATGAAATTCAGTATTTCCTTATTGTCCCAGATATGGTTGCCGCTGGTTACCACATCTGCTCCCGCCTGGCACATTTCTTCAAAAGTACTGCGGACGATCCCTTTGCCTCCGGCAGAATTTTCGCCGTTCACCACCACAAAATCTATCTTGTGCCTGGCTTTCAGCCGGGGAGTAATCTCCTTGAACAGCTCGCGCCCCTTCTTGCCAAAAACATCGCCAACCATCATTATTCGCATTGGTACCTCACTTGTTGTAAACCATTACCCGTCCGGCTTCGCGATAGCCCACCATCGTTTCTGATATGACCCCATGCCGGACAGAGCCCAGGATATTATCAATATTATCCTCATGAGCCAGCCTCGTTGCCTCATCCGGGAGATCCTTCTCCATCTCCGTGTCGGTCACCAGGCCATCCTTGAAGTTATCCCTTACCAGGGCGGCAATCAAGCTTATCTCGCCCCGGCTGATTGTTGCCATATCCCGCTTGATCCCGAGAATGGCCGCCTTCCCATTGCCTTCAACGGTGATGTTAAGCCTGCCTTCCGGCAGTCCCAGAAGACTGTGGTAAGTACTGATGCTTTCCGTAAGGAACTGCCCGAACTTTTTGTTCTCCTCATCACTTGGAAGACGATTCAGAGCAAAGGCCATCTGCAAAGTCTCTCCCTTGGCCGGATCAAAGGTAACGGTTCCGATCTCCGGATAACAAAGAAGCAGCGTCATCAACAGATTGACGCCGTCCATATTCGGTTTACAGCTGCGGCGCAACAAGGACATCTGACTCAGCTCCTATCCTCAAAATATTTTTAAGAAAAAAGGAGCGTTGCTTAAGGCAACACTCCTTGTATTATCTGCCACGCGGTTATATCTTATACCATTTACTTGGCGTAGTCAACTACCCGCGTCTCGCGGATGATGGTAGCCTTGATCTGACCGGGGTATTCAAGCTCCGCTTCAATTTTCTTGACGATGTCATGGGCCAGGGCAACGGCGGAAACATCATCCACCTTGTCCGGCTTGACCATAACGCGGATCTCCCTGCCGGCCTGAATGGCGAAGCAGTCCTCCACCGCCTCAAAGGACTTGGCAATGTCCTCCAGCCGGGAAAGGCGCTTGATATAAGACTCCAGGCTTTCCCGGCGGACGCCGGGCCGAGCGGCAGAAATGGCGTCAGCCGCCGCTACCAGCACAGCCTCCACCGTGAGGGCCTCACAGTCCCCATGATGGGCGGCGATAGCATTTATAACCTCCCTGGACTCCCGGTACTTCTTCGCCAGATCAGCGCCGATGGTGACGTGAGGACCTTCCACTTCATGGTCCACGGACTTGCCGATATCGTGGAGGAGACCGGCCCGCTTGGCCAGGGTAACATCCACGCCCAGCTCGGCGGCCATGATTCCTGCCAAATGAGCGACCTCCACGGAATGATTGAGGACATTCTGTCCGTAGCTTGTCCGATAACGCAGGCGGCCCAGCAGCTTCACCAGCTCCGGATGAAGACTGGTAATGCCGGTCTCAAAGAGGGCCTGTTCCCCTGCCTCCTTGATCCGCTGGTCCACCTCCCGGCGGGCCTTTTCAACCATCTCTTCAATGCGGGCCGGATGGATACGGCCATCGGTGATGAGCCTTTCCAGCGCCACTCTGGCCACCTCACGGCGGACCGGGTCAAACCCGGAGAGAATGACGGCCTCCGGCGTGTCATCAATGATGAGGTCAACGCCGGTCATGGTCTCGATGGCCCGGATATTGCGGCCCTCCCGTCCGATGATCCGGCCCTTCATTTCATCATTGGGCAGAGCCACAACCGATACGGTTGTCTCCGCCACCTGATCGGCGGCACAGCGCTGGATGGCCTGGGACACGATATCCCGTGCCCGCTTATCGGCTTCATCCTTTGCCTGCTGCTCATACTCCTTGATCATGACCGCTTTTTCATGCTTCAGCTCTTCTTCCGCCTTGGAAAGGAGCAGCGTCTTGGCGTCCTCCGCGGTCATCCCGCCGATGCGCTCCAGCTCGCTCTTCTGCTCTTCCTTCAGAGCATCAATCTCCTTCTGGCACTTATCAATATTCGCTTCCCGGCCGGCGAGGGCCCCTTCCTTTTTCTCAATGGATTCGAGCTTCCGGTCAAGGTTTTCCTCCTTTTGCACGAGACGGCGCTCAGTCCGGCTCAATTCGGACCGACGGTCCTTCGTTTCCCGTTCCAGATCCTGACGGAGACGCTGCGCATCCTCCCTGGCATCCTGAACGATTTCCTTGCCGCGGCTTTCCGCCTTTGCCTCAGCCTCCTCGACAATTTTTCTGGCCTGGGCTTCCGCCGTACCAATTGCCTTTTCCGCTGTGCTGCGACGGAACATATATCCGCCGCCGGTTCCCGCCGCGAAAGCGACTACTGCTACTAAAACTAATTCTACGATCATATTCACCCCCTGTGCGTATAAAATTTAGTATGGTTATGCGATTCTTATCAAAAAATCCCATGTTTCTCTATTCTATAGATTTTTCTTCCCGGTGTCAATCTGAAAATATTTTTCAATAATATCCACCGGCCTCCGGACAGAAAAATCAGCCGGCAGAACACTCTGCCGGCTGACAGCTTTCCTATGGAAATCCGATTACATCATCGGGGGCATTCCGCCGCCCATGCCCGCGGGCGGAACCGGCGCTGCCGGAGCAGGCTTATCGGCTACCAGAGTCTCGGTGGTGAGAACCATAGCGGCGATGCTGGCGGCATTCTGGAGAGCGGAACGAGTAACCTTTGCGGGGTCAACGATACCGGCGGCGATCATATCCACATACTCGCCGGTGAGAGCATTGAAGCCCTTGCCGGAGGTCTTTACCTTCTCAACGATGACGGAGCCTTCCTCACCGGCATTTTCAGCGATCTGGCGAACCGGCTCTTCAATGGCTCTCTTTACCATCTGAACGCCCACCTTCACGTCGCCCTCGGCCTCGATGGCGTCAAGAGCCGGGAGAATGTCGATGAAGGTCTTGCCGCCGCCGGCCACGATGCCTTCCTCAACGGCAGCCCGGGTAGCGTTGAGGGCATCCTCGATGCGGAGCTTCTTGTCCCGCATTTCCACTTCGGTAGCGGCGCCGATCTCGATGACGGCAACGCCGGAGGAAAGGCGGCCCAGGCGTTCCTTGAGCTTCTCCCGGTCGAAGTCAGAGCTGGTCTCGGCCACCTGGCGCTTGATCTGCTCCTTGCGGGCTTCGATGTCCTTCTTATCGCCGACGCCGTCCACGATAGTGGTATTGTCCTTGGTGGAAACAACCTGACCGCAGTGGCCGAGATCCTCAAGGGTCACGCTGTCCAGCTTGCGGCCCAGCTCCTCGCTGATGAGGTTTGCCTTGGTGAGGATGGCGATATCCTGAAGCATGGCCTTGCGGCGGTCGCCAAAGCCCGGAGCCTTGACGGCGAGAACCTTCAGGGTGCCGCGGAGCTTGTTGATGATGAGGGTGGAGAGAGCCTCGCCCTCGATATCCTCAGCGATAATGACCAGCTCTGAGCCCTGACGCATGATCTGCTCCAGAACCGGCAGGATCTCGCTGACGGTGTTGATCTTCCGGTCAGTGATGAGGATGTAGGGATCCTTAGCAACCGCTTCCATCTTCTCCGCATCGGTAACCATGTAGGGGGAGATGTAGCCCCGGTCGAACTGCATACCTTCAACGACCTTCAGATTCGTCTCCATGGACTTGGACTCCTCAACGGTGATAACCCCGTCGTTGCCAACCTTGCCCATAGCGTCAGCGATCAGCTTGCCGATTTCCTCATCGCTGGAGGAAATGCTGGCAACCTGGGCAATGGCTTCGCTGCCCTCGACCTTGACGGCCTTCTTGCCGATTTCGGTCACGAGAGCCTTCACGGCCAGCTCGATACCCTTCTTGACGACCATGGGATTTGCCCCGGCGGCAACATTACGCATACCTTCGCGGATCATTGCCTGCGCCAGGAGTGTAGCGGTGGTGGTGCCGTCACCGGCGATATCGTTAGTCTTGGTGGCAACCTCCTTTACCAGCTGAGCCCCCATATTTTCAAAGGGATCCTCCAGCTCGATGTCACGGGCGATGGTAACGCCGTCGTTGGTGATGGTGGGAGCGCCAAACTTCTTTTCCAGAACCACATTGCGGCCCTTGGGCCCGAGGGTGATCTTCACCGCGTTAGCCAGAGCGTCCACGCCGCGGCCCAGAGCCCGGCGGGCTTCTTCATTAAATAAAATCTGTTTTGCCATTTTCTATTTTCCTCCTGATTGTGCGATATTAGTCAAGAATCCCGAGAACATCAGACTGACGGATGATGAGCAGGTTCTTGTCATCAATTTTTACTTCGTTTCCGCTGTACTTGGCGAAGAGAACCTTGTCGCCCACCTTCACATCCATGGGAGCAACGGCGCCGCTCTCCAGTACCTTACCGCCGCCTACCGCCAGAACGACGCCCTCCTGGGGCTTCTCCTTGGCGGTTTCCGGCAGGAAAAGGCCGCTTTCGGTCTTTGCCGCTTTTTCCTTAACTTCCACTACGATGCGTTCACCCAACGGTTTGATCATTGCAATCTGCCTCCTAAAAAAATTCCTTCATTAAATGTAGAAGTTTGCTATCTGCTCTGTTAGCACTCATACTGGCTGAGTGCTAAGCACAGTTCATATAATAATCCCGTTGAATGAAAAAATCAAGTAAAAATTTTGATTTTTTGACTAATTATTAAAAATTATTTTTATCATAAGCTGGTAATCAGCTTAAATAGTACGAACGGACTGGCTTCATGCCTGTTTCACCGGTCAGCCTTATTTTCGTCAACCAATTTCAAATTTCGGTTGACATAATGTCAACCTGCCAATATAATGTAGTTGACAAATAAAACGCTGCCTCTAAATCCGCTGTATACGAGAAAAAGCAGCCTATCATTTACAAGCGAGGTAACAAAAAGTGTCCGAGAAAATTACTCCCGCCCGGCTGGCGGACAAAATCATAAACGAGGGCTACCGGGTAAAGCGAGGCGACGACCTGTCCATCTTTCTGGAAGCGGACCTTTCCGAATTGGAGGAGGGAGCCGGACGAATCCAGAAGCATTTCCGGGGCAGCCGCGTCGACCTTTGCACCATCATCAACGGCAAGAGCGGAAAGTGTCCGGAAAACTGCAAATACTGCGCCCAGTCGGCTCACAACCACACCAGCTGTGAAACCTATCCCTTCCTGCCGAGGGAGGAGATTATCGCTGCCGCCAGGCACAATCAGGCGGCGGGGGTCAACCGGTTCGCCATTGTTACCGCCGGCCGGGCCCTTACCGGGCCGGACTTTGACAAGGCGCTGGCGGTGTACCGGGAAATGAAGGACACTCTCGATATAAAGCTCTGCGCCTCCATGGGACTTCTCAGTCAGGAGCAGTTCTATCAGCTGAAGGAGGCCGGGGTTTCCAATTACCACAACAATATCGAAACCAGCCGCGCCAATTTTCCCAACATCTGTACCACCCACACCTTTGACGACAAGGTCCGCGCCATCGGCTACGCCAAAAAGGCCGGACTGACCGTCTGCTCCGGTGGCATCATCGGCCTCGGGGAAAGCTGGGCGGACCGCCTGGACATGGCAATCACCCTGTCGGAGATGGAAATCGCCTCCATCCCCCTGAATTTTTTGCAGGCCATCCCCGGGTCTCCCCTGGAGGATATGCCGTCGATTTCCCCTGACGACGCCATGCGGACCATCGCCCTCTTCCGCTACATCAATCCGGAGGCGGATATCCGCCTGGCGGGAGGCCGCAAGCTTCTCCCGGACCGGGGCCGGACGGCTTTCACCGCCGGGGCCTCCGCCGCCATCACCGGCGACATGCTGACCACCAGCGGCACCACCATCGCCGGGGATTTTGCCATGCTGGCGGAGCTGGGGCTCACAAATAAATAGTTCTTCCCAAAAACATCATATATTGGCAGGAGCGGTTGATTCCCGTGAATCAACCGCTCCTGTTATTTTTGGCAGCTCTAATCCTCATTTACAGTCAACGGTCCGATGACCCGGTGAAAGTACTCCGCCAGCTCCTGGGGCGGCAGCTCAGGGCAATTCTTCAGCCACCATTTCACCATGGAGATATAGCTGTTGGCGATATGCTGCAGCAGAAACTCCTCCGGCACGCCCCGCCGGGCCGCCAGCTTTTCCAAGGGAAGCTGGAACCGGACGATTTCCTCCACCATCCGGCTGAAGTAGCCGAGAAAGATCGCGTTTGACTCGCAGGCCAAAAGCCGCAGGATATTGTGGTCGTTTTCCTGAAGGTGCTTCAGGCTGTGGCAAAAGACGGACAGCGGCCGCTCCTGACCGGAGGGAAGACCGTGAGTGTGGGAGCAGTCGTTGGCCGCGTGGAGAACGTGAGAAAGCAGCTCGCTGCAAATGGCGCGGAGCAGCTCGTCCTTCGTCTCGAAGTGGGAATAAAAGGTGCTGCGGCCCACGTCCGCCCGCTGGATAATATCCTGGATAGTGATCCGGTCATAGGCCTTGACCTGAAGCAGATCCTCCAACGCGTTGAAAATTGCCTGTCTTGTTTTTTTCTGTCTTCTGTCCATTGCGCCCCGTCCCTTAAATACCATTTATTTATGATAATGTACAATTTCTAATATCAGTTCAATATCTTACGGCCGGAATAAACTGACTCTACCCTTCTTATTCCTTCCCGATTATTATTAGTATATCAGATTTCGGGACAATCTGTTCAGCAAAATAAAAAATAAAATTTCGGGGATGGATATATGTTTAATAGTTCAGCTAAAGAGGTTCACATGGAGACCGGTCCCATCGGAAAAACCCTCTTTGCCTTCACTCTGCCGGTGCTACTCTGCCAGCTGCTCCAAATGCTGTACAACATCACCGACTGCTTCGTCATCGGGCGCTGGGTAGGAAACGGCGGTCTGGCTGCCGCAGGTATCGGCGGGCTCATTCTCTCCGTCATTATCAACTTCTTCATCGGCTTCTCCAGCGGCGTTTCCATAATAATCTCCCACCATTTCGGAGCCAGCCGCTACGGCAAGGTTCGCAGCGCCATCGGCACCGTGGTGTCCCTTGGTCTGCTGGCCGGGCTCCTGCTGACGCTGGGTGGCTGCCTCGAGGCAGAGCGGCTGCTCCGCTGGCTGAATTGTCCTCCCGATATATTGAAGGAGGCAACCCTTTATTTATCCATCGGCTTTCTCGGCCTGATGCCCCAGCTGCTTTTCAACATCGGCAACGGCATTCTCCGGGCTTTGGGGAACACCCGTACCGCCCTTTATCTCCTCACCGCCTCCACCATGGTAAATCTGGCGCTGGATCTGCTCTTCGTCACTGGTCTGGACTGGGGGATGGCGGGAGCCGCCCTTGCCACCGTTTTGTCCCAGCTTACCCTCGGCTGCTTTATTCTCCGCAAGCTGACCCGGCTTCATCCCGACTATGCCCTGACCCGCCGGCGGCTGTGGCTCTCCCCGACTGACCTGGAGGAAATCGTCCGCCTTTCCATGCCCGCCGGTATGCAGGCGCTTTTCATGAGCATTTCCTCTCTCATAATCCAGCTGAGCATAAATGCTTTCGGCGCCGCCGCCGCAGCGGGCATGGTGCTTTTTGCCAAGCTGGAGGGCTTCATTTATTACCCCACCTTCGCCTACGGTATCGCCCTCACCGGCTTTATCGGGCAGAATTACGGCGCCCGGCGGCTTGACCGGGTCAGGGACGCCGTCCGCTTCAGCCTGATTACCGCCGTTCTTTTCACGGCCCCGCTGAGCCTCCTGCTCACTTATTTTGCCGAGCCCCTGCTGGCGGGCTTCACCTCCGACCAGGAAACCCTCCGCCACGGCGTCGCCGCTGTCCTCTGGGTGCTGCCTTCCTACGTTCTCTACTCGGTAAATCAGGTTTACCTGGGGGCGCTGAAGGGACTGGGCAACGCCACTTGGCCCATGCTCTGCACCCTTATCTGCTATGCCCTCTTCCGAGTGCTGTGGTGTCAGGCGCTCTTTAGTTACTGGTGGGATATGCGGGTCGTTTACACCTCCTACAGCGTCAGCTTAGTCCTGATGTTTGTCATGCTGGCCATCCGCTGGCGTCAGGTCTTCCGGGCGAAGGCTGCCCCGGAGGCGGCTCCCTCCCCCGTGGGCGCCGCCCATCCACTGCCGGCTCATTCCTAGTATTACATACTAAATTCTCCAAAATAAGAGGCGCAGAAAAGAATTTCTCCCTTTCTGCGCCTCTTATTTTGTTTCAGTATTGATTTCTTTCCTTCAGGGCCCTGTCCACATCCCGCCTGGCGGCTTTTTCCGCCAGCGCTTGCCGCTTGTCGTAGCTATGCTTGCCGATACAGAGGGCGATCTCCACCTTCGCCCTTCCCTGCTTGAAGTAAACCTTCAGGGGAATAACGGTCAGGCCCTTTTCCCTGGTCTGGCCAAAGAGCTTCATTATCTCCCCCTTGTGAAGGAGCAGCTTCTTTTTCCGCAGGGGGTCCCGGTTAAAAATATTTCCCTGTTCATAAGGGCTGATGTGAAATTTTTCCAGAAAGATTTCCCCGTCCTTAAAGGAGGCGTAGCAATCCTTCAGGTTCGCCCTTCCGGCCCGGAGGGATTTCACCTCCGTGCCGAAAAGCTCCAGTCCCGCCTCATAGGTTTCCTTTATAAAGTAATCGTAAAAGGCTTTGCGGTTCTCACAGACGATTTTCGTCCCCGCATTTTTCTTTCCCATAATAGCTCCTTAGTGTCGTTTCTTTCCTTTTGACCGGGGCTTTCCCTTGGCTTTGCCCGGCTTTCTTCCGGAGGCTTTCGCGCCGAGGCTCTCTCTGCCCCGTTTCTCCGCCTTAGCCGGGTTTTCTGACCGTTCCTTTTTCCCGGGATTTCCCGCTCCCCTTGCCAGGGCCACCGAGTTATCCTTCATCTCGAAATCAAGGATTTTCTCCTCCAGGTCGGCCCGCACAAGCACCACCTCGCAGCTGTCCCCCAGCCGGTAGGCGCGGCCCGTCCTGGTTCCCACCAAAGCATATTTATCCTCTATGTATTCGTAGTAATCGTCCGCCAGCCGGGAAACCCTGACCATTCCCTCCACGCCGTTTTCCAGCTCCACGAAGATCCCAAAGACAGTCACGCCGGAAACGATGCCGGAAAAGGTCTCCCCCAGGAACTGTCCCATATACTCCACTTCCTTGAGCTTTACCGTCTCCCGCTCCGCCTCCACCGCCACCCGTTCCCGGGCGGAGGTGTGGGTAGCAGCTTCACTCAAAAGGGGCAGCAGCTGTTTTTGCCGCTTGGCCGAAATATTCCCCTTGGGGGCCCGGAACTGTTCCATGAGGAGGCGGTGAACCATCAGGTCGGGGTAGCGGCGGATGGGGGAAGTAAAATGGGTGTAGAACTCCGCCGCCAGGCCGAAGTGTCCCAGGCAGTCGGGGCAGTATCTCGCCTGCTGCATGGAGCGGAGGGACACGCTGCCGACGATTTTCTCCTCCGGCTCCCCTTCCACTCGTTCCAGAACCTTGGCAATGTCGGCGGGGCAAACGTTGTCATCATCCCCCACGTTGATGTGGAGGCCAAAGGCGGCCAGCAGCAGATTGAGCTTCTCGATCTTCTCCGGCTTGGGCTGCTCATGGACCCGATAGAGGAAGGGCTGCTGCCGCTCGGCCATATGTTTTGCCGTGGTCTCATTGGCAATCAGCATACATTCCTCAATGATGGACTCCGAGAGGGAACCGGCGCGCTTTATCAGCTCCACCGGATGGTTTTCCCGGTCCAGCTTCACTTTCACCTCCGGCAGCTCGAACTCGATTGCCCCCCGAAGCTTCCGTTTCTTCTTCAGAACCTCCCGCAGGTCGGCCAAAATTTGCAGCATTTCATAAACGTCTTCGTATTCCCTGATGAGCTGCTGGTCTTTGTCCACCAGAATCTTATTGACATTGCCGTAGGTCATCCGGTGGCGGGAACGAATAACCGCCGGGACAATATTATAACGAGTGACGGTTCCGCGGCCGTCGATTTCCATTTCACAGGCCATTGCCAGCCTGTCCGCCCCTTCATTAAGGCTGCAAATCCCATTTGACAGCTCAAAAGGCAGCATGGGGATGACCCGGTCAACCAGATACACGCTGGTGCCCCGGGCATAGGCCTCCTTGTCAAGGGGGCTGTTCTCCCGGACGTAATGGCTTACATCGGCGATGTAGACCCCCAGGAAAAAACCGCCGCCGTCCCTTTGGGGCCGCCGCTCCGCATATACCGCGTCATCAAAATCTTTGGAGTCATCGCCGTCTATGGTAATGGCGGAAAAATCCCGGCGGTCGATCCGTCCC
Organism: uncultured Schwartzia sp.; assembly: GCA_964540025.1. Lineage (GTDB taxonomy): Bacteria > Bacillota > Negativicutes > Selenomonadales > Selenomonadaceae > RGIG250. The sequence continues at coordinate 16,203 of CAZIKQ010000012.1, read as the reverse complement.
GCTTCCCCATATTCTTCCGGCAGAACATTTTGGGGTATCTGCCGGGCCTCGGCCTGAGCCTCCGCCGGAAATTCCTGAACCAGGTCATAGCGGCGCATTATGGACAGGATATCGATACCGGGAGCATCGGCCCAGCCCAATGTTTCGACGATCTTTCCTTCGGCGCTTCTGCGGGCGTCCGGCCAGCGGGTTATCTCCGCCACCACCTTCATTCCATCGGCGGCGTTGCCGTATTTTCCCGCCCCGATGAATATATCCTGCCCGATCCTTTTGTCATCAGGCCGCACGAAAGCAAAGCCCTCTGACAGCTCAAAGGTGCCGACGATTTTGCTGTTGGCCCGCTCAATTACCCGGATTATTTCCCCCTCTGCCTTCCGTCCCGGGACAGGGGAACTGGAGAGTCTGGCCACTACCCGGTCCCCGTTCATGGCGGAGTCCAGCATTGCTCCCGGCACGAAAATATCGCTGCCGTCGGCCGGTTTTTCATCGGGAATTATAAAGCCAAAGCCCTTTGAGCTCATGGACAGCCTGCCCACCACCAGGTTCATTTTGTCCGGCAGTCCGTAGAGCCCGCTGCGGTTGCGGATAATATACGCCGTCTCCTCCAGCTCCTTCATGGCTTTCCAGTATTCGGTTACCCCCCGCCCTTTCAGGTGAAGCTCCTTCGCCAGATCCTCCGCCGACAGGGGCCTTCTGGCTGAGTTCCGCAAAAAATCCAGTATTCGGTCTTTCATGGTGGGCGCAGTTTTTTTATCCATCCTGTTCACCTGCCCTTTCGTTCTTTCAAAAAAATACGCCCGCAGGGCGGGCGCATCCATTACATAATCATTTTTGCGATTGTCAGGGTAATCACCGCAAACAAAACGCCAAAGACGATCGTTATCCGGGCCAGCAGGGCGTCGACGCCGCGAACCGGGCCGCTGAATACGGCATCGCCGCCGCCCATGGCCCCGCCCATGCCGCCGGACTTCGGCTCCTGACCAAGAATAGCCGCAATGAGGACAATCGCCACCAGCGCGTCACAAACCATTAAAACAGTAAGCAATTCAGTGCCTCCTTAAATCCGTCACTTCGCAGGCGCGGGAATAACCTCAACGCCGCCCATGTAGGGAACCAGCGCTTTGGGGATGACAACGCTGCCGTCAGCCTGCTGATAATTTTCGAGAATCGCGGCAACGGTGCGGCCCACAGCCAGCCCGGAGCCGTTCAGGGTATGAGCGAACTCCGGCTTGTCCTTGGGACCCCGGCGGAATTTAATATTTGCCCGGCGGGCCTGAAAATCAAGGCAATTTGAACAGGAAGAAATTTCCCGGTAGGTATTCTGCGCCGGGAACCAGACCTCTATATCGTAAGTCTTGGCGGAGGTAAAGCCCATGTCTCCGGTGCAAAGGGTGATGATCCGATGGGGAAGCTCAAGGATCTCCAGCACCTCCGCCGCGTTGCGGACCATGGATTCCAGCTCTGCCCAGGATTCCTCCGGCTTCGCAAACTTTATCAGCTCCACCTTGTTGAACTGATGCTGGCGGATCAGGCCCCGGGTATCCCGGCCGGCGCTGCCGGCCTCGGCCCGGAAGCAGGCGGTATAGACGGTGTAGCGCTCAGGGAGCTTCGCGCCGTCAAGGATTTCCTCCCGATGGTAATTGGTAGCCGGAACCTCGCCGGTGGGAACGATGTACTGATCGAGACCTTCCAGCTTAAACATATCCTCCGCGAACTTCGGCAGCTGGCCGGTGCCGATCATGCTGTCCCGGGAAACGATGACCGGGGCAAGCATCTCGGTGTAGCCCTGCTTCTGGGCGTGAAGATCCATCATGAAGTTGATGCAGGCCCGCTCCAAACGAGCGCCCAGCCCCTTGTAGAAGGTGAAGCGGGCGCCGGAAACCCGGGCGGCCCGCTCGGCGTCCAGAATATCCAGCTGACTGCCGATGTCCCAGTGATTCTTCGGCTCAAAGTCAAACTTCCGGGGCTCTCCCCAGCGCTCCCGCTCCGGGTTATCATTCTCGTCAGCCCCGATGGGAACATCCTCCGCCGGCATATTGGGAATCCTGAGAAGAATCTCCCTCAGGTCGTTTTCAACCTGAGCCAGCTCCTCGTCGAGGGCGGCTATCTTATCTCCTACCGTCCGCATATCAGCCACCAGCTGATCCGCGTTTTCTCCGGCGCGCTTCATTTCGCTTATCTTCTTCGACACGCTGTTTCGCTCGCCCTTTAGGGCCTCAACCTTCCCGATGATCTCCCGGCGGCGTTCCTCCAGGGCGGTAAAGCCGTCAAGCTCCAATGAGGTGTGGCGGTTGGCCAGCATTTTTTTCACGGCGTCAAGATTTTCCCGGACAAATTTCAAGTCCAGCATAGCAGTCGTCCCCCTGTTCAAAAAACATATCTTTCAATGATGTGTAAGCCTGAATATAATTGCTTTATTATAACCCTCGCCGGAGAAAAAAGCAAAATAAATTTCATTGGGGCTCCGGCGGGGAACATGAACTGCCGGAATATTTTTCGCCGACATTGTTTTGTTGTGCTATTATATTGGCAAATATATTGGCAAAGTTCAGGGCATCACACGTCAAAGCCTCCCCTGTAGGGGAGGTGGCGGCGAAGCCGCCGGAGGGGTGACAGACCAATCGAACGGTTTGTATTTTCACCCCTCAGTCGCTTTCAGCGACAGCTCCCCTACAGGGGAGCCACACCAGCATTTTCCTAAAATCCCTTATTCATTCGGAGGACATCATGAATCAATTTTACAGTATCCTGGCCGCCCTCCTGCTGGGCTGCCTGCTCTTTCCTTTTTCCGGGTCTGCCGCCCCGGCTGACGAATCTGCCGAAGATACTCCCCGGATTGTTTATCATCCTTATCCCGGCGAGGAACGGGCCGCTGCCGCCGACGGCAGCCTCTCCCTCCGCCTCATCGGCAAGAAACAGTTCTACGACGACTACGGAGAATTTCTCGACCCGGCCCTCAACTCCCCAAAAAGCGTCAACGTCCATCCCGACGGCAGCAAGTACTATGTAAACGCCCTGGAGGCCGGTCTCACCATCGTCTACGACGCCAAAACCGACAGGAAGCTGGCGGAAATCAGCCACTGCCTTGACGAAACCACCGACCATCTCTGGGGAGAAGCTTCCGGTTTCTACGAGTTTACCCACTATCCCCGGAGCGACCACTTCATGGGCAAGCCGGTAGAAGCCGCCTTCAGTCATGGAGGCCGCCACCTTTGGGTCACGTATTACCGCCGGCTGTACGACATAAACGCCCAGGACCCTTCCGCCCTTGCGGTCATTGACACCGCCAGCAACAAAATAATCCGCCTTATGGAGACGGGGCCATTGCCCAAGATGATCGCCGCCTCCCGGGACGGAAAGAAAATTGCTGTTTCCTGCTGGGGCGACAACACCGTCGGGCTCATCGACTGCTCCTCCGCCAACCCCATGAACTGGCATTACACGAACAAATTTATCGTGGAATATGAGCTTCCTCTGGATTATTCCCTTACCGTCCCGGTAAACAGGGACAGAGACAGCGGCTACGCCCTCCGGGGCACCGTCTTTACCCCGGACGGCAAATATCTGCTGGTGGGCTGTATGGGCGGCGACGGTGGCATCGCCGTAGTGGATCTTACTTCCCGCCGATACCTTGGCCGGGTCATGGGCATGATGCCCAACGTCCGCCATCTGGCCATCAAGGACGGCTGGCTTTACCTCAGCATAAACGCCGCCGGTTATGTCCAGCGGGCCAGGCTTGACGCGTTCATCGCTGCCGCCGCCGACCCGGACTGCCTGTATCTGGACAGCTGGGAGGACTGCCCCGTGGGCAGCCGGGCCCGAACTATCGTCCTTTCCCCGGATGGCCGTTACATCTTTGCCGCCTGCTACGGCGAGTCGAAAATCTATGTGGTCGACGCCAATGCCATGCAGGTCGTTACCTCCATTGGGGCCGACTCCTTTCCGGTAGGACTGGCCATCAGCCCGAACGGGCGACGCTTGTACTCCACCAGTCAGGGAACCGTTCCCGGCGAGGGAGATGCGGTGGATATCTACGAAATAACCAGGCCGCGGCGAAAAGCTGTCTCTCCTCCGATTAAGTAAGGATTGTTCAGGCGAGCCAGGCGCGGGCGATACGATCCGGTCTTTCAAAAAATTTCCGGGCAATTGCTGCCGGTTGGCAAAAACAGTCAAAGGCCGTTATAATATTCCCCGCAAAAGATTGTGAAATCTCCGGCCTTTGTGATAGAATACTGTCGGAATTTACCGATATGTAACCACAAAATCTCCTCCGCTCCAATTGACCAAGGGGGAGCGGTGGAAAAGATATCTCCATCGCCGCTGTATACCAGCGGGAAGGAATTTTACTTTTATCAAAGCATCATCAACAGGAGGCTACAGGCATTATGAGCGGTTTTTTTGGCGTAGCATCAAAGGGTAGTTGCGTTACCGATTTATTCTTCGGCACGGATTACCATTCCCATCTCGGTACCCGCCGCGGCGGCATGGCTGTCTACGGCGAGGAAACCGGCTTCTCGCGCTCCATTCACAACATCGAGAACATTCCGTTCCGCTCAAAGTTTGAAAAGGATCTGGACCGGCTTGAGGGGAATTTCGGTATCGGCTGCATCTCCGATTATGAAGGCCAGCCGGTTCTCGTCCGCTCCCACCACGGCGCCTATGCCATCACCACCGTCAGCAAAATAAACAACGCGGACAAGTTGGTTTCCGAAGTCATCGCAAACAAGGCCCACTTCTTTGAAATGACCAACGGGGAAATCAATTCCACGGAGCTGGTGGCCACCCTTATCAATCAGCAAGAAAACCTGATCGAAGGCATCAAGTACGCCCTGGAAACGGTGGACGGCTCCCTCTCCCTGATGATTCTCACCCCCAAGGGTATCTATGCCGCCCGGGACAATTACGGCCGCACCCCCATCGTCATCGGCAAAAAGGACACCGGCATCTGCGCCAGCTTTGAGAGCTTCGCCGGGGTAAACTTGGGCTATACTCCTATTTATGAACTGAAAGCGGGAGAAATCGTCGTCATCGACGCCGATGGCTTCAAGCCCCTCTTTTCCCCTGACAATAAAATGCGCATATGTACTTTCCTCTGGGTCTACTACGGCTATCCGGCCGCCAGCTACGAGGGTGTCAGCGTGGAGCAGATGCGCTACAACTGCGGCAAGCTGCTGGCCCGCCGGGACAACGTGGAGGTGGATACCGTCGCCGGCGTTCCCGACTCCGGCACGGCCCACGCGGTAGGCTATGCCACCGAGAGAGGCATCCCCTTCTCCCGCCCCTTCATCAAATACTCTCCCACCTGGTCCCGCTCCTTCATGCCTACGAACCAGAAGGTCCGCAACCACGTGGCCCACATGAAGCTCATTCCCGTTCACGACCTCATCAAGGGCAAGCGGCTGCTCCTCATCGACGATTCCATCGTCCGGGGCACCCAGCTGCGGGAAACCACCGCCTTTCTCTATGCCAGCGGCGCGAAGGAAGTCCACATCCGCCCCGCCTGCCCGCCAATCCTTTTCGGCTGCAAATATCTGAACTTCTCCCGCTCCAGCTCGGAAATGGAGCTGATCGGCCGGGTAGTGATCCAGGAGCTGGAGGGCAAGCCCGCCACCGCCGAGGTCGTGAAGGAATATACCGATCCCGACTCTGAGAAATACCAGAAGATGGTGGACGGGATCTGCCGGAAGCTGAACTTCACCTCCCTGCGCTTCCACCGCCTTGACGATATGCTGGAAGCCGTGGGCATCGGTCGGGATAAGCTCTGCACTTACTGCTGGGACGGAAACGAATAAAATTTACTGTCAGGAGAAACGCCAATGAAATTAGGAATCGTGGGCCTGCCCAACGTAGGCAAGTCAACTCTCTTTAACGCCATAACAAAAGCCGGTGCAGAAGCGGCCAACTACCCCTTCTGCACCATCGAGCCGAATGTGGGCGTGGTGGATGTCCCCGATCCCCGGCTCAAGGTTCTCACCGATATGTACCACTCCAAAAAGACCACCCCCGCCGCCGTGTCATTTGTGGACATTGCCGGGCTGGTAAAAGGCGCCTCCGCCGGGGAGGGGCTGGGCAACCAATTCCTTGAACATATTCGTCAGGTGGATGCCATCGCCCACGTTGTCCGCTGCTTTGAGGACGGCGACGTCACCCACGTGGAGGGCGGCGTTGACCCCATCCGGGATATCGAAATCATCAACACCGAGCTGTGCCTGGCGGATTTGGAGGTTGTGGAAAAACGCCTCGCCAAGCTTGTCCGCCTTACAAAGTCCGGCAGCAAGGAAGCAAAGGCGGAAGAAGCTCTGCTGAACCAGGTAAAGGATGGCCTCTCGGAAGCCATCCCTCTCCGGCGGCAGAGCATTTCCCCCGAGGAAGAGGAGCTTATCCGCGACCTGAATCTCCTGACCGGCAAGCCCACCCTCTACGTTGCCAACGTTTCCGAGGACGATGCCGCTGACCCTGCCGCCAACCGGTACGTTGCCAAAGTAGCGGAGTATGCCAAAGAAGAAGGCGCGGAGCTGGTATCCATCAGCGCGAAGGTGGAATCGGAAATAGCCGACCTGGAAGAGGACGAGGCAAAGGAATTTTTGAAGGATCTGGGGCTTGAAGAGAGCGGTCTCCACCGCCTCATCAAGGCCGCTTTCACCCTGCTGGGCCTCCTGACCTTCCTCACCGCCGGCCCCGATGAGTGCCGGGCCTGGACCATCAGGAAGGGTACTACCGCCCCCAAAGCCGCGGGAAAAATCCACAGCGATATTGAACGGGGCTTCATTCGGGCGGAAATCGTCAACTACAACGATCTGATCGCCTGCGGCAGCAACGCCGCCGCCCGGGAAAAAGGCAAGGTCCGCCTGGAAGGCAAGGATTACATCATGCAGGACGGGGACGTTACCTACTTCCGCTTCAATGTGTAAAAATCTCAAAGCCTCCCCCTACAGGATCTGATATAAGTCCAACACAATCAACCTAAAGCGGCGCCTCACCGGTGCCGCTTTCTGCCATAAAACAGAGGAGCAGCACCATGCATGGCGTATTTGACATTGTGGGCCCTATAATGATCGGCCCCTCCAGCTCCCACACCGCCGGAGCCTGCCGCCTTGGTCTCATGTCCCGAGCCATTCTCGGCAGCCAGCCCCAAGAGGCCGTCATTGAATTTGTCGGCTCCTTCGCCGCCACCTATCGGGGCCACGGCACCGACCGAGCTATCATTGCCGGTCTGCTGGGAATGACTCCTGACGATGAACGGCTCCCTTACTCCTTTGATATCGCCCGGGAAGTTGGCCTCGCCTACAGCTTTTCCCCCCTGAAAAAAAGCGGCCTTCACCCCAACACCGCCATACTCCGCCTTACAGACGCCAGCGGCCATACAGTCCGGGTGGAAGGAGCTTCCATCGGCGGCGGCAACATCGTTATCCGAGAACTGGACGGCTTCCGGCTCGATCTTTCCGGCGCCCTGCACTCCCTCATCGTCGCTCATCTGGATCGGCCCGGCGTCATTGCCGGCATAACCCACCTTATCGCCGAGTCCGGCGGCAACATCGCCTCCATTCGGGACATTCGGGAAAAGCGCGGTCAAACTGCCCTGATGGTCATCGAAACAGACGAGGAGCTTTCCCCCGTATACGTCCAGAGGATTACCGCCAGCCGCCATATTCTCACGGCCTTCACCGTTCCCAAATTATGAGCTGTCAAGGAAAGAATTCGGAGGAAACACAAATGTATGATTTTTCAACCATCGCTGAACTGACAGCCGAAGCAGAAAAAAACCGCCTGCCCATAAGCAGCATCGTCATCGCCCGGGAAGCCCACGACTCGCAGCGGTCCTACGACGAGGTCGTCTCTCAAATGCGGGCCAGCTGGCTCACCATGAAGAAGGCCATCGACAAAGGGATCCGTACCCCGGGAAAATCCGTCAGCGGGCTGACCGGCGGCGACGCTCCCAAAATTTTTTCCCGGCTCTCTGACCCGGAGGCCAAATTCTATCTGGGCAATCTGGCCTCCTGCGCCTGCGCCGGGGCGATTGCCGTGGCGGAGGTCTCCGCCGGAATGGGCCGCATCGTCGCCTGTCCCACCGCCGGCAGCTGCGGCATTGTACCCGGCGCCCTGTACGCCGCCCACCGTTACATCGTAAAAAATGACGAGACCATCGTCCGGGCCCTCTTTACCGCCGCTGGATTCGGCATGGTCATTGACAGCATGGCCTGCATTGCCGGCGCCGAAGGCGGCTGTCAGGCGGAGTGCGGCACTGCCGCCGCCATGGCTGCCGCCGCCCTGACCGAGCTGGGAGGAGGAACCCCGGAAGCCATTGCCCACGCCGCCGCCCTCGCCCTGAAAAATCTTTTGGGCCTTGCCTGCGACCCGGTTGCCGGTCTGGTTGAGGTTCCCTGTATAAAGCGAAACGGCTTCATCGCTGTCCATGCCCTCACCGCCGCAGACATGGCCCTGACCGGGATTCGCTCCGTCATTCCCCCTGACGAGGTGATAATGGCCATGAAAGAAATAGGCGACCTGCTGCCCATCTCCCTGAAGGAAACCGCTGCCGGCGGCCTGGCCGTCACCCCCACCGGCCGCCGCCTCAAGGAACAGATATTTGGCAGACAGTCAGATTAAAAATACCGCAGGCTGATAATTCATCCCTGCGGTATTTTTCTATGTGTACCCATGAGGAGCCTCAGCCAAAAGCCTCCCCTTTAGGGAAGGCGGCCGTCAGGCCGGTGGAGTGACAGGCTGGCCGGATGCCTTACTCATTATCTCTCCCCTCAGCGGCTTGTTGAACGTTCCTGCTGCCCCAATGTGGATGATTGAATGAATGTTAATTCCCCGTAGATGGATTTCAGGGCGCATACCCATCCGGATATTGTGCCAAAACGACTATTTATATTTTGCACAATGCTTACCTTTATTGTATAATCTAGGCGGTATATTGTAAGTGAAGCGACCTGCAATCGATGTTTTCGATATTTTCTTTCAGTCTAAAAGGAGCTGCACAATGCCTTTATTATCAGCCAACGGGAAAAAACTCTCCCCTGCGGAAATCAGAATGAACGATCTCGCGATGGGACTTCTGCTTCAGCGGTTTCAGGCAGTGATATTCAGCTATAGCCCGGCCGACGACACCCTCGTCCTGAGAACCGCTCCGGACACCGGCGAGCCCGTTACCCTCAAGGTTTCCCACTTCGCCGCCTCCCACTATCAGGCTGCTCCGGCAGATCTGAAGATCATGCCCCAGCTTTTCATGATAAGTTCCCACTTCCGGTACATGGTGAACCACGGCCCGGAAGGCATACTGGACTGTGTGGAAGAATCCTCGGGCATTTGGTTCCATTTATACTATCTTCACCGTCAGGATGACTCCGGCAGCAACCTTGTTGTTGGCTTCCTTTCCACCGCCCACGAGGCGGAATCCAGCCGCCGGGAGCTTAACGCCGCTGCCAGTCGCCACCCTGTAACAAAATTGCCCCTTACGGACGCCACCTCCGCTCTGGTAGACCAGGCCATCTCCCGCCTTTCTCCCGGTGAAAAGGGCGTCGTCTTCTATTTTGACCTGAGTGACTACCCAAAGCTTATCAGAGAGCACGGGCTGTCCGCGGCAGAATCATATATCCGCCAGCTGGCGGATGTGCTGCGCACCGACTTCCGCAGCGGCGATATCATCGGACAGATCGCGGACGACAGGTTTGTAATTTTCTTCAACGGATACTTTACCATCGATGTGATCGAGAGCCGGGCCCAGCACCTTATCAGCCTGTTCCGCAAGGTCCGTACCGAGCTGATATCTCCCGTAGCCTGCAACCTGGGCGTTGCCGTTACCGGCTCCAACGGCACCGGTTTTTCCCAGCTTCTGCCCAAGGCGGCCCATTCCCTGGAGATCGCGAAACGCCGGGGACAAAATCGTTACTGCATGTTTGATGAATAATTCTGTTCGGAGTGATACGTTTTGGCAAAAGTTCCCAAACCAAAGAGTTCCCTTCTCTTCTATTACGGCCTTGCCCTCTTTATTCTCGCCGTGTTCAACTGGCTGGGCAAGCCCTATCTTGACGAAGGAAAAGTAAAAACCGTCGACTACAGCACCTTCCTGGAAATGACGGAACAGAAATCCATCGAAAGGATCGAGATGGACGAAAACCGCATCATCTTCAAAGGCACGGATGGCCATAAATACCAGACCGGGCCGATGATCGACCCCAGGCTGGTAGAAAGGCTGAAGGATTCCGGCATCCCCTTTACCGCCGAAATTCGGGAAACCCCCTCCCTCATCATGAGCCTCATCGTGAACTGGGTTCTGCCAATCCTGATATTCTTCGCTCTGGGCCAGTTCATGAGCCGCCGGATGTTTGGCGGCGGCAGCGGCCCCGGCAATATGTTCAGCTTCGGCAAGAGCAATGCAAAGGTCTTTGACCCGGCCAGCGCCACCATTCGCTTTAAGGATGTGGCCGGAGAGGACGAGGCCAAGGAAAATCTCTCGGAAATCGTCGACTACCTCCATAACCCAAATAAATACACTGCTATCGGCGCTTCCATGCCCAAGGGCGTTCTCCTGGTAGGCCCTCCCGGTACCGGCAAGACCATGCTGGCCAGGGCCGTTGCCGGAGAGGCCGGGGTTCCCTTCTTCTCCATTGCCGGTTCCGAATTCGTGGAAATGTTTGTGGGCATGGGCGCCTCCAAGGTTCGTGACCTCTTCAAGCAGGCAAAGGAAAAAGCCCCCTGCATCGTGTTTATCGATGAGGTAGACGCCATCGGCCAGAAGCGCCACGGCGCCGCCATGGGCAACGACGAGAGGGAACAGACCCTCAACCAGCTCCTGACGGAAATGGACGGCTTTGGCGGCAACTCCGGCGTGATTATTCTCGCCGCTACAAACCGCCCCGACTCCCTTGACCCTGCCCTGCTCCGCCCCGGCCGCTTTGACCGCCGGGTCCCGGTAGAGCTTCCCGATATGGAAGGCCGGGAAGAGATCCTCAAGGTTCACGCTCAAAAAATCAAAACCACCGACGACGTGGATTTCCACACCATCGCCCGCATGGCAGCCGGCGCTTCCGGCGCCGAGCTGGCAAACATCATCAACGAAGGAGCCTTGCGGGCTGTCCGCAGCGACCGCAATGAAGTCTGTCAGGCCGACCTGGAGGAAAGCGTCGAGGTGGTCATCGCCGGTTACCAGAAAAAGCACCGTATCCTCTCCGATAAGGAAAAGCGTACCGTCGCCTACCATGAAATCGGCCATGCGCTTGTGGCCGCCCGCCAATCCGGCTCCGCTCCCGTCCAGAAGATTACCATTATCCCCCGGACCAGCGGCGCCCTCGGCTACACCATGCAAGTGGAAGAAAAGGATAAATACCTGCTCTCCAGGGAAGACCTGGAAAACAAAATCGCTACCCTCACCGGCGGCCGGGCGGCGGAGGACGTTGCCTTCGGCGTCATCACCACCGGCGCCGCCAACGATATAGAGCAGGCCACCAAACTGGCCCGGGCCATGATAAGCCGTTACGGCATGAGCGAGGACTTCGGCATGGTGGCTCTGGAGACAGTAACCAACCAGTATCTCGGCGGCGATACCACCCTTGCCTGCTCCGCTGCCACCCAGGAGGCAATCGACCGTCAGGTAATTGCCCTGGTAAAGAAACAGTACGAGGCCGCAAAAAAAACTCTCATGGAAAACCGCAACGCTCTCAACCGCCTCTCTGATTACCTGTACGAAAAGGAAACCATTACCGGAGAGGAATTTATGCAGATACTCAACCAGTTCCCCGTTGATGGCGAAGCGGCTGAAAAGGAGACTGTGACCATTGGTTCAGCACAAACTGTTGCGGAAAATGACGATAGCGGGGCTGATTTCTTTTGACTCCCGCCTGGTTTTTCGTATAATCCTTATCCCCCTGCTGGCGGCTGTTTTTCTTTCCCTGTCTCCCGTCGGCCAAAAGTCGGCAAAAGCAGTCCCTCTTGACGGAGCCTGGCGTTATTACCGCGGGATTTCCCCCGCCTCGCCGCGGGCGATTCCCGACTGGCTGAGCAGAACCATCCGGCAGGGTTTTCCCGGCTGGATCGTCTACGATGGGAAAAGTCACCCGGACATTGATTCAAAAGCTACCGATATCTGGGTCACCACCTACATCCCTCCCCATTACTACGTTCAGCCCAGCCTGTATTTTGTCACCAGCAATCAGGCGGTAGAAGTTTACTACGACTCCCATATCATCTACCATTCCGGGATAACGAACGACGAAAACCGGGGCGCCCGCTGGCACCTCATCGACCTTCCCCGGGACAGTTCAGGCCGAAGCCTGTCCTTTCACCTTTATTCTCCCTTCAACAACCAGCTGGGCGTTATTTTATCCCCAAACATCGGCAATGCCATCGAACAGGTCTTCACCATCATCCGGGGCGATTTATTCTGCCTGCTGGCCCTGCCCCTTTCCCTGTTCATCATCGTGCTGGTTGGCATATATTACCTGACCCACCGGAATATCGTCTACATATACACTATCATCTTCATGATTTTGTACAGCGTCTGGCTGCTGGCCACCTCCAATATCCGTCAGCTATTCCTGGACTCTCCGGTCTTCTGGCGGACGCTCCAGCTCCTGTCCATCTACCTGCTCTGTCCCTTGGGCAACCTGGTGGCCCGGGAATTTATGCCTTTTAGGGACAGGAAGCCTTTTACTTACCTTATCTATACCTACATTGGCCTTGCGGCTGCCGCGATGATTGGAGAAGCTCTCGGCTTCGGAAGCCTTGAATCCGGAATTTCCCTCTGCTATATTCTTATGGGGACCGCCCAGCTGTACATCGCCTACATCATTATCCGGGCAGCCTGGCACGGCCACGCCAGCAGCCGGGCCATTCTGCCGGCAATGACCTCCACACCCCTTTTAGCCCTCCTTGACGGGCTTACCCTTCATTACCATGTCCTCCCATTTTTCTTTTATTGGCTCCCCCTGTCCATAATTTTCATCCTGTATTACGTTATCAGAATTCTCCAGGAGAACTTTGCTGCCGAACAGCTCCTCAGTGACAAAAATCGTGAGCTGGCCCACAAAGCGCAAATTGACGGTTTGACAAAATGCTTCAACCGAAGCGCTCTGAAGGAAGCCCTCATCCAAGCTACAAAAATCTGCGGGCACAACGAGTCGCCCCTTTGTGTCCTGATGCTTGATATTGATTTCTTTAAGCAGATAAACGACCAATTCGGCCACGCGGCCGGAGACGCTGTCCTGGTAAATTTTGCCGGCGCCATCCGCCAGCTCCTGGATTCCCGTCACACCTTCATCCGCTACGGCGGCGAAGAATTCGTTATCCTGTGCTGCGACTTTACTTTGCCCCAGGCGGAAGAGCTGGCCCATTCCATCCTTCTTGCCGTCGCCAACGGCTCCCTCCTGCAAGGGCATCCCATCACTACCTCGATTGGCATCTCGGTCTGGCGGGGCCCCTCTGACCTCAATCTCATAAAACGGGCCGACGAAGCCCTCTATGACGCCAAGGCCAGCGGCCGAAACTGCTACAGGATTGAGGCTGAATAAGCATAACGGACTAAACGGACTCGGTATAGAGTAATACTTATACAGCAAAAACAGAGAGACGCCTGTGGGAATACTCCCATAGGCGTCTCTCTGTTTTTGCTGTTGTTTTGTATAGATCAGAGTCCCCGCTCTCGCCATTTTGCCTGTTCGGCTGTATCTCGGGCAATGTCCTCCGGGGTTCTTTCCTCGTTTATGGACTTCCAGCGGTTGTGGAGCCAGAACCATTCCTCCGCGTGGTCGCGGATGTGCCGCTCCAGCACGGCAGACACCTCCATGACGGCTTTGCGGATGTCGGCTTCCTTGTCGCTGGTTTTTTCCACCTGAATCCGGGGGTGAATTGTGATTGTATGGGTACCGTCCGGATGACGGGTAATAAATCCGGGATAGAGGGGAGCTCCCCGGAAACGGGCCAGCACCGCCGGTCCCTTGACAAAATTCGTAAGCTGACCGCCAAACCAGGGGAAGCGAATCCCATCCCGGATATCAGAGTCCTGATCTGACAGCAGTCCGATTACCTTTCCTTCCCCCATGAGCTTGTACATTTCCCGGACGTCAGTCTTATAGGTAATGTGCATTCCAATCAGGCGGCGGTACTCATTGATAAACCTGTTGAAGCCCGCTTCCTTTTGCTTTTGAGCGACCCCCACGATGGGAAAGCCTGCCTGACAGAGGGCGCCGCCCATAAGCTCCCAGTTTCCCGCATGGCTGGTGGCAATCACCGCGCCCTTGCCCTCTTTCAGTCCTTCCGCCAGGTTCTCTGCCCCTTCGATCCGGACGAATTCCTTCATCCGGCCAACGGTGACGGGAAAGCGCATGACCTCCATTATCATGGGGCCAAACCGCTCCCAACTGGCCCGGGCGATTCTCAAACCTTCCTGCCGGTCCACTCCCAGGCAGCGGATCACTTGTCCCACGGCCATGTCCCGGCGCTTTTTCGGGACAGCCCACCAGGTGACATGGCCCAGTATTTCCCCCAGCCCCATGGCAAATCCATGAGGCAGCAGACAGGCAAGCTTGCTGAATACTTTCGACAGCCAATAAGTCATGGAGGCTCCTCATTTATTGCCAAAGCCAAACATGGCTTCGTACTTGGCGATTTTCTTTTCCAATTCCTTAAATTTCTTCAGCAGTCCCGGCAGCCGCTTCAAGGTGGCTTCCATCCGGAGCCATTCCTGATGAGGCTGCACCGGGAAACCCGCCCCGAAGTATTTCTCCGGCATATTGTTGGTAATGCCGCTTCGGGCGGCGTAGATGGAATTGCCGCCGATGGTTATGTGGCCGACGGTTCCCACCTGACCGCCAAAGGTGCAGTAATCCCCGGTTGTAACCGAGCCGGAAATGCCGGTCTGAGCCACGATGAGATTATGCTTGCCGATATGGTCGTTGTGGCCGATATGGACGAGGTTATCGATCTTCGTGTCGTCACCGATGGTGGTAGAACCCATTGCCGCCCGGTCTACGCCTACATGGGAGCCGATTTCCACATCATCCCCCAGCACCACGTTGCCAATCTGCTGCATCTTCACATGGATTCCGTCCTTGGGGGTAAAGCCAAAGCCATCGGAACCGATGACGGCGGAAGCGTGGATGATATTTCGCTTGCCCACAACACAGCCTTCCCGGATGGTAGCGTTGGGATACACGGTGGTTCCTTCGCCGATCACGGCGCGCTGGCCGACGAACACGCCGGGATACAGGGTAACATTATCCCCAATTTCCGCATAGTCATCCACGTAGGCAAAGGCCAGCACGGTGACATTATTGCCAAGCTTTACATCTTTGCCGATATAGGCCCGGTCGCTTACTCCTGTCTCATGGACCACCGGCGG
Source organism: uncultured Schwartzia sp. (assembly GCA_964540025.1). Taxonomy (GTDB): domain Bacteria; phylum Bacillota; class Negativicutes; order Selenomonadales; family Selenomonadaceae; genus RGIG250. Next base: position 863 of record CAZIKQ010000012.1, on the reverse strand, counting down.
AGCGTAGAGCTCCAGGAGTTTGGCAAAGGCGGCCTTTGCATCATCCACGTAGATTGCGGTTTGGGTAAAATCCCCGCTGCCTTTGGCCAGAACGATCGCTCCGGCTTTTGTTCCGTGGGCGGCCTCCACGTACTGGTCGACGGCAAAGGTAATATCTCCGGGGCCAGCCGCTTCCAGACTGGCCGCTCCGGTAATAGCAATATTTCCGTCGCCTTTCAGCTCTCCGCCCAGCAGCTGAGCAATTTCCTGCACTGTCTTAGTCAAAATACATTTTCCTCTCTGAGCAAAATCACTTATTTTGCAGCTTGCCGATTACCTCGTCAGTGATATCCACGCCTCCCCACATAATCAGTCTGGCCTGATCGTCACTGGCTACTACCACATCGAGTTTTTTCGCCTTGCTTATTTCCGCAAGGACGCCGTTCAGCGCGGTTCGTACTTTTTCGGTGTACTCCTGGTTTATGCCTGACAACTCTTGCTGGAGAGCCTGCCCCTGCCTGGCGTATTCCTCTTCGCCCAGCTGAGCCCGGTTATTCTCCAGCTCCATGAATTTCTGCTGTCCCTCCTTCAGCCTGGCATTGCCTTCATCCATGATAGCCGTTATCTGGGCGGCCTCCTTCATGATCCGTTCAGGCTTGATATAACCCACTTGAGTCTTGGGACTGCCGCAGCCGGAAAACATACCGGCAAGGCAAACTGAAGCAGCGACGGCTGCCAATGAACGTTTTAAGGTTGTGAATTTCATTCTGCTTATTCCTCTGTTTCCATGATTTATGATGGGATAGATTGTCTGTCACCCCTCCGGCTCGACTAACTCACTTAATAAGTCCGAGTTTGACTAACTCACTTAATGCGTCCGAATG
>CAZIKQ010000011.1:41181-45376 GCA_964540025.1 uncultured Schwartzia sp. | reverse complement strand
GGTCGTCCGGACGCAATAAGCTCATGAGGTTTTTCCAGGCGGGGCGGTCAAAGTTCTTCCCGGACAACTTGTCCATAAACATATAGTCCCTTGATACGCCAAATTCATCCAGCGCCAGCCGTTGCCTGTCTTCGTGCTGTTCCCTGGTCGATACTCGTATGTAACCGTAAATTTTTTCGCCCATAGGGTCCTCCCGTCTGTAACTCGCCGCAAAGATAATAAACCTATCTTATAAGACATTGTTATCAGGGACGGCAACAATGAAGCAAAATTTTGATATGAAAGCCCCTCAAAGATTTATCATTGATAAAAAATTTCCCTTCCTGTGGACAAGGTCGATTAAAAATCCTGTCCCCAGAAAGGGAATATTTTTTATGTAAATTCAGAGGAATTTTTTTCATTATAACGGCACGTACGCAGCAAATCGGCCGCTGCCTGCAACCTTTAGCTTTCCATTCTCACAAAGCCTTTTGAGAATGCGAAAGGCTTTTGTGGAACCGATTTGGGTCGGAAACTACTTTCTTTTTCTCTCCGCTTAAACTCCACACATTGTTTTTCCAGCTTCTCTATATCCCTCTTTCCTTTCTTTCTCTTCTTTCTCACCCATGATTTACTTTCTCAGCCGGGGGAACTCCACATCATCTTTCCGTACACTTTCATTCATTCCTCAACCCCATACTCTTCCCGGACGAATTTCTTCAGCACCGGCAGGCTGCGGCGGATTGTTTCCTCGCTTATGCAGTAGGCAAGCCGCGCGAAGCCCGGACAGCCGAAGCCGGAGCCGGGAACAAAGAGGAGGTCGTACTTCCTGGCCTTTTCGCAGAAGGCCTCATCGTCCGCCTCCAGGGCCTGGGGAAACAGGTAGAAAGCCCCCTGGGGCTTCAGGCACTTGATTCCCGCCGCCCTCAGCCCGTCATAAAGAAGTCTGCCGTTCCTCTCGTACTGGCTGATGTCCGAGGGTTTACCGGCGCAGCGAGCCACCACCAGCTGGAACAAAGAGGAGGCATTCACGTGGGTCAGCACTCTGGCGGCTCCGGCCACCGCCCCGTAAACCGCCCCAAAGTCCGCCACCGTGTCAGGAACCATGATGTAGCCGATACGCTCCCCCGGCAGGGAGAAGGATTTGGAGTAGGAGTAGCACACGAGGGTATTGTCGTAATACTTGGGAATGTAGGGAACATCCAGCCCGTCATAGGCAATTTCCCGGTAAGGCTCATCGGAAATGATGAAGATTGGGTGACCGTATTCCCGGGACTTTTCCCGGAGAACCGCCGCCAGCTCCCTTATTGTCTCCTCAGAGTAAATCACGCCGCTGGGATTGTTGGGGGAGTTGACGATCACCGCCTTGGTATGGGGATTGAGCAGCTTCCGGAAGGCGGCAAAATCAATCTGGAAATCCTCTGCCTGGGCCGGGACCACCGTCAGCTTTGCGCCCACGCTTTCTACAAAAACCTTGTACTCCGGAAAATAGGGAGCAAAGGCAACGATTTCGTCCCCTTCCTCAGCCAGGGCCTTGAAGGAAATTGTGATGGCGGCGGCGGCTCCCGAAGTCATGAACAGATTTTTCCCGCTGATATTCATCCCAAACCGTTCATTGATGCTTTTGGCCAGAGTCTCCCGAACCTCCAGGGCGCCGGGAGCCACGGTGTAGCTGTGAACAGCGGCGGGCGGCATATTCGTGATGATGTCGATGATAGCCTCTTTAACGTATTCCGGGGCGGGAACATTGGGGTTGCCAATGCTGAAATCATAAACATTTTCCGGCCCCACGATGGCGGCCCGCTTCATTGCGAATTCAAATATTTCCCGGATACTGGAACGCTTTGTTCCCAATTCACGCATTTCCTCTGCTACCATGATCACATCTCCCGCTCTTCACATCAGGGCCGCGATGGCGGCGCCAAATCCGCTTCCACCCGTCAGGCGGCGAAGCTCTACCTTTTTCCCCTCTTCCCCCAGCAGCTCGTCTATGGCGGCCCGCACCAACCTGGCGACCCCCGGCATATTGGCGTAGACGCTGCCGTCAACGGCGATGGTCTGGGGCTTTATCTTCCCATCCTCGCTGTTGTGCTTTACGATGGCGGACAGGGTTGCCGCCACCAGTCTGGCCGACCTTCGGGTTATGGCCTCCGCCAAACCCTTAAAGGCCGCTATTTCCGCCTGATCCAGGGCAAATTCTTTGCCCAGCGCCGGGAAAAACCTCCCGGCCAGGATACTTCTTTTCCCGGCAATATCCTCCGCCAGCATAAAGCGGGACATATCCTCCGCCGTAAAGCCCAGTCGGTCCTCCAAGTCCGGAGGTATCTCATCCCGTTCCCCCCGGACAGACAAGGCCGCCACATTGGTGAACAGCGCCCCCAAATACCGGCCGGAAACCATTTTTTCCAGCAGCTGGGCCCCCGGCCGGTCTGACCTTTCGTCCACCTCTAAATCATACGCCGTCTGCATCAGCCGGGAGAAACCGCCGGACTCCAGATTCAACAGCTGGGGAGGCCGGCCCTTATCCTTTACGTACATCTCCCGGCAGCCTGTATTGTGCCCCGTTCCGTAAATGGTAGCGGCCGTCACTTTCTCGTCGCTGTAGGCCGCGGCAATGAGGGTGGCGATGGTGTCGTTGACCACCGCCTTTACCCTGACATTTTTCAGACCGTTCCGCTCCAGGGCTTCCCTCAACAGCCGGACCACGTCCTGTCCTTCTACCCCGGGGACGGCAATCTCCTTTGTCCAGCTGATAAGCTCTGCCTGATCGACCCGCTCCTGCCGGGCCGGGAAGGAAAAAGTCCAGCCCAAAGGGTATTCCCTTTGGGTATCGCCGCTTACCGTCCCTTTCACGATCCCGGCAATAAAATCAAATAATTCCTCCGGCCGGGTTTTTGAACTGGTGTAATCGTAAAGGAGAGCATTCTCCCGGTCAAACTCCCTGAGGCATCTCGCTGACTCCCTCAGAACGGCAGCCTTGCCCTTTTCGATATGATAGAGGCGGGCTCTCACATTCGTTCCCCCAAAATCGAGAGCCAGGACGTCTCCTTCCTCCCGGCCGGTGGGCAGGTCAATGAAGGACGGCAGCATTTTCAGGGAAGACGGTTCCTTTCCGTCAATTCCCCTGTCCAAATCATAGCGGAAGGCCGACTCAATTCTGCGCAGGCTGTCCGTACCGATGGCAAAAGCGCTGGCCGCCGTCTGCACCACATAGTTATCAATCATGATCGCCATCAGTCATCACCCTTCTCTACCGCTTCGACCCTGGATTCTGCCTCCGCCGCGCTCTTCAGCCGGTCTTCCTTTACCCGCACCGTGACCCGGGTAATGCTCATCCGCTCTACTTCCTCTACCGTGTACTCCGCTTCTTCGGTAACGGCCCTGGCGCCCACCACCGGCGGAGCCTCTATCTGGCTGTACAGCCAGCCGCCGAGGGTATCGACGTTTTCATCGTCGATATGGAGCTTCAGCTCCTCGTTTACCTCCTCGATAGACAGACGCCCCCAGACGGAATACAGGCCCGGGCCTTTCTCCTCCACGCTGGCCCGCTCGTTATCGAACTCGTCCTGGATCTCGCCCACCAGCTCCTCGATTATATCCTCGATGGTGGCCATTCCGGCAGTGCCGCCGTACTCATCCACCACGATGGCCAGCTGGGAGCGGGTCTTCTGCATCGTTTTCAGGAGCCTTGATACGGACATCGACTCCGGCACCACCAGAGCCCGGCGGGCCAGGCGGCGGAGGTTCGGGCGGCGGCCATTGGTTATGGCGTCCAGCAAGTCCTTCGTATGGAGGAACCCGATGATATCATCCTTGCCCTCCCGGCAGATAGGATAGCGGGTCCGCTGCTCCCGGACAGCCACCCGGATATTCTCCTCAATGCTGTCCTCAAGGTAAAGGCAGATCATTTCTGTCCGGGGGGTCATAATATCCCGCACGTCAGTATCAGAAAACTCAAACACATTATCCACAAAGTCGAACTCCGTCTTATCGATGAAGCCCTGCTTGTGGCTTTCCTCCATGAGAATGCGGATTTCATCCTCCGAATGAGCCTCTTCCGCCTCCGTAACTACGGGCAGGCCCATCCAGCCTGCAACCATGTTGGCTACGTGATTCAGGAACCAGACAAAGGGAAAGGTGAGCTTCTGAAACAGCAGCAAGGGGGCCGCAATCATCAGCGTCACCCTTTCGGCTGACTGGATCGCCATATTCTTCG
>CAZIKQ010000011.1:0-41171 GCA_964540025.1 uncultured Schwartzia sp. | reverse complement strand
ACGATGTGAGAGGCGGTAATGGCCGCAAAAGCCAGGGTAAAGGACACCGTATGGCCCACAGCTTCTCCCAGCCCAAAGCTGAGGCAAACCGGCATGATCCAGGCCGCCACCATTGGCTCGCCAACCCAGCCAAGACCCAGGGAGGTGAAAGTGATGCCCAGCTGGGTCACCGACAGGGAAACGTCGATATGATCCACCAGCTTCTTTGCGTAGCCCGCCTGCCGGTTACCCTGCTGGCAAAGCATTTCCAACTGGCTGGGACGGACCTTCGCCACGGCAAATTCCGCCGCCACAAAGAAGCCATTCATAAAAATGAGGAAGATTATTACCAGCGCGTCAAACAGAAGCGAAAACAGATCCATGAAAATCCTTTTCTCCTTAATACAGCTTTACGGTCTTATACAGTCCTGTACCGACAGCCAATCACAGTCAATTACCTTTTAACAGCCGGGGCTTTATATTCAGCTTTCGGGCAACAGTCTGAAACTTTTCCTTTTCCCGGGGATCCAGCAGGGTTACCACCATTCCCTCCGCCCCGGCCCGGCCGGTACGGCCTGCCCGGTGCAGATACATGGCCGCCGTGTCGGGCAGATCCAGGTTAAACACCACGTCAACCTCCGGGATGTCCAAGCCCCGGGCGGCCAGATCCGTGGTCAGCAGCAGCCTGGCCCGCCCGGACTTCAGGGCCGCCACCGCCGACTGGCGCTCCTGCTTATCCTGCCTGCCTACCAGCGAGGCGACCTTCAGTCCTTCATAGGCCAGCTTTTTGCAGACCCATTCCACATTGGAGCTTCGGCCGATAAATACCAGCCCCCGCTTTACCTCCAGACTGCGGACCAGACGGCGGATATTATCGATTTTCTCCCGGAAGGGACATTGGCGGACGTAATGGGTGATCCCCTCCGGCATGGCCAGCTTTCCGCTGATGGACAAATGCTCCGGCTCCCCCAGGAAGCTGACCCGCTCCAATGATTTTGGCGACGCCGTAGCCGAAAAGCACAATGTCTGCAATTTATCCACGGTCGGCAGCAGCTTCATCAGATCGGCCAGAATCGCCAGATTCTGATCGTCCAGCAGCCGGTCAAACTCATCCAGAATCAGCACCCTGACCTCTCCCAGCTTCAGCTTTTTCAGCCTGGCCAGCTCGATGATCCGCCCCGGCGAGCCCACGATGATCTGGGGCTTCTTTTTCAGCTTTTCTATCTGGCGGTTGATATTAGCTCCGCCGATCAGCTGCTGGGCCCTCAAAGAGCCTGCCCCCGCTGCGGCCAGCTGCTCTAAGACGCCGGTGATCTGAAGGCAAAGCTCGTAAGTAGGCGCCAGGATAACCGCCTGAACCTCCTGCCTGCCACTGTCAAGCCGGCTGAACAGCGGGGCCAGAAAAGCCAAAGTCTTTCCCGTACCGGTAGGCGCCGTCACCACCAGATTATCGCCCGCCATCTGGCGGGGTATAGCCTTCTCCTGCACCGGCGCAGGCTCGGTAAAACCCAGCTCCTTCATGGCAAACACGAATTCATCGGCCACCTTCAGGGCCGTCCATCCCGTCATAATCTATTTCCTTTCATTCTATCCCGTCAGCCTTCCTCCATTGCCCGCACTGCTTCCTCCGTATCGAGGCAGGCCATGGTAAAGCTGATTCGGGTTCCCTTTCCCAGCTCACTTTCCAGCACCAGCTCAAAGCCGTGGATTCTGGATATTTCCCTGGCGATAGACAGTCCCAGACCGGTACCGGACTTACCGCCCTCACCGCTTGTGTGGCATCGGGCCTTATCCACCCGGAAAAACCGGTCGAACACCCTTGCCTGATCTGCCTTATCGATGCCGATGCCGTTATCGGCCACAAAGACGGTCACCCGATCGCCCCGCCGCGCCGAACCAAGCTCTATGCGCCCTCCCTCCGGGGTGTACTTGACGGCATTTTCCAGAAATACCCGGAGAAGCTCCTTCAGCATGAACTCATCGGCCTCCACAATGGCCGGGGCGTTCTCCCGCAGGATAACTTCATGCTTTCCCGCCACCAGCCGGGCCTTTCGGCTGATTTCCGTCAAAAGCTCCTCCAGATCCACCGGAACCAGCTTGACCACCTGCCGCCTCAGGTCGGCTCTGGCCAAAAACAGCAGATTTTCCAAAAGGTGCTGCATATTTTCCGCCTCGGAGCTTATGGCCTCCACACACTCCCGCAGCGTCGCGGGATCAGAGGCTCCCCAGCTCTTCAGCATATCAACGTAGCCCCGGATAACCGTCACCGGCGTCCTCAGCTCGTGGGAAGCGTCGGAAACGAAAGCCCGCTCGTGCTCAAAGCCCTGTTCCAGCCGCTCCAGCATATGGTTGAAGGTATCGATCAGCTCTGACAGCTCATCATGTACCTCCGAGGCCGGTATCCGCTTCGACAGATCCCCTACCTCCATTTCCCGGGCCGCTCTGGTGATGGTAGCGATGGGCCGCAATGTCCGCTTGCTTACTGCCATGCCCGCAAAAACGGCAATGCCGATCCCGATGAGGCAGGCCCCCAGAACTATGTACTGGAGGTTCTCCAGAAACTGCCGCTCCGCCGTGATGGCCCGCAGGAAATGAAGCTCGTAGCCGGTCCCGTTCCAAACCACCTTCCGAACGTCATAATACAGGTAATAATTATCAAAGGCCGAAATTTCCCGGGTGGCGTTTCCGATGAGCCAAAAAGGTTTTTTCTTTACGATATTGGACCGGACATCCTCAAGGGAGGGAAAATTCTGGGCCCCATCGTAGACCAGTACCCCATCCTCATTGACCACCCGGAGGACGACTCCGGGAATAATCGATCCTTCATCTCTGATACTGCGGATAAACCTTGCCCGTTTGTTGGCCGGAGTATCGGCAACCTGCCCCGTTCCCTGCATTGGCAGCCTGTCCATGACCGAGTTATGATGGCTCATGCTGTGGCCCCGGTGCCTGCCCTGCCTCACCTCCGGCAGGGGCGGCCCCATTTTGGGCATTTTCTCCGGATCCGCCAGTTCAATGGCCAGCAGGGTATTTTCTATCGTCTGCTCCAGCTCTGACCAGGCCTGATGATAGACGGTAAAATACAGGCCCACCGTGGTTATCGTGTGGGTGATGAACAGAATTACCGCCAGTATGGCCACCTGTACCAGGGTCAGCTTGGTGGAAATCCGCAAATGCTGCAGCCGGGACTTAATCCCTGATAACATAGCCGATTCCTCTCATGGTATGGATGTACTTCTCCCCCGCTATATCATCTATCTTTGACCTCAGATAGCGGATATACACATCCACCACGTTGGTGTCTCCGATGTAGTCATAGCCCCAGACCTCCTGTAAAATCTGGTTGCGGCTGAGGACTGTCCGCTTATTGCGCAGCAGGTACTCCAACAGAAGGTATTCCTTTTTGGTAAGCTCCACCTTCTCCCCCTTGAGGGTTACCTCGTAGCTGTCCGTGTACATCACCAGATCACGGCAGACGAGCCGGGGGCCCCCCGCGCCGCTTCCATTATTTGACGGATGGTAATTTCTCAGCGCCGCCCTGATCCGGGCCAACAGCTCCTTTGGCTCAAAGGGCTTCGTCAGATAATCATTTGCCCCGCAGTCAAGGCCCTTTACCTTGTCATCCAGATCATCCCTGGCCGTAAGCATTATTATCGGCAGGTCCGACAGCTTTCTTACCGCCGCGCAAATCTCAAAGCCGTTCATCTCCGGCAGCATTACGTCCAGCAGCACCAGGTCATAGCTGCCCTGAGCGATCCGCTCATAGGCCCGGCGGCCATTTTGCTCCATGTCTGTCAGGAAGCCCTCGTGCTCCAGCTGCATTTGAATGAACCGGGCGATCCGCTGTTCATCCTCTACGATCATGATCTTTACCTTTTTCAGGGTATCCGGCATCCTTATCCCTCCCCGCGAGCCTTTTTGCCGTGCACAACCCGGAAGGAAGGACGCCCTCCCGGCTGGCGGTTTTCCTTTTCTCTTTTCTCGTTGTACAGGCTGATATTCGACAGCATTCCCACCGCCATCAGCGTGACCACCAGCGACGTGCCTCCGTAGCTGATAAAGGGCAGCGGCACCCCTACCACCGGAAAAAAACCGGCGATCATCAGCATGTTCACGACTCCCTGCCCCACCAGCAGGAACGTAATCCCCGCCGCCAGGAACTGCCCGAATAAGTCCTTGGCCCGGTAGGAGATCCTTTGTCCATAGTAAGCCAGCGCCAAAAAACAGATAAACACGATGACCGCGCCGATAAAGCCCTGCTCCTGGCACCAGATGGAAAAAGCGAAGTCGGTATGAGCCTCCGGAAGATACCGATACTTGCTGATGCCCTGACCGATACCCATCCCGGTCAACCCCCCGGAACCTATAGCCGACATGGACTGAATGATCTGATATCCGGCGTCATCCGGGTCTGACCAGGGGTCAAGGAAGGATACAAAGCGCTTCACGCGGTATGGCTGAAGAATAAGAATGATCACCGCCAGGCCCAAACCACCCAGCATTATATTGGTCTTGATCATCCCCGGCAAAGCCGAACACATCAGCATCACCAGCGGAATCCCTACGACGATTGCCCCGGTTGCCCCATCCGGTTCGCGCTCCACCAGGACGGCCACGGCTATTATCAGCCCAATCTGCCCGATGTACTGCTTCCATTCCGCCAGTCGCTTTCCCTGGGCGGCGATGGCCGCCGCCATCAATATCGTCAGCAGCTTGGCAAACTCTGACGGCTGAATGGTAACCGGCCCGGCCTTCAGCCACCGCCGGGCACCATTGACCTCCTCCCCGACGAATAGTACCAGCACCAGCATAAAAATCACTGCTATAGCCCCCGGAATGACAAAATTTCGCAGCTTATGGTAGTCGATGTGCTGAAATATTCCAAAGGCAACTATCCCTACAAACAGATTTACAAAGTGCTTTTTCAGAAAAAAATAAGGCGAATCAAACTCCGTTATCCCAAGAAAAAAGCTGGAAGAAAAAATATTGATCGTCCCAAAGATAACCAGGCAAAACACCACCCCCAGCATTGCCTCCCGGTCGCTGAGCCAAAAGCTTCGGGGACTCTCCCCCCGGGCTCTTCTCTCCGCCAGGATATCCCTTGCCTCCCGGGAACCCTCTCTCATGGAAAGTACACCTCACAGCGATTTATCTTCTCCCCCAGGCGGGAGAATTTCCGCTCATATTCCGTCTCGATATTGTCCGGGCGATTCTCCCCGTGCAGATCATAGGATATATCCTCTACCCGGAGCCCGGCTGCCCGGAACTCCTCCAGGGAAAAATCAAACAGCGGCCGGTTGTCCGTCTTGAAGGACAGCTTCCCACCGGCGGAAAGCAGCCTTCTGTAGCGGGAAAGAAAATTCCGATGGGTCAGGCGGCGCTTGGCATGGCGCGCCTTCGGCCAGGGATCGCAAAAATTGATAAAGAATCCGCTGACCTCTCCCGGAGCAAAAATCCTCTCCAAATCGTTTATATCAAAGACCAGCAGCCTCACATTCCTCAGGGGCGGCTCTACCTCCTTCAGCTTCTTCGCCGCTGAATAGAGAACCACCTGCTGAGCCTCGATCCCAATGAACGCCGCCTCCGGATACTCCGCCGCCAGCCTGGTGATGAAATCACCCTTTCCGGCGCCCAGCTCGACAAACAGCGGAGTATCGGGACTTACCCCCATCACTTCCCGCCAGCGCCCCCGCTGGGCCTCATCCGCCGGCCGCTCCTTGGGGTAAACGAAATCATACTCGGCTATGGCCTCGCTGACCCAGGGCTTATTCCGCAAACGCAAATCTGTTTCTTCCTTTCAATATTTGTTAAAAGCTCCCCTGTAGGTGCCTATGAGCACTTAATACGCAAAGCGGTAACCTCTAGTCCGTCTGATAGGCTCCCCTGTAGGGGAGCTGTCGGCGTAGCCGACTGAGGGGTGACATAAAAAACCGCACCCTTCAACGCCCCTCGCCGCCTCAGTTCTTCTCCAACCCATACTTCCTCAAATACCGGTACAGGGTAACCCGGCTTACATTCAGCATATTCGCCAGCCGGCTTATATTTCCGCCGGCCGCCTGCCAGGCCTTTACGAATATATCCCTGTCCTCTTTCCACTTTGCATCCGGCTGAATATCGCCCATCAGATTGATATCCGAAGGCTCGATCACCGAACCGGCCGTGTTGAAAAAGGCCTGCTCCACCACGTGCTGCAGCTGCTTGATATTTCCCGGCCAGTCGTAAGACTCCAGGAGCTTCAGGGTATCGCCGGCCAGCTCCTTCGGCGGCAGCTGATGGAGCTCCGCCTGCTCCTTGATGATGTGCTCAACCAGGGCCGGTATGTCCTCCCGGCGGGAACGAAGGGGCGGCACCCTTATTATGCTTCTGGACACGATTTCATACAGGGACCGGTCAAAGAGCCCCCGCTCCGTCAGGCGCTTCAAATCGCTGTCACAGGCCGCGATAATCCGCACGTCAATGGGGCGGTACACATTCTCATTCACCCGCTGGCTGGCTCCCCGCAGAAGATTTTCCGCCAGCCTCGCGGCGATATTCTTCGGCAAACTTTCGATCTCGTCAAGGAAAAGAGTTCCCCCCAGAGCCAGCTCCAAACGGCCGGGATGACTGACCTCACTGGATACCGCCACCCCGAAAAGCTCCTGCTCCAGCAGCTCCGGCGTCGTATCGCCGCACCGCATCGTAATCAGCGGGCCTGCCGCCCGGGGGCTGGCCCGGTGGATCCCATGGGCCATCCGCTGCTTTCCGGTTCCCGACTCACCCTGCAGCAGGATGTGGTACCGGTTCTTCGCTACCCGGGCCGCCTTTTCCCGCATCGTCTGGAAACCGGCGCTGCTTCCCACCATGGAGGAAAGGCTGTACTTAGCCGTATAACCGGCGGCATGGGCAACCAGCGTCCGCAGATCCTCAATGGGCATGGACACCACCACCACGCTGGAAACGTTTTTATCGGTCTTATCCTTTATGGGAACCACCGTGGTTATATCCTCATAAGTCTTTGCCTCGGTGATCCAGGTCACTTCCCGGTTATGGGCGGGAATACCGTCAAAGCCCTTGTAAATGGGCGTGTGATGATAATTAAGCACCACGTCGTTAAGGTTTACCAGCTTTGCTCCCTCGCCGGGCTTTCCCGCGTCAATGGCCGCCAGACGGCTTACCCCCAGCTTATTCGTATAGGAAACCTCGCCGCCGGGAAGCACCTGATAAACCGCGAATGGCGTAGCGTCGAGAATAGCCTCCTGGGCCTTTATCAGCTCGTGGTTTGCCAGCTCATCCGTCAAGGCCCGGCGCAAATTCACCAGCATGGCCATCACCGCCTCCTGGGGCTTTGCCTCCGGCGCGTTCACGTTTATCGTGAGAATATACCGGCGCTTTCCTCCCACGATTACCGGAGCCGAACAGGTGTCAATCTCCTGGCATTCCTCCACCCAGATTTCCGGGCCGTACAGCCAGAAGGGCACCCTGTGCCTTGCGGCAATGGCTATACTGCTGGCCCCAATATCCTCCTGCCCCAGCTTCACTCCCTCGATGGTATCATCGGAACTCATGAGGAAGAAGGGCTGGGCAAAGCTCCTGATAACCACGTTTTCTTCATCCAGCAGCAACAGGGTCAGGCGGAACCTGCGGAAAAACTCCCGCACCTCCGCCACCAGGGAAGCCACGTAATCGATGGCCTTCCTGTGCCGTTCCTGCCTGAGCTGAAGATTTTCCCGGGTAACCCGTTTCAGCGGCAAGCCCCCCTGGGGAGATATTCCCTGCATTCGGCTCTCCTCCCAGGACTGGGCCACCCAAGGATGGACATTTGGATCGATTATGCCCTCATCAACGAATTTCCGATAATACCCGGCGAGCTTGTTCCTGCTCCGGTTTTCTCTTATCATAACAAACCTCCAGCTGCCTTTCTGCTTTACATATATACAGTCATTTGACGAAAAACTTCATATTCCTCCGCATACATTGTAACAGTCCTCCTGTTATGTTGCAATCAAAAACTGGGAGACGCTATATATTTTGTAAACCTGGCGGTAAAAATTTGCCCTCATCTAAAGCCTCCCATCAAAGGGAGGTGCCTCTCCAACCAAAAGCCTCCCCTCCAGGGAGGTGGCGGCGAAACCGCCGGAGGGGTGCCAAACCAAACGAGAAGTTTGTAATTACACTCTCTCAGTCAGTCCTGTCAGACTGCCAGCTCTTACAAACTGCTAAGCTCTGCCATCGTCTTTCGACTCGGCAATCGCCAAGTCGTTTGCATGGCTCGCGCACCCCTCAGGCTCCTGCGGAGCCAGCTCCCCTTGAGGGGAGCCTATGAGATGGATTAGCGGTTGTCGCTTTCAGCGGCCTAAGTCTCCTGCCAACCTAAATGGGGAGCCTATAAGACGGATTAAAAATCACAAAAAAACAGGCTGTCACCACAGTAACAACCTGTCTCAAGTTTTTTCACATTTCTCAGGCGATGATCACCATATCGTCCCGGTGAACCACCGGCTGGCCATCGCTGGAGGGTATTCTGGCGGCAATCTCCTTCGTGGACAAACCGGCAATCGACTGGATCGTCTCGCTGTCATACCTGACGATCCCCCGGGCGATCTCCCGGCCCAGCAGATCGATGATCCGGACAGTCGCCCCCGTCTCGAAGCACCCGCTCACGGATTTTATCCCCGCGGCCAGAAGGCTTTTCCCCTTTACCCGCAAGGCTTCCGCGCAGCCGTCGTCCACCGTGATTACCCCGTCAAGGCGGCGGCCAAAGGCGATCCACCGCTTCCGCAGCTTCAGGCGGGCGTCCTTCGGGGCAAAGAGCGTACCCACCTCCGCCCCCTCCACAACGCTGTGGAGAATGCCATCGGTTTCGCCCCGGGCAATGACCATCGCCACCCCGGCGGACATGACGATTTTCGCCGCGTCTATCTTCGTCATCATGCCGCCGGTTCCCAGAGAAGACCCGGCGCTGCCGGCAATCCGCTCGATATCCGGGGTGATTTCCTCCACTCGGGAAATCAGGGTTGCCGCAGGATCGCTGGCAGGGTCCGCCGTATACAGCCCGTCAATATCGCTGAGGATAATCAGCAGATCCGCATCCACCAGGGTGGCAACCATGGCGGAAAGGTTATCGTTATCGCCGATTTTCAGCTCATCCGCCGAAACCGCGTCATTCTCGTTGATGATGGGGACGATTCCCAGCTCAAGCAGCCTGCCCAATGTCCGGCGGGAATTGACATACAGATTATGATGAACCGAGTTTTCCTTCGTCAGCAAAACCTGGGCTACCGTCTGACCATATTCGTCAAAGAGCCGCTCGTATATTCTCAGGAGAATCCCCTGACCCACCGCCGCCAAAGCCTGCTTTTCCGCCACGTCCTTCGGCCGCTGGCTGTAGCCAAGGCGGGCCATCCCGGCTCCCACCGCTCCGGAGGAAACGAGGATCACCTGATGGCCGCTGTTTTTCAGATCGCTTAGCTCCCGCGCCAGCTTTTCCAGGCGGTTCAGGTTCAGCTGCCCGTTGGGGTAAGTAATGGTGGAGGTACCGACCTTTACAACGATGCGGCGGGCCTGGGACAGCCCTTCACGGTCCCCCTTCACGGCAGCTCCACCGCCGGCTTTTTCAGCTTTGGATTACGGCGAAACAGCAGGGCATTGCGGCCGATTTTCTGAACCAGGTCACAGTCCACCCGCTCCGCCAGCATTTCGATGGCGTCCTCCGGCTCCTCCGGGCAATTTTGCAGCACCCTTACCTTGATGAGCTCACGCCTGGCGATAGCCTCAGCCGCCGCACTTACCACCGTGGGAGTAATGCCCTCCTTGCCGATATTGACCACCGGATCAAGGGTCATGCCCTGAGAACGCAGAAAAGCCTTTTGCTTTCCGTTCAATGTATTCCTTATCATGCTATCACCTTATTCGTGCCACTCAAATTCCATATCGCCAACGTGGACGGTGTCCCCCTCTTTGACGCCTCTTGCCTTCAGCTTCGCGTCAAGCCCCTTCATGCGCCAGATGTACTGGAAACGGCGGAGAGCTTCCTTGTTGCCAAAGTTGGTCATGGCCACTATTTTTTCAATATTCTTATTGTGAACGATGTAATCTGCCCGGTCGTTGCGGGTGATCGTTACGGCATCCTCATCGGCAATGGCGCTGTCCAAATCGTAATTCTTTACGCCAGCCTGTTCCTTCTCCGGCTCCTCCACATAGTTATCCAGCTCGACAGCCACCTGGTCAATGAGCGCCTTCAGTCCCTGATGAGCCGCGGCGGAAATCTCAAAGAACCCGATTCCCTCGGAAAGTGCCAGGGTCCGCAGCCGGTCAAGATTATCCCGGGCGCTGGGCAAATCTATCTTATTGGCCACGAGGATTTGCTTTTTCCCGGCCAGCCTGGCGCTGTACTTTGCCAGCTCCTCATTTATCCGGCGGTAATCCTCTACCGGATCTCTTCCCTCAATGCCGGAGGCGTCCACAATATGAAGAATCAGCTTCGTCCGTTCGATGTGACGGAGAAAGTCATGACCAAGACCGACTCCTTCGGCCGCTCCGTCAATAAGCCCCGGAATATCAGCCATTACGAAGCTCTTGTCCTCCTCTACCCTGACTACGCCCAGTACCGGGGTAAGCGTCGTAAAATGGTACTCGGCGATTTCCGGACGGGCAGCGCTTACGGCGGCAATGAGGCTGGACTTGCCTACGGAGGGATAGCCCACCAGCCCCACGTCAGCCAACACCTTCAATTCCAGAATAAGGTCCTTCGCCTCCCCCGGCTCGCCAAACTCCGCAAAGGACGGTGCCCGGTTGGCGCTGTTGGAAAACTTTGCATTGCCCCGGCCCCCCCGGCCGCCCCTGGCAATTACCGCTCTCTGCCCGGCCTCGGTCAAATCTGCCAGAATATCTCCCGTCGCCTCATCCTTGACGATAGTTCCGGGAGGGACCCGTACCAGGCAGGGTTCCGCATTGGCTCCGTACTGATTCTTTATGTCGCCGTTTTCTCCCTTGGCTCCGGAAAATTTGCGATGATAACGGAAATCAAGGAGAGTATTCAGGTTCTCGTCTACCACAAAGACGATGTCCGCGCCCCGGCCCCCGTCTCCGCCGGAGGGACCGCCGTTAGGCACAAACTTTTCCCGGCGGAAGGCAGCCTTGCCATCGCCGCCGTCACCGGCTTTTACATGTACTTTTGTGCGATCGATAAAATGCACGGTGGTTTCCTCCTATGAATAGTGAAAGAAGGGGCGAATCACTGCCAAAGCACTGATCCGCCCCTTTTTAACTGTCGAATTACTCAACCGCGTAAACGCTGATCTGACGCTTATCGCGGCCTTTCCGCTCGAACTGGACCTTGCCGGCAATCTTGGCGAAAAGAGTATCATCCTTGCCGATGCCTACGTTGTTGCCCGGGTGGAAGTGGGTACCACGCTGGCGAACGAGAATGCTGCCGGCGGTAACGATAGTGCCCTGATGCTCTTTAACGCCCAGACGCTTGGATTCGCTGTCACGGCCGTTGCGGGTACTGGATACGCCCTTCTTATGAGCAAAGAGCTGAAGATCAAATTTAATCAAGGTTTTCACCCCCTGTGACTTTCGTTTCTAAAGGCATTACGCCACAATTTCTTTTACAATGCAATACTTCAGGAAATTGCAAGGCAATTTCCCCATAATAGCATTCATCGGCTTCGCCGTTATAACGCCGCTGTTCTGGAAAATGCACAGGCATCTTCCTTTCCCCTGGCGCAGAGCGGCGACGGAAACATCGTCTCCACCGTTTCAGCCGATCAGCCCGCCCGCCGCTTACTAAAACGAAGCGGGAGGACACTCTTTAATCGTTATACGGACCGCTCCCGGACTTGCTTCAGCAACGCCGGCAAACCCCAGGCGTACAGTCTCGAATACGGCCTCGGTGAGATCGTCGGGCTCGCCCTTGAGCCTCAGCTTCAAGTCACCGCTGGGATCTATTGAATACTCAATCTCCCGGTGCAGGTGCTCGCTTATGCCCACGACAGCCGCCTGCGCCAAAACCGAAATTCCGGCGCAAACGATATCCCTTCCCTTCGCCGCCGTGCCGCTGTGGCCTGACACATGCAGGGCGGATATCATCCCGTTTGAGTTCCTTTGGAGCTCTATTTTAATCATCGGCGGTTAAGCCTCGATCTTCTCGATGGAAACCTTCGTGTAGGGCTGACGATGACCCTGACGGCGGCGGTAGTTTGCCTTAGCCTTGTACTTGAAGACAAGGATCTTCTTTGCCTTGCCCTGAGCCACTACCTTACCGGTAACCTTTGCACCGGCTACCAGCGGCTGACCGACAGTCACTCTGTCGCCTACCACGGTGAGAACCTGATCGAATACGATCTCAGCGCCCTCTTCGCCTTCCAGCTTCTCAACGAAAATCACGTCACCCTCGGCGACTTTATACTGCTTGCCGCCGGTTTTAATGATTGCATACATCCTTAAATACACCTCCCTGTTTGTGAACTCGCCGGCTACGGCTGACCCGTCGTGAATGGGCAAAACCCTCATGACCTGTCAATTCTGGAGCCTCGCCGTGCGGTTGGGGAAAGACCAGACTCTGCGCGCCGTTCCCGGCTGCGCTCGTCATAACGCCGCTATCCTGGGAAAATACCGCCGGCATTTTCCTTTCTCTCTGCCGTAAAAGCGACGGAGATACCAACGCAACCCTGTTAGCTGCAGGGCTTCCTGCCACATTCTTAATTGCCGCAAGGATAGCTTCTCATCGTTACCTGGTCTTCACACAATGAAAAAAGCGCACACAAACTGCACGACCTTTCATCCGGGTGATGATACCATGCCGGAGCGTTCTCTGTCAAGGATTTTTTATAATTGATCCTGCCGGGAAAATTTCGGAAGAATGTAAAGTCGGTTACAATTAAATTGCAATATTGAAACGAACTTTCACCACGGAACAGTCCCGTGAGTTCAAATCGAAATCGCCCCCGATCTAACGGGGAGCCAGATACACAAAGGGAGCAGCCGGAAAGCTGCTCCCTAAAAAATTTATTTACTTTTTTCTCAGGACAATACCCCGTCCTCATCAAGGGTTTCTTCCGGTAAAAATTCCTCGTCTGCATCCTCTTCCGGAGCGTCAGGATCATATACCGTCATGCTACGGTAACGGCCCATACCGGTACCAGCCTTAATGAGCTTGCCGATAATGACATTCTCCTTCAAGCCGATAAGGGGATCAACCTTGCCCTTAATGGCCGCATCCGTAAGAACCCGGGTGGTCTCCTGGAATGAGGCTGCCGACAGGAAGGAATCTGTCGCCAACGATGCCTTTGTGATACCCAGCAGAATTGGCTTGGCCACCGCCGGCTCGCCGCCGTTTTCAATAACCTTGGCATTGGCGGCCTCAAAGGAATTCACATCAGCATATTCTCCCGGCAGATAATCGGTATCACCGGATTCTTCGATCTTCACCTTGTGCAGCATCTGCCGAACCATGACCTCAATGTGCTTATCGTTGATTTCAACACCCTGAGACTTGTAAACCTTCTGTACTTCGTAAACGATGTACCGCTGAGTTTCCTTCAAGCCGCAGATTCGGAGGATATCATGGGGATTGACAGAGCCCTCGGTGATTTTATCGCCAGCCTTGATGTCACTGCCATCGATCTTGGCCAGATGCGCGCCGTAAGGGATAACATACTCCCTGGTTTCGCCGTTCGCCATAGTGATGGTAACCTTCCGGGAACCCTCCTCATTGGTGACCTCAGCGTGACCGCTGACTTCGGAGATGATGGCATAGCCCTTTGGCTTACGAGCTTCAAAGAGTTCCTCTACACGGGGAAGACCCTGGGTGATATCGTCACCGGCAACACCACCGGAGTGGAAGGTACGCATGGTGAGCTGAGTGCCCGGCTCGCCAATAGACTGGGCGGCAATGATGCCGACCGCTTCACCCACCTCAACCTCGGAAGCATTGGCAAGATCCCGGCCATAGCACTTAATGCAGACGCCGTACTGAGACTTACAGGTGAGCACGCTGCGGATGGTAACCCTGTCACGGATGGCAACGATGCGATCAGCCAGAGCTTCGTCAATATCATCATTGATCCGGGCGATAACCTCGCCGGTCTTTTCGTCGACGATATCTTCCGCCAGTACACGGCCAACTATCCGATCCTTCAGCGGTTCTACAACGCCCACTCCGTCAGTAATGACCTGAACCTCAATTCCCCGGACATTATTGTTGCGGAATTTCAGTTCACGGGCATCGCTTTCCAGCACCTTGAGGATGTTCTCCTCATCAAGGACAGTACCGGCTTCCAAAACGGTCCCTCCGTCGGAGTCCACAACCGGAGAAGTGATTTTCTTGCCTGCCATTTCCTTGATGACCGTCTTTTTGGCCGCTTCACGCTCTTTCTCGTCAGGCGTGCCGAGGATAACCGTTTCCGAAACCATTGCATTGCCGATAACCGCCTCACTAAAGGCGAGGGTCCCTCGAATGACGATTTCCCGGACATCATTTTCCGCCAATGCCTCAAAATCAGGTTCGGCAATTACGGTATCCTTGGGGATAATGACAACCTTTTCGCCAGTTTCCTGGTCAATGGCAACGGCATCTGCTCCCATGACCCGATCCAGCAGAAGATCATAGAGATGCTCCAAGGCATCCGGGGTGGACTCAGCCAATCGGGCCCGGACACGGATGAGATTGATGGTGCTGATATCGCAATCCTCTTCCCGGACGATAACATCCTGGGCAACGTCTACCAGGCGGCGAGTCAGGTAACCGGAGTCCGCTGTGCGAAGCGCCGTATCGGCGAGGCCCTTGCGGGCGCCGTGAGAGGAAATGAAGTAATCGGATACAGTAAGTCCTTCCCGGAAGTTTGCCGTGATCGGCACTTCGATGGTTTTACCGGATGGGTCAGCCATGAGGCCGCGCATACCGGCCAGCTGACGCATCTGCTTTTCATTACCGCGGGCGCCGGAGTTGGCCATCATGAAGATGGGGTTAAAAGGATCCATGTGCTCCATCATCGCGGCGCCGACCCGATCAGTTGCCTCGCTCCAGAGAGCGCAGGTCTTGGTATAGCGCTCATCATCGGTTATGAGACCTCGGTTGAACAGCCGCTCAATCTCGCCGACCTTTTTCTCGGTCTCCTTGATGATATCTTTCTTATTCGGCGGCACGATAACGTCGGAAATAGCGACGGTCATCCCGGCAATGCAGGCGTAGTGATAACCCAGGTTCTTTACCTGGTCGATAACGACAGCGGTCTTGGAAGCCCCAAACCTCTCGAAGCATTTTGCCACCAGCTGACCAAGCTGCTTCTTGCCCATACGGATACCGAGGATCCACTCGCCGGTCTCCTTATCCTTCTCGAAATAACGAATCTCCGGAGGAAGGATCTCATTGAAAATCATCCGGCCGAGAGAAGTGCGGACCATGCCGTAGCCTTCGATACGGGTACGGATCTCAGCCTGAAGGTCAAGCTCACCCTGATGGTAGGCGAGCAAAGCCTCCTGAATGCCTGTTACCACCCGGCCCTCGCCCTTCGCTCCGGGACGGAGAATAGTGAGGTAGTAGGAACCCAATACCATATCCTGAGTGGGAACGATGATCGGATGACCATCCTTCGGGGCAAGGATATGATTTGCCGCCAGCATGAGGATACGGGCTTCAGCCTGCGCCTCGGCAGACAGGGGCAGATGGATGGCCATCTGGTCACCATCGAAGTCAGCGTTGTACGCGGTACAAGCCAGCGGATGAAGTTTCAGGGCACGGCCTTCGGTGAGAACCGGCTCGAATGCTTGAATGCCCAGGCGGTGGAGCGTCGGGGCGCGATTCAAAAGAACCGGATGCTCCTTGATTACCTCTTCAAGGCAATCCCAAACTTCCGGCTTCATGCGCTCGACCATGCGCTTTGCCGTCTTAATATTGCCTGCGGCTCCGCTCTTGCAGAGGGTTTTCATGACGAAGGGCTTAAACAGCTCAAGGGCCATTTCCTTCGGAAGACCGCACTGATGAAGCTTCAGTTCAGGACCTACGACGATAACGGAACGGCCGGAATAGTCGACGCGCTTGCCGAGAAGGTTTTGACGGAAACGGCCCTGCTTACCCTTCAGCATATCGGACAGGGACTTGAGGGGACGGTTGCCGGGACCGGCAACCGGACGGCCCCGGCGTCCGTTATCAATGAGGGCGTCAACTGCTTCCTGGAGCATTCGCTTCTCATTGCGGACGATAATATCAGGGGCCCCAAGCTCCAAAAGCCGCTTGAGACGGTTATTGCGATTGATAACCCTGCGATAGAGATCGTTCAGGTCACTGGTAGCGAACCGGCCGCCATCCAGCTGAACCATCGGGCGAAGCTCCGGGGGAATTACCGGGACCACATCAAGAATCATCCAGTGGGGTTTATTGCCGGACTTTCGGAAAGCCTCTACAACCTCCAGACGGCGGATAGCTCTGATGCGCTTCTGTCCGCTGGACCCGGTCAGCTCCTGGCGGAGCTCCTTGCTCATTACATCAAGGTCCAGCTCCATCAGGAGCTCCTTGATAGCCTCCGCGCCCATTCCTACACGGAAATCCGCCCCGTACTTCTGGCGGGCCTCGTGATACTCATTCTCGGTCAGCAGCTGACACTTTGTCAGGGGAGATGTGCCGGGATCAAGAACTATATAGGAGGCAAAATAAAGAACCTTTTCAAGGGACCGGGGAGAGATGTCAAGAATAAGACCCATGCGGCTGGGAATGCCTTTGAAATACCAAATATGGGAAACAGGAGCTGCCAGCTCTATGTGACCCATCCGCTCGCGGCGAACCTTTGCTTTGGTGACCTCAACGCCGCAGCGGTCGCAGATTACGCCCTTATAGCGGATGCGCTTGTACTTTCCGCAATGGCACTCCCAGTCGCGGGTAGGCCCGAAAATGCGCTCGCAGAAAAGGCCGTCCCGCTCAGGCTTCAATGTGCGGTAATTGATGGTTTCCGGCTTTTTAACCTCCCCATGGGACCACTCGCGAATCTTCTCCGGCGAGGCCAGCGCAATGCGCATACTATCAAAATTATTTACATCCAACAAGGGACCAGCACTCCCTTCTTATTCATCATAAAGACCGTCATCAGAGGAATCAAAGGTATCATCCGAACTGCGTTCTTCAGCCTCAGCCATCTCATCAAGGGAGCTGAACTGCGCAATCAGGTCGTCACCGTCAAGATCGCCGTTATCGCGGGTCTCGTCCTCTTCTGCCGGAGCAGCCGCCTCCGGGGCTACGCCGCGGACATCCAGACCAAGGTCATCGGCAGTATTGACCGTATCCTCGTCTTCCTCATCACGGATCTCAATTTCCTTGGCATCTTCGGAAAGGACCTTAATATCAAGACCGATGGACTGAAGCTCCTTGATGAGAACCTTAAAGGACTCAGGGACGCCAGGCTCGGGAATGTTCTCGCCCTTGACGATGGACTCATAGGTCTTGACGCGGCCCACAACATCGTCGGACTTAACGGTGAGAATTTCCTGAAGGGTATGGGCGGCGCCATAAGCTTCAAGGGCCCAAACCTCCATCTCACCGAAGCGCTGACCGCCGAACTGGGCCTTACCACCCAGCGGCTGCTGGGTAACGAGGGAATACGGACCGGTGGAGCGGGCATGAATCTTATCATCGACGAGGTGATGCAGCTTCAGCATATAAACACAGCCGACGGTTACCCGGTTCTTGAATCGTTCCCCGGTGCGGCCGTCATAAAGGATGGTCTTGCCGTCTTCAGGCAAGTTGGCCGCCTTAATCGTGCCGAAGACCTCATCCTCGCCGGCTCCGTCAAACACCGGAGTAGCAACGTGGATACCGGCAACATCTGGAACCGGCATCCCGTTCTTGTCAAAATCATAGCCTGCATCCCGGAGACGCTGCTCAACTTCAGGATTGCCGCTTTTGATCTGGATGCCCAGCTCACGAACGGCCATACCGAGATGAGTCTCCAGAATCTGTCCGATATTCATACGGCTCGGAACGCCCAACGGATTAAGCACGATATCTACCGGCGTACCGTCCGGCAAAAAGGGCATATCCTCCTGACGCATAATGCGGGAAACGACACCCTTGTTCCCGTGGCGGCCGGACATCTTATCGCCTACGGAAATCTTACGCTTCTGGGCGATGTAAACCCGGACGAGCCGGTTTACTCCCGGCGGAAGCTCGTCATTGTTTTCTCGGGAGAAAATCTTAACATCGACAATCTTTCCGGCTTCGCCGTGAGGCACTCTAAGGGAGGTATCACGGACCTCACGGGCCTTCTCGCCAAAGATCGCCCGGAGGAGCTGTTCCTCATTGGTAAGCTCGGTTTCTCCTTTGGGAGTGACCTTACCGACCAAAATATCGCCGGGACGAACCTCGGCGCCAACGCGAATAATTCCCTCGCTGTTCAAATCCTTCAGCGCTTCCTCCGAAACATTGGGGATCTCACGGGTAATTTCCTCAGGGCCAAGCTTTGTATCACGGGCATCGCACTCGTATTCTTCAATGTGAATGGATGTGTACAGGTCGCGCTTTACAAGGTTTTCATTCAGAAGGACGGCGTCCTCATAGTTGTAGCCCTCCCAAGGCATATAGGCAACGATGATGTTGTAGCCCAGCGCCAGTTCGCCGTGATCAGTTGCCGGGCCATCAGCAATGGGCTGTCCGGCCGATACCCGATCACCCTTGTATACGATAGGTATCTGATTTATGCAGGTTCCCTGGTTGGAACGCAGGAATTTCTGGAGCTTGTAGCTATCGATATCTCCATTGTCAGTTCGGACCTTGATCGTATCTGCTGTAACATAGATGACTTCGCCATCATGCTTCGCCAAAACCATAACGCCAGAGTCGCAGGCGGCCTTGTACTCCATACCGGTGCCAACCAGCGGCGCCTGGGTACGGAGAAGGGGTACGGCCTGACGCTGCATATTTGCACCCATGAGGGCGCGGTTTGCATCATCGTTCTCCAGAAACGGAATCATTGCCGTTGCAATGGAAACCACCTGCTTAGGCGATACGTCCATATAGTCTACCCGCTCCCTCGCTACCAGCATGGTATCCTGATGATAGCGGGCAGTGACACGGGCATTGACGAAGTTTCCCTTCTCGTCCAGCGGTTCGTTTGCCTGGGCGATTACGATATCTTCTTCCTCATCGGCAGTCAGGTATCTGACCTCCTCAGTAACGACGCCGGTTTCCTTATCTACCCGGCGATAAGGCGTTTCCATGAAGCCAAAGCGGTTAACCTTCGCATAGTTGGAGAGAGAACCGATAAGACCGATGTTGGGCCCTTCCGGCGTCTCGATGGGGCACATACGTCCATAATGGGAATTGTGAACGTCTCGCACTTCAAAGCCTGCCCGCTCACGGGAAAGTCCACCCGGTCCAAGGGCGGACAGGCGGCGCTTGTGAGTAAGCTCAGACAGGGGGTTGTGCTGATCCATAAACTGGGACAGCTGGGAGGAACCAAAGAATTCCTTAACGGCTGCCACAATGGGACGAATATTGATAAGGCTTGAAGGATTAAGGTTTTCGGAATCGGAAGTGGACATCCGCTCACGAACTACCCGTTCCACCCGAGAAAGGCCGATCCTGTACTGGTTTTGCAGGAGCTCGCCTACCGAGCGAACCCGGCGGTTGCCCAAATGATCGATATCGTCAGTCCTGCCTACACCATTCATCAGGTTCAGCAGATAGCTGATAGCGGCAATGATATCCTCATGGGTGATAGTGCGTTTATAGTAATCAAGGGTACGGGAACAAATCATCTTCATGCGGGAAGAGTCGTCGCCGGGAACAGCCTTTACATATACTACGACAGGTTCCTCAGCGCCGAAGAGCGCATCCTCCCGATCAACGGGAATAGCATCAACCATGCTGCGTTCGATCAGGGTATCAGCCGGCAGGACTATCTCGCCGGTCTCCCGGTCAACGATGGGAGCCGCCAGAACATGACCGATAATCCGGCGGCGCCAGCCCAGCTTTTTCGTGATCTTATACCGGCCTACTGTAGCCAGGTCATAGCGCTTCGGATCGAAGAACAGCGAGCGCAAAAGCTGCTCAGAGTTATCGACAGTCGGCGGCTCACCGGGACGGAGGCGGCGGTAAATCTCAATGAGGGCTTCCTCTCTTGAAGAGGTGTTATCCCGCTCCAAAATGGACATGATGCGCGGCTCCTCATCAAAGAGAGCGGCAATGTCCTCATTTTTGGCAAAGCCCAAAGCTCTGAGGAAAATAGACACTGGCAGACGGCGGGTACGGTCAATGCGGACATTGATCATATCGCTGACATCGGTCTCCAGCTCAATCCAGGCGCCACGGTTCGGAATGACCGTAGCCCTGTAGAGTTTCTTGCCGGAAGCATCTATCTCTTCCTCATAGTAAGCGCCGGGGGAGCGAACCAACTGGCTCACGATTACCCGCTCCGCACCGTTTATGATAAAGGTCCCGGTGTCGGTCATAATGGGGAAATCACCCATGAACACTTCATTTTCGATGATTTCGTCTGCTTTTTGCTTATTGACAAGTCTCACATTCACCCGCAGCGGAGCTGCCATGGTGACATCTCGTTCCTTACATTCATCCAGCTCATATTTCGGCTCACCCAAACGGAAGGACCCGAAAGAAAGCTCATAGTTGCCAGTGAAGTCGGAAATAGGAGAAATATCCCGGAAAATTTCTGCCAGACCTTCCTCAAGGAACCACTTGTAGGAATTCTTCTGGATGTCGAGCAGATTCGGCATCTCCATGACTTCTTTAATCTTGGCATAGCTATACCTGGTTCTCTTACCAACCGGCACAGGATTAAACAAAGACCTTCACCCCTCAGCCAAATTTAGTGACACTAAAAAACGGAAAAAAGAGGACTTTTTCCAATTTCTTTCCGCCGTCTATATAAAAAAGTGCAAGGGTAGATTATCTCCACCCAAAATGCACAATACCGCTACTTTATGCAATTGTAAATCATATCATCATAAAAATAGCCTGTCAACAAATTTTCCATTTTTATTTTTATTTTACCTTACCCTTTAAGCATACGTCCATGCTTCCAGAACGGAAGCCCTCCAAATCCAAAGTTATGTAGCCAAACCCCAATCCTTTAAGATATTTTATAACGGCCTTCCGGTTCTCCGGCCTGGCTAATTCCGGCAGGTCCTCCCCGTCCACCTCAAGGCGGGCAATATTCCCATGACACCGGAGGCGGACGTTGCGGAACCCCAGACTTCGGATGTACTTTTCCCCATCATCTATCCGCTGGAGCGTACCGTAGTCCACTTTCTGCCCATAGGGAAGTCTCGTGATAAGGCAGGCTGCCGACGGCTTTTGGGCAGAGGCCAGACCGTATTCCCCTGCCATCTGCCGAACCTCCGGCTTTGTAAGTCCCGCCACCGCCAGAGGACTGACTATTCCCAGCTCGGCCAATGCCTTCAGACCGGGGCGATATTCCTTCAGGTCATCGGCATTTGTTCCGTCAAGAAACAGCGTTCTCTCTGAGAGCGGTACCTCCGACAGGATGCTGGCCTTAATCTTTGAAAACATCGTCTTCTTACACAGGTAACAACGGTTCACGGGATTATCTTCGATCCCTGCCTCCCGCAGCTCATCCACATCGATCAGCCGGTGAACCGCTCCCAGCTTTTTCGCCGTCTCCCCGGCTTCCTGCCACTCTTCCCGAGGATGGAGCAGTGTGCGGGCCGTGACGGCATAGACCCTCACCGGATTACCTGCCGCTGCCTCCAGGGCCAGCCGAAGAACCAGGGAGGAATCCACTCCGCCGGAATAGGCCACGGCAATATTGTCATGCCCTTCCGCATAGGCCGTAAACAGCTCTTTAATTCCCCGCGCTTCTGACAATTTCATATACCTCTCCGAAGGGACGCCCTGATTTTTTCGCCAGCTCTGCCACGCTGTCGTATTCGGGCATCCGCCGGCAAAAATTCTTTCCCCTTACTTCTTTGAGCCGTGCCTCTCCCAGCTCTGTTATAACGGTAATGACCTTTCTGGCGAGAAGCGTTCTTTCCAGCCGGCGACGGCGAATGCCGATGGTCGTCGTCTCCCGGAAAATAATATCCTCCATTGCACTCTGCTTTTCCCTGTCACAGATTACCTGCAGCAGGAAAGCCGGACGGTTCTTCTTCATGTAGATCGGCTGAAAAAAGGCATCCTTTGCTCCGGCCAGCAGCAGCTTTTCGAGGGTATAACCCATCGCTTCTCCAGTCGTGTCATCAATATTTGTTTCAAGCACTGTCACTTCATCGTGAAGGTATCCGTCATCAGCCTCATCACTGTCGATGATCATCGCCCGCAGGAAAGAAGGCCGCTCATAGGCCCGCTTCCCTGCCCCGAGCCCCACCTTTTCAACGCGGAACGCGCCCGGCAGCCGGTCGCCGGTCTTAATAGCGGCCGCAACAGCCGCCCCGGTAGGCGTCACCAGCTCTCCCCTTATGTCCGTGATACGCAGCTTCAGTCCTGACGCTGCCGCAATATTTGCCACCGCCGGTACAGGTACAGGCAGTATCCCATGCTGACAGCGGATAGAACCGGTGCCTTCGCACAATTCCCGCACAATGCAGCCCAGCCTGTCAGGATAACCAAGATTGTCAAGGCAAACGGCCACCGCCGTGATGTCCACGATGGAATCAACGGCTCCCACCTCATGGAAGTGGACCTCTTCCCGGGGAACGCCATGAGCCTTTGCTTCCGCGTCAGCAATAATATCAAAAATCTTCTTTGCCAGGCCCCTGGCTCCTTCCGTCATGGGTGTTTTGTCAAGAATCTCAATTATTTCCGGCAGGCCCCGGTGAGCATGAGGATGATGTTGTTCATGGGGCTCGTGGTCGTGACCATGCTGATGGCTGTCGCTGTGTTCATGCTCATGATCGTAGCTGTGTTCATGGCAATGGCCGTGGTCGTGTCCTTCTTTATGGTGACCATGGTCTCCATAAAGGTACGCCATGTCATGGTCGTGATTTTCATGGTCCCTGTCAAGAATAACATTGAAGTCGCAAAGATCGAGGCCCGCCTTTTTTACCCGGGAGATGTTAATCGAAAAACCTTCAGCCGGAATTCCGGCCAAAACCTTCTCCAGCACCTGACGGTCTGCACCCAGGTCAAGGAGAGCAGCCACCATCATATCGCCGCTTATTCCCGTCTCACATTCAAGATAAAGATTTCTGTCACTCATGTTTTACCCCCAGCCGGTTTATCTGTCCGGCGATAAATCCGGCGCCGTACCCGTTATCAATATTTACTACCGCCACGCTGTTGGCGCAGGAATTTATCATCGTCAGCATGGCGGACAGACCATGAAAGCTTGCCCCATAGCCTACCGACGTAGGCACCGCGATGACCGGCTTGTCCACCAGTCCCCCGATGACGCTGGCCAGCGCCCCCTCCATGCCCGCTATGGCGATGACGCAATTTGCCTTTTGCAACAGCTCAGCCTTATTCAGCAGGCGGTGTATCCCGGTGACTCCCGCATCAAAAACTCTCTCTACCCGGTTGCCGAAAAACTCTGCCGTCTGAGCGGCCTCCTCCGCCACGGGAATATCGGCCGTCCCGGCGGTACAAACCACTATCAGTCCTCTTTTTTTCTTGTCCTGCTTCTCAATTTTCAGGATCCGCGACAGCTTATCGTACTCCACCTTAACGGCGGGCATTGCCTCCCTCACCTTTTTGTACTGCTCCTCCGCAGCCCTTGTCCCCAGCACCTCGCCGTTGGCCCCATAGAGGGTTTGAAATATCTTTACCAAATGCTCGTCAGCCTTTCCCTGACAAAACACCACCTCAGGGTAACCGGCCCGGACAGCCCTGTTCAGATCCAGCCTGGCACAGCCAATATCTGCCACCGGTGGCCGCCGGAGAATAGCTTCCGCTTCCGCCACGGGCATATCTCCCGAGCGGACGGCCTCCAATAACTCCCGTATCTGCATGATCACTCCCCCTGACTCAGCTATAAATCAACCGGCAAGCAGCCGTCTTATTGCAAGGCAATAACCGCCCCAAGGCGGCCCGTTTCCCCTTTATCGTGGCGGAAAGAGAAAAACAGCTCGTGATTGCTGTCGGTAGACACGTTGGCATTACAGATATTCTCTTTTGGCACGCCCGCCTGTTCCAGCACATACCGGTTTACTGCCCAAAGGTCAAGATGTTCCTTTGCAAAACCCTCCCGGAGGACAAAGCCTCGTTCTCTCGTTACGGCTTCCCCAAAGCGGGCGGTAAATATTTCGGCCAGCTCACTGCCCACTTCATAATCAGCGCCGTTTATCGACGGCCCAATGGAGGCCAGAATATCCTCGGGCCTGGAGCCATAGGCCGCTGTCATGGTTTCTACCGCCCTGGCGGCAATTGAATCGCAGCTTCCCCGCCAGCCCGCATGAACGGCCCCCACTGCCTGCTTTACCGGGTCGAAAAGCAGTACCGGCGTGCAATCTGCCACAAAGACCATCAAGGGAAGGCCCGGCACATTGGTGACCATCGCGTCCGTGTCGTCAAACCCCTCCGTGTAAACCCTGTTTCCCCGGCCGGCATCGGAAGCGGTCACTACGGCCACCCGATCGCTGTGGGTCTGCCGGGCCGTTACCAGCCGGTCAAAGTCCAGCCCCAGCACCGACAAAAAACGACGGCGGTTTTCTACGACGGCTGACGAGTCATCCCCCACGTGAAGCGCCAGATTCAGGGAGCGGTAGACTCCCTGACTGACTCCGCCCTGACGGGCGCTGACTGCCGCCGTCACCATCGTCCTGGGGAAAATTGAAAATTCCCCGTACCAAAGATTTGAGCGCTCACCGTCGCCATTTCTCAAGCAAAACATTATTTATCCTTTCCGCCGGCCTCAGGAACAGACTCCGCACCGCTGGCAGCCGTCAAAACACACCATCGTCGACTTTCTCTCCCGGGCCTTCTCCAGCTCCTGACGGAGATACTCCCGCCTGACGCCGATATCGATCATTTCCCAGGGAAAGATTTCCCCTTCCCCTCTTTCCCGATAAAGATAAAAACTGGCATCAACGCCTGCATCCTTCATTACCCGCAGGAAAGCCTTGGCCGCACCGCTGCCGCTATTCTCATAAGCCTGGCACAGCAGCTCGCCGATCCGCCTGTCTCCCCGGGCAAGAATTCCCTGAACATAGGCTTCCTTCAATGATTCCGTCTTAACCTCTATCCCTTTTCGCTTTGCCAGCCCGGCCTTCAAACGCTTCAGGGACTCCTCAACCACTTTTTTCTCAGCCATGGGAAGCCACTGAAAAGGAGTAAAAGGTTTGGGAATAAAGGGGTTGACGCTGAGGGTAAGTGTTCCTTTGCTGCCCTCTGCCTCCATAAAATCCTTCAGCCGATGGGTCAGCTCCGCAATTTCCTCAATATCCTCCGGCTTTTCCCAAGGAAGCCCCACCATGATATACATCCGGAAATGACGGATCCCGGCGGCCACCCCCAGCCGAATCGTCTCGTATAAATGCTCCTCCTCGATACCCTTGTTGATGACCGCCCGCATATCTGCGCTACCCGCCTCCGGGGCGATGGTGAGGGTCTGCATTCCGCTGTCGGCCAGGGACTTCACCAGCACCGGCGTAACGGAATCAGCCCGGAAGGAAGCCACGGACATGGACTGCCCCTCGCCCCTTATGTACCGGCAGAGGGCGTCTATTTCAGGATAATCAGATATAGCGGCTCCCATCAGGCCAAACCGCTTTTTGAACTTTATCGCTTCGCTGATTTCTTGCTTCAACACCGCCAGGGAACGGCTGCGGGGACGGCGAAAAGCGTACCCGGCCATACAGAAACGGCAGTGGCGGCCGCAGCCCCGCCCGGTTTCCACCAAATAGAGATTAAACTCCGTGTCCTCGGTAACCACCACCGTGTGAGCCGGGTAATCGTCAAGATTCTTTACCCAGCGGCGGCTTATCCGCTCAGGTACCGCCGCCTCAACGGGGCTTACAGCGGTGACCCGCCCCTGCTCATCGTAGCTCCACTCATAGAGTGCCGGCACAAAAACTCCCGGCACCGCAGCCAGCCGGTGGATCGTTTCCTGACGGGAGAGCTTTTCCTTCCGGGCTCGCTTCACTGCCTCGACTATTTCCCCTACAGTCTCCTCGCCCTCGCCGATAACGAAAGCGTCGACGACAGGCGAGAGCACCGCGGGATTAAATGTTGCGCAAGGACCCCCGGCAATGACGATGGGCTCCCGCTCGCCCCGCTCCGCCGCCCGGATCGTAACCCGGCCCATATCCAGCAGAAGGGAAATATTAAAATAATCCATCTCAAAGGAAACTGTCAGCCCGACAATATCGAAGTGATCCAGAGGGCGCTGATTTTCCAGAGTCATTATAGGGGTAGCCGTCCGCTGATATTCGGCCAGCTCCCTTTTCTCCGGGAGAAAAAACCGCTCACAGACAGTATCACCGCGGCGGTTTAATATATCATAGATTATGTGAAGGCCCAAATTTGACATACCGGTGCCGTAAACGTTCGGATAGCCCAGAGCAAATCTGACGGCTCCTCCGTCGCTGCTGCTACGGTAGTAACCCTGCTCCTTGGCCAGGCGCTGCCGCAGTTTTTCCGCCAGCTTCCAGTTCAATCCTATTCCTCCAAGTACCTGTATTGCTCTCTACTTTCCCAAGGGTCTGTTCAGCAGCTGCTCCAGCTCATCCCGGAACATGGTTAGATCCGCAAATTTTCTATACACGGAAGCGAACCGGATATAAGCCACCTCATCAAAATCCCGCAGTTTATCCATGACCAGCTCGCCGATCTCCGTGGTGGTTATCTCCCGGTCGGCGGTGTTTCTAATCGATCGCTCAATATCCCGGGACAGCTGCATAATGTCCTCCATGGGAATGTTCCGCTTATCGCAGGAACGGATGAGCCCGTTGAGAATCTTACCGCTGTCAAAAGCTACCCGGCGCCCGTCATTCTTGATGACCATCAGGGGCACCTGCTCTACCTCCTCGTAGGTGGTGAAGCGCCGTCCACATTCCATACATTCACGGCGGCGGCGGATGGACATATCGTCATCAGAGGAACGGGAGTCGATCACCTTACTGTCTTTCGCTTTACAAAATGGACAACGCATCCTGTTCACCCTCCTATTTCTGCCGTTTCTTCCCTGTTGGTCTGATAAGGCACTTCCTTCCAAAGCCAATAAGGTCGAGCCGGCCAGCTTTTTTTAACGCTTTCTCCACAAAGGGACGGTTTTCCGGCAGCCAGTACTGCATGAGAGCCCGCTGCAGCTTCTTTTCCTCCGGCTCCTTCGCTGTCCACACCTTCTCCCCTGTCAGGGGATCTATGCCGCTGTAGTACATGGCTGTAGACAGAGTTCCCGGAGTAGGAATAAAATCCTGAACCTGCCGGGGACGGTAACCCATCTCCCGCAAAAACTCCGCCAGCTCTATGGCGTCCTTCAAGGTCGCTCCCGGATGGCTGGACATAAAGTAAGGAACGAGATACTGATCCTTACCCAGCTGCCGGTTTGTTTCCTCAAACCGGCGGACAAATTTCAGATACGTTGCCCGGTCAGATTTTCCCATTAGATGAGTAACCCGATCCGTTATATGCTCCGGAGCAATCTTCAGCTGACCGCTCACATGATACTTACACAGCTCCGTCAGGAAGCTGTCCTTACATTTCAGCAGGTAATCAAACCGAATACCTGAGCGAACGAATACCTTCTTCACCCCCGGCAGCTTCCGGAGCCGCCTCAGCAAAACGATAAAATCATCCTGATTGGCCTCAAGATTGCGGCAGGGGACCGGGGAAAGACAGGACTTACCCCGGCAGGTCCCCCGCTTCAGCTGGGCCTGACAGCTGGGAATGCGGAAATTTGCCGTTGGTCCCCCCACATCATGTATATAACCCTTGAAGCCCGGCTGCTTCGTCAGAAGCTCCGCCTCCCGGACCAGGGACTCCTGACTCCGGGCCTGAATGATCCATCCCTGATGAGAAACTATGGCGCAGAAGCTGCACCCGCCGAAGCAGCCCCGCTGGCTCACCAAACTGAATTCAACTTCCTTCAGGGCCGGAACGCCGCCTGCCTCCTCATATATTGGATGATATTTCCTCATGTAGGGCAGACCGTATACCTCATCCATTTCCTCCGTGGACAGAGGCATCGCCGGATGATTCTGGACGATACACCACTCGCCGTTTTGCTGAGCCAGCCGCTTCCCTCTTATGGGGTCCTGCTCCAGATACTCCTCCCTGAAGGCGGCCGCAAAAATTCTCTTGTCCGCCGACACCTCGTCAAAGGAAGGAAGCTTCACATAGTCGTAAATATAATCAAATCCCGGTACCCGAAAGCAGGTGCCCGGAATATCCTGTATAGCTTCTACGGGCGTTCCCCGCTTTAGCTCCGCCGCTATGGACAGGATCTGCTTTTCCCCCATGCCATAGACGAGCAGGTCTGCCGCCGTATCCGCCAGAATTGACCGCTTCAGCCGGTCTGACCAATAATCATAGTGGGCAAACCGTCGTAAACTGGCCTCAATGCCCCCGATAATAATCGGAACGTCTCCAAATATTTCCCGCAGTCGGTTTACATAGACGGTTACCGCATGGGACGGCCGCCGGTCAGGGGCTCCCCCGGGTGAATAAGCGTCGGTACTGCGGCGTTTCCTGGCGGCGGTAAATTTGTTCAGCAGAGAATCCATATTGCCGCTGGAAACAAGAAAAGCCAGCCGGGGCCGTCCGAAGTGGAGAAAATCCTCCGACCTCCGCCAGTCCGGCTGGGGAATGATCCCGACCCGATAACCGTAAGCTTCAAGGAGCCGGCAGATGATTGCCGGACCGAAGCTGGGATGATCAACATAAGCGTCGCCGGAAACAAAGACGAAATCAAGCTCATCCCAGCCCCGCCGCTCCATGTCCTTCCGGGAGACCGGAAGAAAACCATCCTGATTTACCGCATCGACCTTATTCTTTTTATAAATTTCCTGCATTATTTGACTCTTTCGGCCTTTTCCTTTGTATAGCGGATCTCCACAACCTCGCCGTTCTTTCCGGCTTTGCCCAGGGACTGCCCGTTTCTGACGATCTCGACGGCTCCCGCATTGCCCAGAGTAACATTTACATTTTTGTTACCCTTCCAGGTAAGCCGCTGCCCCTTCTCAACAAATCCCTCAAAAACATCCTTGCCGTCAGAAGTGACCCAGGTCCAGCAATTATTACTGAAGGTAGCCACCACCTCGACCCCGTCGACCTTCCCGGAGGCGGAAGCAGTGGGATTGGCCACGTCAATGACCGCATTCTCCTGTTTTGGCACAGGCTGGCTGACGACCTTATCTGCCTCCCTGGAGTCATTGCCGAAATAATAATATATCCCGCCGACAAATGCCACCAATACCACAGCCGCTGCCGTCATCACCTTTGTCAGGGTGCTCGTCCCCTGAGTTCGGGCCTTAAAGTCTTGTCCGGAGCTGAAAGCGCCCCCGCGGGTTTCCTCTCTGGGGACAACTGGCCGGCGCTTTACCTGGGGTTCCGGTTCAACATTCTCCGGCTCTTCTTCCGGCTCCTGCTCAAATTCTTCCTTAAAGCGGGCAGCTATCTCATCCCCGTCCAATCCCAAAAAATCCGCATAATTCCGCACAAAACCCCGGGCATACACCCTTCCCGGAAGCTTATCGTAATCCTCTTTTTCAATCGCCTCAAGGTACAACCGCCGAATACTTGTACTTTCCTCAACCGCCTCAATTGAAACCCCCTTGGTCTCTCTTGTCTCGCGAAGAAGCGTTCCTATCACAACTGCCACCTTCCTTCTTTGTGAAAACCTTATTTTAACAGGGCTGACGACTGTCTGTCCTTCAGACAGTCCCCCCCCCAGTTTCATTCCAACCCGATTATAACCCTGCCAGTCAAAAAATGTAAAGGAAATTTGCGATTATTTTTTGGGGGAATTATAAGGCACTATATTTTCTTGCCAATGCCCCGCTTATGATTTTTAATAAGCACCTTTTCCTTTAATTACCACCATAATCGTCTTCACTAAATATATGATATCAATCCAAACGGACCAGTTTCTAACATACCAGGAGTCCATCGACACTCGTTCCTCATAGGTTGTATCGCTACGTCCATTCACCTGCCACATACCGGTTATACCGGGCGGTACCAGACAGAAATCATGAAAGCATTCGCCGTATTTGGGTATTTCCCCGCTAACAATAGGACGCGGACCTACCAGGCTCATCTCTCCTTTAATAACATTGATGAGCTGTGGCAGCTCGTCCAGGCTGGTACGCCGCAGGAAGCCGCCGATACGGGTAATACGCGGATCATCCTTCAACTTGTAGCTCTCTTCCCACTCAGCCCGCGCCTCCGGGTTTTCTGCCAGATATTGCTTTAATTTTTCTTCCGCATCTACGCACATGGTTCGGAACTTATAGCAGGGAAAGCTTTTTCCTCCCCGCCCGATGCGCTGATGGGCAAATATTACCGGTCCCGGATCATCTAAGAAGACCAGCAGCGCCAGCAGCAGCAGCAACGGTATAATCGCCACCGTGCCAACCAGACTCACCACCAGATCAAATGCTCTCTTAAGCACTCGGTTCCAGAAGTAGGCCAAATTATTGCGCACCTTCAGCACCATGATTTTTTCGTTGAAAAGACTTTCCACCTCAAGGTTACCTACAGGCGCACCAATGAGATCCGGTACGAACGAAATATGCCTGACTATCGGTTGAATCCTGTTTATTATTTCCACCAGCTTGCTGGGATCCAGTCCCGGTGCTGTTATGATTATATGCTGTACCCCCGTTTCCTTTATAATTCGCTCTGTGTCTGCAAAGCCTCCTAAAAGGCCAAACTGCTTCACCAGCTCCTTGTCCTTAGGGTTGTCATCAATAAATCCCACCACATGATAGCCGTAGCCAGTATCACTGGTAAGTCCTTTCAGCACAAGCTTCGCTGTCTTTCCCGCACCCATAAAGATGACTGGAATCTGCAGCAGATTCCCACCGTTCAGAAAACGCTTCAAAATGTAGCGTACACCAATTATAAAGCAATAGGACGATACCCAGACCAGTCCAACGTACAGCCGCGAAACATCGCTGCCACTTTTACCAAAGTACAAAACCAGGGTTATAAGTAAGATAGCATATAGAACCGCCTGGAATACACTGCGTGCCATTTTCCAAAATGGTACAGCCCGCTTATAGCTGGCCGAAAGCCTGAGGGAAACCAGAAACACCGCCGGAAGTATGACAAGCGTATAAGCTGCAGGAATTTCAATTACCGGTGCCCCCACAGGAAGAATAAAGCTTCTAAGCCAAAGAGCAGTGTATTCAGCCGCTACCACAGAAAAGTAATCTGCAAGCGTATATACCAAGGGCAGCCAATGGTATCCCTGCCACCGTTTTTCAATGTGGGACAGGTTTTGTTCACACAATTTTGCTGACGAATCATTCTTTGCCATAGGGTACCTCATTCCCAATAAGATAATATCTCTCATGGTATAACAAAAATAAAAAAAGAAACACTCTTTACACCATTGTGCCTGAACAGGCAGTTGTCTCTGGCAACACACTTATCGATACTTTTACTAATCTGCCTTTTCAGACGGCCCCTCTCTTAAGGCAGATATATCTACAGGAAATATATATTCCCAATGATATCCACATAAACTTGGATGGGGCAAAGGTGCCCATACTGTATTCTGTAAATCCTTGTACAAAAAAACTTAACCACCCGGCAAAAACCATCAGTCCAGCCAGCATTTTGTACTTTTTCCAATCCCGATACGAGCACAAGAACACAGATATAACAAAAGCAAAATACCCTGCAATACCAATTAGTCCCCGGTCTGCCAAAATCTGAAAAAAATTACTGTGCGCATGTCCAATGTTATCCTTCTCCTGTGCATCAATATCAGGGGAAATGTATTTTTCTTTATAAGCTTTTGGATAACACCCTACGCCAACCCCTGTTACCGGATAATCCAGAAACATGTTTGTGGCGCTTCTCCACATCTGGAGCCGGGTCAGTTTAGAGTTATCGCTTAAATCCGCTATCGACTGCACTCTGTCCTGCAGCTGCGGAACGGTTAAAATTACACCACCAATTCCAAAAACCATAGCTAACATAAGCATATACATTTTTTTCCTGCCAATATCAGACATGAATACCACTGTTATACACGCCAGCAGTATAGATATCCACGCCCCTCTTGTTCCATTCACCGCCAGAAAAATGAGCAGCATGACCATTGCAGCCCACAGCCTCTTTATTTTCCCATCGTGATGGTTTACCAATAGCGCCCATAGCGCAGGAATTGTTATCCCCAGGATGCCGGCAAAATGCACGGGATGAACTTTGCCACTAAAGCGCTTTGCAAGTCCAGCTTTTCCGTCATGCAGAACACTATAATCCACAAGCTGAAACATGGCATACAAACCATTGATTACTACTCCCGCTAAAAGGCTCGCAGCCAGCAAGATAACGCTTTTCCTATCCCTG
Organism: uncultured Schwartzia sp.; assembly: GCA_964540025.1. GTDB lineage: Bacteria > Bacillota > Negativicutes > Selenomonadales > Selenomonadaceae > RGIG250. The sequence goes on along the minus strand of CAZIKQ010000011.1, from coordinate 8,791 downwards.
ACTACAGAAACGATCATCACTAAGGCTAATGGTTTGAAAACAAAGTCATGCATTATTTCCGAAAAGCTGCTCGCATGGTCAATAGCGAATAACCCGGAAATATACGTTGCGCACAAATAACAGGCTGCCCCTGTTAAAACGATACAATTTACAGACTTCCATCGCTCAATAATATCGTCATTTTTTTTATATAACCTTATAAGAAAAAACAACAACGCTCCGGCTAATCCTGCATTAGCCCCTGCCACTGACACAGTGTTACACAATGCATCCAAGCAAAGAAAAAATATTATTCCCTTATCTAATTTATCAACAATACGGTTGACCATTCAATCCATTCCCTCTCTGTATTGTTTCCAATTTTGAATTGTAAATTGCACGTAAATTGCAACAAACAATGCAAATCACCCCTGCCTGTGGCTATTATACCACAGGTGAGGGTGATTTGCATTGTTTGTCGACAGGCTGAACTTCGCCGTATTCACATATACTTTTGCCACCAGCTGCGAAGGTACCAGACAGCTGCCCCTATCGCCACGAATATAATGCCCAGGGGCAGGGCCACAAAGACGATGAACCAGAGAATGGCCACCGCAGCCAGGATTACCGCCAGCTTTGTCAGCAGGCTTGAACTGCTCTTTACTACATAAACATGGGGCCGGAAGTAGCCGTCCGTTTCTTCCTGGCTGACTCTTTCTCCCTGTTGGTTTATGGTCTCACCGTCGTAGCTGTACCGCTCGCTGCCGCTCATCACCCGGACCCGGTCGCTGTCATCCGTCTCCGACCACTCGGCATCGACGATTACGATTTCCTTTGAGGAAGCATTCTTTTCCGACATGATATTCCCCTTTTTATTTCCGTTACTTTTCCCCGGCTTCCTTCTCCATGAAGTAAGCCAGCTTGCGCCTGGCGTTATCTGCCGCGGCTTTCGCCCTCATCAGGTCTCCTTCGTCAGGATGGCCGAAGGCGGTTTTCCAACCGCCCGCGTTGGCGTGCGGATCATCCGCCGGCATCCGGCGGCGTTTCTCTACCAGCTGCGGGGCAAGCTCCCCCTGACAGTCAAAGGTGGTGAGAATCGTACAGCCCCGCCCCAGCGCCGCCGCCCCTCTTGCCAGGGCGGTCACCGCGTGCTCGCTGCCATTTTGTGTAGCATGGGTAGCGAAAAGAAAGACCCGCCGGTTCTCAAGGAGGCGCATCAGCTCCTGCATTTCCTTATCAGGGCCGCCCCGCCAAAGCCAGTAGCCCAGGGCGATGCCTTCATACGGGGAAAGGTCTTCCGGCGCCGAGGCAACGGTAAAGCAATCGGCGTTTTCCAGGGCTGCCGCCACCGCCTTTGCCACTTTTTCCGTATTGCCGGTAATTGAAGAATATATTACGGCCCATTTTGCCATGATCTCACCTCATGCTCTGCGTCAATACCGCCGGTTCCCTTTATTCTCCGGCCTTGAGCTGTTGGAAATCCGCCTGCAATCTTCTGTCAGCCGCCTGCAGCTGTGCCTGACGCCGCCGGAGCCAATGCTGGTTTTCCTCCAGCCTTTTCCGGCCTGCCGCCAGCATTTTGCTTATTTCTGACGGCTGCGGCCCGCCCAGTGTCGCCCGGCCCTGCACAATGCCGGCAGGCTCCAGCGCCGAATGCCACTGGGCCTCGCTCAGCGGCAATTCCCCCGGCGCTCCAGGGTGCCCCTCCACGGCCCGGCGGTAAACCTCCCGCGCCTCGGCATAGGTCAGCGTAAGGGGCGTCAGCCCTCTGGGCCGGGCATAGCTGACGATTTCCGAAGCAAAGTGGTGTCCCACCCGGAAGGGCACCCCATAATCCCGCATCAATATATCCGCTATCTCCTGGGTGGCGGTCCAATCCAGGTTCAGCTCCTCCAGCGCCCGCTCCCTGTTCAGCTTCAGCGCCTGCAGAATATGAGTAAAATCCTCTACCAGCACAATGCCGCCGGCCAGCAGGCGATCCTGGGCGCTGTTTCGGGCATCAGCCATCCCCGGCGGAATGTTATGAGCCCTGAAGGCAGCTCCCACCACATCCCCCAGCAGTGTAGACGCATTTGTTCTCACTCTGTTCAAAATACCGGGGTTTCGCTTCTGAGGCATGGCGCTGGAGACATAGGTATTGGCGCCGCCTTCCTCCAGCAAAAGCCATGGTCTTGGCTGAGCATATTGCTGCATTACGTCCTCAATGAAGCTTCCCACATGGATTGCCAGGGGATTGATAACGCTGCCGGCCTCCACTGCTGCCTCCAGCGAGTAAACCTGAACCGCGTCGTAGGCATTATAGGCGATACCGTCAAAGCCCAGATATTCTGCCATGGCCTCTCTGTCCAGTGGCCAGCCGGAACCATTCAGCACCGTGGTTCCCATCGGTGAGCGGTTCAGCCGGGCATAATACTGCTGCAGGCGCTCCGCATCCCGGGCAAAAGCATCCGCATAGGCCAGCAGATAATGCCCGTAGCTCTCCGGCTGGGCAGCTACGCCATTAGTATAGCTGGGCACAACGGCCTCCCGCTGCTCCTCGGCCATGGCCAGCAACCGGGCAGAAAGCCCGTTCAGCGCATCGGCCAGCTCAAGCAGCTGTTCACGGCTTTTCATCAGCCGGCAGGTCATCAGCATATCCTGACTGGAACGGCCTGCGTGAACCTTGGTTACTTCCTCACCAGCCTCGGCAATCAAAAGCGGCTCAAAGGTAATGACCAGCCCCGGTCTCTCCCCGCCCGTTTTCCCCTTTGCCAGCACCCTCTCCAGCCCTCGGGCAAAAAGGACGGCCTCATCCTGCGTCAACAATCCCTGCCGGGAATTTATAACAAGGGATGCCTTGTTGATTTCACCCAGCCAGTAAAAGCTGTCATGATGTTCCTCTTCCAGCTTCTGCGCCTCGCAGCAGGATATCGTCCCCGCCGGCCACAAGGCGCCCGTCAGAACGCACCCTGCCGCCGTCAGCAGCGCGCTGAGCATAACGTTTTTCCATTTCATCAAACCGCACCCCTTTTCAAATTTAATGACATCCTTAAATATATCTGCTCCGGCAGACTTTTTTCTCCACGTAATCGCCTTTGATTATAATGCAATCCTTCAGAAAATTGCAAAACAATTTCTACACATTGGTCAGAAGCGGAGCTGAAACCAAAATAAAACGTTGCTTTTTACTTTTCCTCTGCTATGATGTGATTAAATTAAAATAGTGATTTGACTAAAAAAATTATTCATCGTTTGAGCTTTTAAGACAATCAGCCCTTTCTGTAATGGAGGCAATGAAATGAAGAAGCAGTGGAAAATTTTGGCACTGGGGCTGGCGATTTGCGCAGCGGCCGGATGTATCTGGCATTTTTTACAGGTCAGGCCCCGGGCTGACAAAGAACTGCAGCTCATGGGCAATGTGGATGTGCGGGAGGTGTCTGTGGCCTTCCGCCAGTCAGACAGGATCGTGGAGCTGCTGGCCGATGCCGGGGATAAAGTCCATAAGGGACAGCCGCTGGCCAGGCTGGATACCAGAGATCTGACGCTGCAGCTTGAGAAGGTGCAGGCGGAGCTGACCGTGCAGCAGAGCAACGCCGCCAAGCTCCACAACGGCACCCGCAGTGAAGAACTGCGCCAAGCGGAAGAGAGGGTACGTCAGGCAGAAGCAGCCGCTGAACACGCTGCCCTCTTCTATCAGCGCAGGCAAAAAATTTTTGACGCCGTAGGCGGCGTCAGCCAGCAGGAGGTTGATACGGCCAGATTTGATGCCGAAGCCAAAGCCGCGGCCCTGGGAGTGGCCCGGCAGATGCTGGAGGAGGCTGTCAACGGTCCCCGCAGTGAAGACATTCAGGGAGCGGATGCCAAGCTCCGGTCATTGGCTGCCGATGAAGCAAGGCTGAAATATCTGCTGGAGCAATGTGAATTGGCGTCCCCGGCCGATGGGGTGATCAGGGACAGATTGCTGGAAACCGGGGACATGGCCTCCCCTCAGTTACCCGTCTTTAAGCTTTCCCTTTTGGATAAAAAGTGGGTGCGGGCTTATGTAAGCGAGGCGGATTTAGGCCGTGTCCATGAGGGACAGACCGCCCGGATCTACATTGACAGCCGCCCTGAGCATCCCCTGACCGGGCAGGTGGGCTATATTGCCGATACGGCCGAGTTTACGCCAAAGTCTGTTCAGACGGAGGAGCTGCGCACCGCCCTGGTTTATGAGATCAGGGTGTATGTGGATGATGCCGGTAATGTCCTGCGTCTGGGTATGCCGGCCACCGTGAAGCTTGATTTGTGAACCGTTGAGGGCAGGAAGATGGCGCTATGGAGCAGATAATCGTCAAAGCCTCAGGCGTGAGCAAGGCTTTTCCCTTAACCGGAGGCGGACATTGCCAGGCTTTGGATAACGTTGATTTTGCCGTGGCCCGGGGGCAGATGACCGCTCTGATCGGGCCGGATGGCGCCGGAAAGACCACCTTACTGCGGATCCTCTGCGGCCTGCTGGCGACAGATAAGGGAGAGCTGCTGGCGCTGGGCTTTGACCCCGGGCATGATCCCCAGTCAGTCCAGGACGGTATCAGCTATATGCCCCAGCGTTTCGGCCTTTATGAGGATCTGACCGTAGCGGAGAACATAAGCCTTTACGCCGACTTGCACGGCGTGCCGCAAAATCAACGGCAGCAGCGGTTCAGCCATCTGCTGGAGATGACCGGGCTGACCCCTTTTGTAGATCGTCTGGCCGGGCGGCTCTCCGGAGGGATGAAGCAGAAGCTGGGGCTTATTTGCACCCTGGTCCGCTCGCCGGAGCTGTTGATTCTCGATGAGCCTACAGTAGGCGTAGATCCTTTATCGAGGCGGGAGCTGTGGGAGATCCTCCAGAGGCTGGTTCAGGAGGAGGCCCTGTCCGTACTGGTGACCACCGCCTATATGGATGAGGCCGGACGCTGTCAGCAGGTTTACGTGATCAATCAGGGCCGCATTCTGGCCAAGGGCAGTCCGGCGGAATTGCGGCAGCTGGCTCAGGGTCTCTGCTACCGGGTGGCCCGGCAGGACAGGCTTTCCCTCCGGCAATTGCAAAATCTTCTCTTACGGGAGGAAGCGGTGGTCGACGCTGTACCGGTCGGCGGCCAGGTGAGGTTTATCGTAAAAGGCGGCGTCGCCGGGGTGGAACAGATCGCCGTACTCAAGAGCCGTCACTTGCTGGCCGAACCCGTGGAATCAAGGCTGGAGGACAGCTTTATGCTGCTGCTCCATCAGGACAGGCTAAAGAGCGGGGGCGAAACGGCTCTCTCGGGGAAGCCTGCGGAAACGACCGGGTTGAATCAGCCAACGACTGACCAGGGAGCGATCGATATTGAGGTCAGGGAGCTGGTAAAGAAATTCGGGGATTTTACGGCGGTTTCCCATACATCCTTTCAGGTTCGTCAGGGAGAGGTGTTCGGGCTGTTGGGGCCAAACGGCGCCGGCAAAACCACCACGTTCCGAATGCTGTGCGGCCTGCTTCCGGCTACCTCAGGAGAATTATCAGTGGCCGGAGTGGATGTCCGCAAATTCCCTGCCAAGGCAAGGGCAAGGCTTGGCTACGTGGCCCAAAAATTTTCCCTGTACGGCAACCTTACCGTTTTGGAAAATCTGCGGTTCTTTGGGGGAGCCTATGGGCTGACGGGCCAGGAATTGGAGCGGCGGCTGGCAACGGTAACGGAGCAGTTTTCCCTGAGCTCTGTCCTCAATCAGGAGGCGGACACGCTGCCCATGGGCTACCGGCAGCGTTTATCAATGGCGGCCGCTCTGCTGCACCAGCCAAAAATTCTCTTTTTGGACGAACCCACCAGCGGCATAGATCCTCTGGCCCGGCGGAGCTTCTGGCAGCAGATCACCGACTTGGCATTGGCGGGAACTACCATCATTATTACCACCCACTTTATGGAGGAAGCGGAATACTGCGATCGATTCATGATCCAGGATAACGGCCGGCTGCTGGCGCTGGGCAGTCCCGCCGAAATACGGCAGCAGCTGGGGCTGATGGATGCGGATATGAACGAGATCTTTATGACCATTGTGGCTCAGGGCCGTGAACCGGAAGGAGGCAAGGCGCAATGAAGCAGCCAGTGACCGGCCCATCGCCGCAAAGTGCCGGCTTTTTCCGGCGGCTGACGGCCCTGACCCGCAAGGAATTTTTACAGTTGAGGCGGGATAAAAGCAGTATCTTAATGGGGGTAGTACTGCCCATCGTCCTGATTTTGATCGTGGGCTACGGTTTGTCCCTTGATATAAAGCACGTGCCCATAGCCGTGGCACTGGAGGACAGCTCCCCTACTGCCCGCCAGCTGGTAAGCTTTACCGAGCAGTCGGAGTATTTTTCCCCCCGCTATGTGTATACCATGCAAGAGGCAGAAGACCTGATGCGGTCCCATCAGGTCTCGGTGATCCTCCGGGTGCCCCGGGATTTTTCCCGGAAATTATCCCTGGGAGAGGCAAAACTCCAGCTGCTGATAAACGGGGTGGAATCCACCGCTGCCGCCAGCACCCAAAGTTATGTCCAGGGGGCGGTGCTGAGCTGGGCAGCCGAACGACAGGTCAGGGCCCACAGTCAGGGCTACGCATCCATCGTCAGCCGAGTCTGGTTTAACGACGCCAATACCAGCACCTGGTTTTTTGTTCCCGGCATTTTGATGATGGTGCTGACCATCTGCGGCGTTTTTCTCACCTCGGTGGTCATGGCCAGAGAGTGGGAACGGGGAACGCTGGAGTCGCTGTTTGTAACCCCTATGGGAGTGCTGGAGCTGATTTTGGCCAAAGTGCTACCCTATTTTTGTCTTTCCTTTGTTGGCATGGCCTCCTGTCTCGCAGTCAGCCGGATTTTCTACGACCTGCCCCTGCGGGGCTCCCTCTGGGTACTGCTGGGGGTATCAATGCTGTATATTCTCGTGGCCCTGGGGCTGGGAATCGTCATCTCCGCCGTGACAAAGAACCAGTTTTTGGCCTGTCAGGTGTCCATGCTGGTTAGCTTCCTGCCCTCGGTGATGCTGTCGGGTTTTATCTTTGATCTCCATTCGGAGCCGCTGATCATCAAAGTGGTCAGCCGGTTTTTCCCCGCTACCTACTATCTTCAGCTATTGCGCTCCCTGTGCCTTACCGGCAATTACTGGCCGCTGATCGGGCAGAACAGTCTGATTTTGAGCGGCTACATGATACTTTTTATCGGCCTGGCCTTTTCCCTGACCAGAAAGCGGGTGGAGTAGTGAGCGGAAATTTATTTAACTGGCGGCTGTTCTGGCTCCATATCAAATGTCTGTGCCGGAAAGAACTGCTGGTGACCCTGAAGGATAAAAGAATGCGGGTCATGATGACGTTACCGGCTCTGATACAGGGGATCCTCTTCGGCTATGCGGGCACCTACGACCTGGATAACGTACCTTACGCAGTGGTGGATCAGTCCCACAGCGAGGCCTCCCGGAACCTGCTGGCTCATATCGAAAGCACGGAGGCTTTCACCTGTCAGGCAACGCTGGGCAATGTGAGCCAGGTGGCGGACTATATCGACCGGCAGGACATCATTCTGGCCCTGGTAATCCCCGGTGATTTTTCCCGGCGTCTGAACAGAGGTGAAGCCGCGCCCATCCAGCTGCTGGTGGACGGCCGGAACAGCTCCCTGGCCGGGCTGGCCACCGGCTATCTCAATCAGATCGTCACAAGCTGGAACCAGCAGTACATGGGACTGAAGCCGGGAGTGACCATCGAGTGCCGGACCTGGTACAACGAGAACCAGATCTCCCGCTGGACCCTGCTGCCGACTGTTATCGCCACCATCGCCTTCGTGCAGGTGCTGCTGTTGGCCGGCCTGTCCGTAGCCAGAGAACGGGAGCAGGGGACCTTCGACCAGCTGCTGGTTACTCCTTTATCGCCGGTGGAGATTCTCATCGGCAAATCCCTGACCCCCATGCTGGTGGGACTGGTGCAGAGCAGTATCGTGTTCTGTCTGGCCCGCTTCTGGTTCGAGATCCCCTTCCGGGGCTCTCTGCCGGTGCTGCTGCTGACGGTACTGGTCTTTATTCTCAGCACCATCGGCATCGGCCTTTCTTTATCAGCCGTTGCCGGTAATATGCAGCAGGTCATGGTATATCTGGTGGTATTGGTCATGCCCATGATGCTGCTTTCCGGCATGGCGACGCCGGTGGACAATATGCCCTATGCCCTCCAGCTCTTTACTTACCTTGATCCGCTGCGCTTTGCCATCGAAGCGATCCGGCGGATCTATCTGGAGGGAGCCGGGCTGGCAGCCGTGGCGCCCAGCTACCTGCCGATGCTGGCCATCGGCCTGATCACTATGACTCTGGCCGGCTGGCTGTTCAAGCACAAAACGGCCTGAGAGATAAACGAGGAGAAACAAGCAGTTATGGCAAAAGAGAAAGCAAACGTCGAGCAGAAAAGGCGAAGGGATCGCCACGACGGGCTGGCCACAAAGACAAGCCTGCTGGAATGCGCTGCCCGCCTCACGGCGCAAAAGGGTTTTGCTCAGGTTACCAGCAAGGAAATCTGTCAGCTGGCCAGAACAAATCCGGCGGCGGTAAATTATCATTTCGGCGGACGCAGGAGCCTGTACAAGGAGCTGCTTCTCCACATCCATCAAAAGCTTATCGACGAGGAGTGGCTGAAGCAGCTGGCAACAATGCCCCTGGACACTGAAGCCAAGCTGGAGCGGCTGATCGACCGGATGACCGGTCAGCTCTGGGCGGGCTGCGGAGCCTGCGAAAAAAGCCGACCTGACGGGCCTGCCCGAAATAAGCAATCGAGTAGGAGGCAGGCGATTAGTTCACCTGCCGACCTCTCACACCACCGTGCG
>CAZIKQ010000010.1:0-45425 GCA_964540025.1 uncultured Schwartzia sp. | reverse complement strand
AGCGTAGCGATGGCAGAGCTTAGGGAATCGCAGCAACGACGGCAGAGCTTAGTAGTTTGCATTAGGTGGTCGAAGGCTGTAAGCCAGAGACCGGAGGGGTGACCAACAAAAAACTCCCCTCAGTCGAACAGGTCTTTCAGCTCCTGTCCATCCAAGGGGAGTAATCGCTTTTCGTGTATTCCTGTTACTTCAGGCGGGCCAGCAGCTCGGCTCCGTTATAGGCCGCCTTGCCGCCCAGCTGTTCCTCAATGCGGAGAAGCTGATTGTACTTTGCAACGCGCTCCGAACGGTTGGGAGCGCCGGTTTTGATCTGACCGGCATTCATGGCAACTACCAGATCAGCAATCGTAACGTCTTCCGTTTCGCCGCTGCGATGGCTGACTACCGCCCGGAAGCCGTTATTGGCCGCCAGCTGCATGGCTGCAATTGTCTCAGAAAGGGAGCCGATCTGGTTCAGTTTGATGAGGATCGCATTACCGGCAGTCAGCTCGATACCCTTTGCCAAACGCTTCGTATTGGTAACAAAGAGATCGTCACCTACCAGCTGGAGACGCTTGCCCAGCCTGGCGGTGAGCTTCTGCCAGCCTTCCCAGTCCTCTTCGTCAAGCCCGTCCTCCAGAGAGGCGATAGGATACTTGTCAGTCAGCTTTGCCCAATGCTCAATGAGCTCGTCAGTAGTGAACTCGGTCCCTTGCTTCGGCAGCTTGTAGGTACCCGGCTTTTCACCCTTCCACTCACTGGCGGCAGCGTCGATGGCCAGGACAAAATCCTTGCCCGGAGTATAGCCGGCCTTCTCAATGGCTTTAATAATATATTCAATGCACTCTTCATCGGTTTTAAGGTTTGGCGCAAATCCACCCTCATCGCCCACAGAGGTGGCCAGTCCTTCTGCCTTCAGCAGACCCTGAAGAGCATGGAAAACCTCAGTGCACCAGCGAAGGCCCTCGGCAAAATTGGGGGCTCCGGCAGGCATGATCATGAATTCCTGGGTATCGACAGTATTGGCGGCATGAGCGCCACCGTTCAGAATATTCATCATCGGCACCGGCAGAACATTGGCCGCGGTACCGCCGAGGAAACGATAAAGGGGCAGACCGGCCGACTGGGCTGCCGCCTTGGCAGAGGCCAAAGAAACAGCCAGAATGGCATTTGCCCCCAGCCTGGACTTATCCTCGGTACCATCAAGGGCAAGCATCGCCTGATCCACCGCATAGACGTCACTGGCATCCAGGCCCACAATAGCTTCGGCAATAGGCCCGTTTACATTGGCCACGGCCTTCAGCACGCCCTTCCCCATGTAACGGGACTTATCGCCGTCCCGGAGCTCGAGGGCCTCAAACTGCCCGGTGGATGCCCCGGACGGAGATGCGGCGCGTCCCATGCTGCCATCAGCGAGGAACACCTCTGCTTCAACAGTAGGGTTGGCACGGGAATCCACAATCTGACGACCAATGACCTTTACGATTTTTGTTGCTTCCATTGAACTGCCTCCTAAAGTTTCATAAAATCAGTCAAAATTCCACAGATTTCTCGACACACTTTGCTTGTTATAGTTTACCACATTCCCACAATAATTTCATCAATATTTGGGATGTTTTAAGAAAATTTTGACCAATAATACTGCCATCGGCAGCAACTTTAGTATATTTTCCCGGCATAAGAAAACCTCCCATTGCAGTTCTCCAATATTCTGCAACAGGAGGTTTCTTTTTTATGGGTACACAGCCCAAACAGTCGATGGTATTTTTCTGTAGCAAGCATTAGCTGAAGAATTTTTTCAGCTGATCCATGAAGCTCTTTTGCTCCGGATTCACCTTGTCACCGGAAATATCAGCAAACTCCTTCAGAAGTTCTTTCTGCCGGGCATTCAAATTCTGCGGAGTGAGCACCTTGACGCGAACGTGCTGGTCTCCACGTCCGCCCCCGCGCAGGTGGGGCACACCCTTTCCCTTCATGCGGAGTATCGTACCGGACTGAGTACCGGCAGGCACGGTAAGCTCCACCTTGCCGTCCAGGGTGGGGACTGCCACCTTATCTCCGAGGGTTGCCTGAACGAATGTAACCGGAACCTCACAGAAGACATCATCACCGTCCCGCTTAAAGAGCTTATGGGGCTTCACAAAGGTATATACATAAAGGTCGCCGTAGCCGCCGCCCCGGGTGCCTGCCCCGCCTTCACCGCTGACTCTGATCCGGGCCCCGTCGTCTACCCCGGCAGGAATTTTTACCTTTATCTTCCGGGTGACCCGCTGATGACCCGAGCCGCGGCAATCAGGGCAGGGAGTTTTTACTATCTTGCCGCTGCCGCCGCACCGTCCGCAGATGCGGGAATTTACCATACGGCCGAAGGGTGTGTTCTGCACTATCTGCTGCTGTCCCTGACCATGGCAGTCCGGACAGGTTTCCGGAGACGTTCCCGGAGCAGCCCCCGTACCGCCGCACCTTTTGCAGTTTTCAGTCCGGGGAATGCTGATTTCCTTCTCTACGCCGAAAGCCGCCTCCTCGAAGGATATCTCCAAATCAAAGCGCAGATCATCGCCCCGCTGCGGCCCCTGACGGCGGGAACCGCCACGGCCGCCGTTGAAGAACATGTCAAATATATCGCCCATGTCTCCAAAGCCGCCGGCGCTGAATCCGCCAAAGCCGCCGCCACCGCCGCCCATCCCGTTCTCAAAAGCGGCATGGCCGAACTGATCGTACTGGGCCCGTTTATTTGGATCCAGCAAGACGTCCTTTGCTTCGTTGATCTCCTTCATCTTTTCCTCGGCGCCCTTCGGATCGTCGGGATTAAGATCAGGATGATACTTGCGGGCGAGCTTTTTGTGCGCTTTCTTTATCTCTGCTTCCGTGGCGCCCTTCTGAATGCCAAGGACTTCATAGTAATCGCGTTTTTCGCTCATTGTTCAAATCCTTTGTAAAACAGGGGCGGGACAAACCCCGCCCCCATCAGTTATTCTGCCGGGAAATTACTTTTTGTCGTCATCCATGACCTTGTACTCGGCATCCACAACATTGTCATCAGCCGGTTTCTGATCCTGAGGCGTCTCCTGGCCGGGCTGCGCGCCACCGGCAGCCTGCGCGGCCTGGTATGCGGCGGCGCTCAACTCGTAAATGAGTTTCTGAAGGTCTTCGGTAGCCTGCTTGATAGCCTCATCATCAGTGCCCTTAAGCTTTTCCTTCAGGTTGTCGATGGAAGCGCGAATCTTGTCGGTCTGCGCTTTGTCAGCCTTGTCACCGATATCGGTGAGAGCTTTCTCGGCCTGATATACGAGAGCGTCGGCATTGTTGCGGATCTCGATCTTTTCCTTCTGCTTCTTGTCCTCAGCTGCATGAGCCTCAGCTTCCTTGACCATCCGGTCAATATCCTCCTTGCTCATGTTGCTGTCAGACTGAATGGTAATCTTCTGCTCCTTGCCAGTGCCGAGATCCTTTGCGGATACGTGAACGATGCCGTTGGCGTCAATGTCAAACTTGACTTCAATGCGAGGTACTCCCCGGGGCGCCGGCGGAATATCGGAGAGCTCGAAACGGCCGAGGGTCTTGTTACCGGCAGCCATTTCACGCTCACCCTGGAGAACGTGGATATCAACCGAGGGCTGATTATCAGCGGCAGTGGAGAATATCTGGCTCTTGGAGGTAGGAATCGTGGTGTTGCGCTCAATGATCTTGGTGCATACGCCGCCGAGAGTCTCGATACCAAGGGACAGCGGAGTTACATCGAGAAGGAGTACATCCTTGACATCACCGGCGAGTACGCCGCCCTGAATTGCTGCGCCAACCGATACACATTCATCCGGGTTCACGCCCTTATTAGGCTCCTTGCCAAGATAGGTCTTGATGGCGTTCTGAACAGCCGGAATACGGCTGGAACCACCTACGAGAATAATCTTCTGAATATCGGAAGGCTGAAGATCTGCATCAGCCATTGCTTTCCGGGTGGGCCCCATGGTCCGCTCTACCAGATCGGCAGTGAGCTCATCAAATTTTGCCCGGGTAAGGGTCATGTCCAGATGGAGCGGGCCCGCAGGACCAGCGGAGATGAAGGGGAGATTGATATTGGTGGAGAGCATGCTGGAGAGCTCGATCTTAGCCTTTTCGGCCGCCTCAACAAGGCGCTGAGCGCTCATCTTATCGGCGGAAAGATCAATTCCGTTCTCGCGTTTAAACTCAGCGACCATCCAGTCAACGACGCGGTGGTCGAAATCATCGCCGCCCAGGTGGGTATCGCCATTGGTCGCTTTAACTTCAAACACGCCGTCACCCAGCTCAAGGATGGATACATCGAACGTACCGCCGCCAAGGTCAAATACGAGAATGGTCTGTTCTTCATCAACCTTGTCAAGCCCGTAAGCAAGCGCTGCCGCGGTAGGCTCGTTGATGATACGGAGGACCTCCAAACCGGCGATCTTACCGGCATCCTTGGTTGCCTGACGCTGGCTGTCGTTAAAGTATGCCGGAACGGTAATAACCGCCTGGCTGACCGTCTCTCCCAAATATGCCTCGGCATCGCCCTTCAGCTTCTGAAGGATCATGGCGGAGATTTCCTGGGGAGTATAGGACTTGTCGTCGACAGTGACCCTGTAATCCTTTTCGCCCATGTGGCGCTTTATGGAAGAAATGGTGCGGTCAGGATTGGAGACCGCCTGACGGCGGGCCAGCTGGCCGATGAGCCGCTGCCCGTCCTTGGTAAATCCTACGACAGACGGAGTGATCCGGCTGCCCTCCGGGTTTGTAATTACTGTTGGTTCGCCGCCTTCCATTACGGAAACGACGGAGTTTGTAGTACCTAAATCAATACCGATTACTTTTGCCATTTTTTATTCCTCCAATTTCTAACAAAGAAAAGTTTTACTTAATTTATGTTAATACCGCAAATTCCACGGCATCACATCATATTGGTGTACAATCCTAGTTTGCCACAACCTGGACCATACTGGGGCGGATAACCGTATCCCCTACCATATAGCCCCGCTGGAGCTCTGCGGCGATCGCGCCATCCTCAAGCTCGGGATTCTGTATCCGCATTACTGCCTGATGGAAGGTGGGGTCAAACTTCTGTCCTTCCGTTTCGATAGCCTTTAACCCCTTGTCCTGCAAGGTCTGTATCAGCTGGCTGTGAACCATTTCAACGCCCTTTTTCAAGCTTTCCGCATCAACAGCCTCAGCAGCCAATGCCCGCTCAAAGTTGTCAATTATCGGCAGAAGTGATTTCAGTACATCCTGCTTGATTACATTGCCCAGCTCTTCCTTTTCCTTCTGGGTACGGCGGCGGAAATTTTGGAACTCTGCCTGCTGGCGGAGGATTCTGTCATCCTTTTCCGCGATTTCTGCCTTTAGCTTATCTACTTCACTTTCCTCCAGGACTTCCGCTTCAACATTCTCTCCTGCCGAAGCCTCTCCCGGGTTTTCCATTTCCTCGGCCTGCTTTTCACAAGCAGCCACGGCAGCCGCCGGATCTACTGTTCCCTTTTCCTGCTCAGTGTCCAGCTTGATGTCTTCCTGATTGATTCCCATATCCTGTCTCCTCTCACTGTCACCAGCGGAATTGTTTTATTACCTCGGCAATGTGGTCATTCATATAGTTGAGCATTGAGATCGCTTTACCGTACTCCATTCTTGTGGGGCCCATGACGGCCAGCGTTCCCAACAGCTCACCGTCCAAATGGTAGGTGGCAGTAATAATGCTCATGTCTTTGACGCCATCGTATTTATTCTCACTGCCGATGGTCACCGATAGGCCTTCTCCCCGATGAGCGTGAAGAATGTCCTTCAGGAGCTGTTCTTCCTCCAGCATGATAAGCGTTTCCTTGACTTTTTCTACATCATGAAATTCTGGCTGGGCCAGCATCTGAGTCGTTCCCCCCAGATACAGGCGCTCCTTTTTCTCTCCCTCCAAAGAACGGTTGATTACATCCAGCGCCGCTTCATAAAGCTCCTGATCACCTATGTCCTGCCGGATTTTCACCAGACTTCGGGGATGGATCGCATCAATTGCATGACCGGCGCATTCCTCATTAAAGACCCCGGCTACCCGGCGCAGGTCTTCAAAGGTTGCCCCCGGCGGTATGTCTATGATCCGGTTCTCCACAAAACCCGCGTCTGTCATCAGAACGGCGATGGCCCGGCTGTCATCCAGCGGCAAAAACTGTAAGCAGCGATATGCCGCCTGACTCATTTGAGGCGCTAACAGCAGGGAAACATTTTTTGTCACCTTTGAGATTATTCTGGCTGTCTCCTTAAACACCTCATCGACTCGTCTGACCTTTGCCTTATACCAGCTGTCGATCAGCCTCCTGTCCTCTTCACTGAGGCTCATTTCCTGAGGTGGCAGCAAATCGTCAACGTAGAGTCGATAGCCCTTTGAAGATGGAATCCTGCCGGAAGAGGTGTGGATATGCTCCAGATAACCCAGCATTTCCAGGTCCGCCATTTCATTCCGGATCGTGGCCGGGCTGACCCCAAAGTCATACTTCCTGGCAATTGTGCGGGAGCCTACCGGCTCAGCTGATGCTACGTAGTCCGTGACCACAGCGCTCAACACCCTGCGCTTTCTTTCATCAAGCATCCACACTCACCTACCTTTTGAAGCCCGGCTGTTAGCACTCTTTTTTGCCGAGTGCTAACCGACTGACATGATATTACAACTAATTCGTCAAAAAGTCAATAAGTCAAAATCTATTTTTTCTAAATTTTCAAAAAAACAAGACCCCAACATCGCCGGGGTCCCGTTTCATCAATATTTTAGCCTTTGTCAGCCATTGAGAAATTATTCTTTCTCCGCCTGTTTCTTAACGATGGCCCGGTTGCGGACGTAGAGCTCATCAAGCTGCTTTTCTTCCACTTCGCTGGGAGCCTGGCTCATAACGTCGGAAGCGCTCTGGGTCTTCGGGAAAGCGATTACATCACGGATAGAGCTGCGCTTGGCCATCAGCATGACAAGGCGGTCAAGGCCGAAAGCGATACCGCCGTGGGGAGGAGTCCCATACTCGAAAGCATCCATCATGAAGCCAAACTTGGCCCGGGCTTCTTCCGGAGTAAGTCCGATAGCCTCAAACACCTTTTCCTGCAAATCGCTGTTGTAAATGCGGAGGCTGCCGCCACCAATTTCTACCCCGTTGAGAACCATGTCGTAGGCGTTTGCCTTTACCCGGCCCGGATCGGACTGGAGATACTGAACGTCTTCTTCTCTGGGGGCAGTGAAGGGATGGTGCATCGCCTTCCAACGCTTGTCCTCTTCGCTATATTCGAACATCGGAAAGTCAACGACCCAGAGGAAACAACGCTTGTCAGGATCAATGAGGCCCCGGCGGCGGCCCATCTCAAGGCGGAGCGCCCCGAGCGCCTGAGCAACGACCAACGGCTTATCGCCAACTATCAGCAGGAGGTCACCGGTCCTGGCGCCGGTAGCCTGCCTGATTGCTTCAAATGTTTCCTCGCTGTAGAACTTCTTGAAAGGCGACTTTATTCCTTCATTGCTGTACTGAATCCAGGCCATGCCCTTACCGCCATACTGCTTGACATAGTCCACAAGGCCATCCAGCTCACGACGGGGAATATCAGCATAATCATCGACCTTGATGCACTTTACCTGACCGCCGTTTTCAATCACAGAGGTGAACACCTTGTAATCTGAACCCTTCAGAAACTCAGAAATATTTTGCAGCTCCATGCCAAAGCGAATATCCGGCTTATCGGAACCATATCGCTCCATTGCCTCATCCCAAGTCATGCGGAGGAAGGGCTGCTGGGGGCGGTCATGGCAGGCTTTGTCAAAAAGCTCTGTAACAAGGTCTTCCATGATGTTAAGAATGGTTTCCTGATCGACGAAGCTCATTTCAACGTCAAGCTGGGTAAACTCAGGCTGACGGTCTGCCCGGAGATCCTCATCACGGAAGCAGCGAACGATCTGGAAATAACGCTCCAGGCCGGCAACCATGAGGATCTGCTTGAAAATCTGGGGACTTTGGGGAAGAGCATACCACTTGCAAGGGTTCAGACGGCTTGGGACCAGGAAGTCACGGGCGCCTTCCGGAGTTGACTTGCAGAGCATGGGAGTCTCGATCTCCAGAAAACCATTTCGGTCAAAGTAGTCGCGCATAAGCTTTGTTACGCGATGGCGGAGAATGAGGTTCTTCTGCATCTCCGGACGGCGGAGATCCAGATAGCGGTATTTGAGACGCAGCATTTCATCTACATCCAAATCATCCTGAATATAGAAGGGAGGCGTCTTTGCCTTATTGAGGATACGCAGCTCGGTGCAGACAACCTCAATCGTGCCGGTTTCCATTTTCGGGTTTACCGTGTCAGCAGACCGGGAGCGGACATTACCTGCAACGGCAATTACAAACTCATTGCGAAGGGTCTCTGCCTTGTGGAATGACTCTCCCAGCTGAGCCTCATCATAGACAACCTGAACGTAGCCGGAGCGGTCACGGAGATCAACAAAAATCAGACCACCATGATCCCGGCGACGGGATACCCAGCCACAAAGAACTACGCTCTGCCCCACCTCGCCGTCAGAAAGCTGACCGCAGTGATGAGTGCGCTTAAGACCTTCCAAAGTTTCCATTATTCTTTCACCTCATATTGATAGTAGGTACAGGCGGGCAGAGCACATTGTCGATCCGCCTCTGATTTAGCTTTATTTATAACGGTCTCTGACCGATATGAACTACTGCATTATAAGAGCTTTTGTCCCTTTACACAAGCTTTACAGGAAAATTCTTATTTCAGGGATTCAATCCTTGCGAGAACATCCTTGCGTAGTACAGGCTCCTGGGTACCAGCCTGCAAATCTCTGAGCTGAACGCAATTTCCGGCTACCTCTTCGTCTCCCAAAAGGAGCGCAAAGCGGGCGCCGCTCTTGTCAGCCGATTTCATCTGAGCCTTCATGCTGCGTCCGGCCAGATCAGCTTCCACCACCAGTCCTGCCTGACGGAGCTCATCGGCAATGACAAAGGCAGCCTGCTTCGCCTCTTCCCCCAGAGAAACCAGGTAAACATCAAGACCTTCCGGGGTATCCGGCAGGAGGCCCTGCTCCTCCAGGACGAGAAGAACTCTTTCCAGTCCAACCGCAAAGCCTACGGCCGGGGTAGCCGGGCCGCCGATTTCCTCCACGAGGCCATCATAGCGGCCGCCGCCGCAAACGGCGCTTTGGGCCCCAAGGTTATCATACTTAATTTCAAAGGCCGTCTTTGTGTAGTAGTCAAGCCCTCGGACAAGCCGCGGGTCAAGCTCATATTTCAGACCAAGGGCCGTGAGATAGCTCTTGAGTTTCTCGAAGTGGTCGCGGCATTCGTCACAGAGGCACTCGGCGATTTCCGGCGCTCCGGCATTGAGCTGGCGGCATTTCTCTTCCTTGCAGTCCAGCAGGCGGAGAGGGTTGCGGTCAAATCGCGACTTGCAGTTATCGCACATCCCGCCCAGCTTCGGAGCTAAAAAATCCTGCAAGGCCTTTCGATATACGGGACGGCACTTAGGACAGCCTACGGAATTTATTGAAAGGGACAGGTTCTTCAACCCAAGGGATTGAAGAAAGCGGGTTGCCAGCAGGATGACCTCCGCATCCACTGCCGGGGAGGCAACCCCCAGAGCTTCCACCCCAAACTGATGGAATTCTCTCTGGCGTCCCGCCTGGGGGCGGTCGTACCGGAACATGGAGCCGATGTAAAACAGCTTCGTCAGCTGGCTGCCGGCGTACAATTTGTTCTGCAAATAAGCCCGGACAGCGGCGGCGGTATTCTCCGGACGGAGGGTAACACTGCGTCCCCCCCGGTCCGTAAAGCTGTACATTTCCTTTTCCACAACATCCGTTGTATCACCAATGCCCCGCTGAAACAACTCGGTATGCTCAAACAGCGGCGTCCTGATTTCCCGGAAACCGTACTTTTTGCAGATTTCACGAATCTTTTCTTCGGCATAGCGCCAATTTCCCACGGCATCAGGAAGTATATCCTTCGTTCCCCGGGGGCGTTCTATCAGCATGCTTACTCCTCCATCAAATTAAGGTGCGGAACATTTTTTAGTCCCCATAGGCAGCAGCCAGGAAATCCGCCCGCCGCTTTGTATATCCATCAATTCTTTCAATGTAAACCGAAAGTTCCTTGGCATTAAAGCAGGCTTTCATTATACCGGTAGCCGGATCCACCACCTTCGTGGTTGCCGCTCCGCCGATTCCAATAATAGTCTGCCTTTCTTCCATTATCTGTATGTTATATATGCTCTCCGCGCCGGGGCGGCAGAAGCCTACGTTCTCCAGTTCGCCCCGCTGATAGCCCTGACGGTACAGATAGTAGGGACGCAGTCCCCAGCTCTCGATAGCATCCCGGGCAGCTGCAAACATCTTCTGAGCCTCTTCATCATTGGGAAGCTCATAGTCCTCTATATGCATGGCCAGCCGGGAGCCCCGCTTCAGGGCCAGCGCGTGAACGGTGATATCATCCGGTTTCAGCGGTTCAAGCCGGGCCAGCGTGTCAGCGACCTCTACCACCGTTTCCCCCGGCAGACCGATAATCAAATCCATATTTATGGAGAAATCACCCAATCCCCGCAGCAGGTGATACATTGCTGCAATATCCTTCGGAGTATGGCGGCGTCCGATACGCCGCAGGGTCTTTTCCTGCATCGTCTGGGGATTTACACTGACCCGGTTCACTCCGTGACGGCGCAGGGAACCGATCTTTTCCAGACTCATGCTGTCCGGCCGTCCGGCCTCCACCGTAAACTCGATGGTATCGGGTGTGATGAAGTTTTCCTCCACCGCTGTCAGAAGCTGCTCAAACATATCGTTTGGCAGGGCGGTAGGCGTACCCCCGCCGATATAAACGCTCTGCACCTTAAAACCGTATCCTTCGACAGCATTCTTTGCCGCCCTTATATCAGCGGTCATGGCCTGCCAAAATTTTTGCAGTCCATCCCTTCCCGGCAGAACGTAGGCCGGAAACGAACAATAAAGGCAACGGGTAAGGCAGAATGGTATCCCAATGTAAATACTGACAGTCTTATCATCAGTCCTGGCCAAAAACGGCCGCTGCCTGATAGCCAAATCGGTTATCAGGGAAGACTTTTCAAGCCCTGCTCCGTAATCACGGCGAAGCATACCTATGACTGCCTCTCGTTTTTCCCCCCTGTCGAGGGCATGATGGACTATTTTCGTCGGCCTGACCCCATGGAGAATTCCCCAGGGCGCTTCCTCTATATCCAGATCCTTTGCAATACTGTCATTTATCAGAATGTTATAAAAATTCAGCTTCACCAGCCGGTGGACTGCCGCCTTGGGAGCTTCATTCTCTGCCGATTTCCCTGTGACAGGCAGACTTTCTTTACCATCCCGGAAGAAGATAGTGGTAACGGTAACTCCTGTATCGGGATCACCCGGTTCATCCGCAACTATCAAATGGTGGATTTCCCAGACCTCCCCATCAGGCTCCGGCAGCGGAGCCCGGCTGGTGTACAGCGCCCACTGCTTTGCCCGCTCTGCCGCCTCATCGTATAGAGGCAGCCGAAAGAGATTGAGGACTTCCTTTGTTACCTTTTCTACAACTTCAGAACGATATCCGTGGAAATTTCCCCGTTCACTCTCCCGGATGATCAGGCTTTTTATCAGCAATACTCACTGGCACTCCTTACAGTAACCGAAAAACATGACCTTGTGATCATCGATCTTGAAACCGGATTTTTCCGAAATCTCTCTCTCCAAATCATCCAGCATATCATCCGGAAACTCTCTTACCTTACCGCACCTGAGACAGATAAGATGATGATGCTGGTGGGCCAGCGGGTCATTATCTCCCAGCTCATAGCGGCTGCAGCCGTCGCCAAACTCCATCCGCTGAAGGATTCCCAGCTCTGCCAAAAGTTCTAATGAGCGATACACGGTAGCAAGACCAACATCCATCCCTTTATCCCGAAGCAGGTCATAAACATCTTCAGCGCTGAGATGCTCACCCTGATTTTCCAGGAAAATCTCCAGGACGACCCGCCGCTGGCTGGTAAGCTTATGCCGCCGCGCTCTCAGACGTGTCTCAAGATCCTGAATCGTGAATCTGCTGTTCATGCTATCCCTCCAAAAGATTTACGGTAAAGCAAAAATCATCAATCCATCTTAACATAAAAGGGCGCAAATTTCAAAAGAAATTTGCGCCACTGCCTTATCCCAAATAGGGATTTATCACCTTTTCCTCGCCAATGGTCGTCCCCGGTCCATGCCCTGTTAAGACTATCGTGTCCTCCGGCAGAGGAAGCAGCTTGCTCTTAATTCCTCTTACCAGCTTGATCAATGAGCCGCCGGGAAAATCCGTCCGACCGATGGAGCCATAAAACAGCGTGTCCCCGCTGAGCAATACCCCCTCGCCATAGAGGCAGATGCCGCCGGCGGAATGACCGGGAGTATGCAGTACCTTCAGCGATATACGGCCAAACTTAACTTCATCTCCCTCCGCCAGATATTCGTCCGCCGGGCGGGAAGTGATATCCAGTCCCATATACGCTGAGAGATTCGCTCGGGGATCCCTCAGCATGGGCGCATCCTCCTTGTGGATCATCAGCTTCGCGCCGGTTTCTTCACAAATTGCATCATTGGCGCCGATATGGTCGCTGTGCCCATGGGTATTGACAACCGCCTTTACTATCAGTCCCTCCTTTTTTACCTCGGCCATTATTCTTTCGGGATTTCCACCCGGATCAACGACAATTGCTTCCTTTGTGCCCTCATCCCAAAGTATATGACAATTTACTTCAATAGGGCCGACAACCAATGTCTTAATCCTCATTCTCATCATCTCCCTTCCCGCCTGATGGAGTCATTTTACGGCTGGCGCTGTATATGTCCTTCAACTGACGCAGCTTGTTAATGACCTGCGTAACCTGAGACGAGCTGTTTACCTCAAGCCCCATCTCAACAATTGAGGTGTGGTTTTTCCTGTTTGCCCTTGCATTTAGTGAACTGATATTGAGTTTTAGCTCGCTTGGTACCGCTAATATTTGGGTGAGCACTCCCTGTTTGTCGTTGCAGGTGATCTCCAGCTTGACCGTATAGAACTTGTCGATGCCGATATCCCAGCTGACCTCCATCACCCGCTCAATATCGCTGAGCCCGGTGGATATGTTTGGACAATCGGAGCGGTGAACCGATACACCGCGGCCGCGGGTGATAAATCCAACAATGGGGTCTCCGGGAATCGGATTGCAGCAGTGAGCGAGCCGGACCATCAAACCGCTCTCTCCCTGGACAAGAACTCCGTGCCCTGCCCGCTTGGAGGCTCCGTTGTGTGGCTTCAGCTCTTCCAGGATTTTCGACATATCAGCGCTGGAGGCTTCCTGAACCTCTTTCTTGTGCAGTTCCACCAGCTTGGTGACAACGGTTTTCAGAGAAACCCCGCCGTAGCCGATGGCAGCCAGCAGATCGTCCTCGGTGGCAAGGTGGAAGCGTTCCGCTATCTGCTGCATTTTATTTTTCTGAAGCATTTCCTTTGGCTCATAGTTCAAATGCTTCAGCTCAGTATGGAGCATTTCCCTTGCCCGCTCAATATTCTCCTCCCGCTTTGCCTTCTTGAACCAGCTGCGGATCTTATTCCGGCTGTCAGGAGAACCAACTATGTTCAGCCAGTCCCGGCTGGGGCCGCCATTCGCCTTGTTGGTGATGATGGAGACAATGTCTCCGTTCTTGAGCTTGTACTCCAGCGGCACCAGCTTTCCGTTTACCTTTGCTCCTACACAGTGATGGCCCACCTCGGTATGGATGCGATAGGCGAAGTCCAGGGGGATCGATCCCTTGGGCAGGTTTATGATCTCCCCCTTAGGGGTAAAGACAAATACCTCATCGGAGAATATGTCAACCTTCAGCGCCTCTACATATTCCTTAGGATCACTAAGCTCCTGCTGAAGGTTTACCATCTGACGGAGCCAGCTCATCTTCTGATCCAGCTCGCCACTCGCTCCTACAGAGGCTCCTGCTTCCTTGTATTTCCAATGGGCAGCGACGCCATATTCAGAAACCTGATGCATTTTGAAGGTGCGGATCTGAATTTCCAAAGGATAGCCATTGGTCATTACCGTTGTGTGAAGAGACTGGTAGCCGTTGCTCTTCGGCATGGAAATATAGTCTTTGAACCGCCCGGGAATAGGCTTCCACATTTCATGAATCGTCCCCAAAACTGCATAGCAGTCACGGACAGAATGAACCAGTACCCGGACGGCAGACAAGTCGTAAATCTCGTTTATGCTCTTGTTGTCCCGGCGCATTTTCTTATAGATGCTATAGAAATGCTTTGCCCGGCCATGGATCTCGCACTTGATACCATCCTTCATGAACTGCTTGCGCATCTGCTCAATGGCGCTTTCAATGAAATCCATCCGCTCAGTGCGCTTCTGCTTCACTCTCTCTACCAAATCGTAGTAAACATCAGAATGGAGGTAGCGAAGGCAAAGATCCTCCAGCTCACACTTGATATTGGATATACCCATGCGGTTTGCCAATGGGGCATAAATCTCTATTGTCTCCCGGGCAATACGCTGCTGCTTATCCTCCCGCATATACTTCAGTGTCCGCATATTGTGCAGGCGGTCGGCAAGCTTTATGATAATGACCCTGATATCCTTTGCCATGGCCACAAACAGCTTGCGATAGCTCTCCATCTGCCGCTCTTCCTTGGACTTATACTCTATCTTGCCGAGCTTTGTTACGCCATCAATGAGCATGGCTATCTCCGGAGTAAACATCTCGGCCATTTGCTCGAGGGTAAAGGTGGTGTCTTCAACTACGTCATGAAGAAGGGCCGCGCTTATAGTGGCTTCGTCCATGTGCAAATCGGCAATGATGGCCGCAACATTGAGAGGATGAACTATATAGTCCTCCCCTGATGCCCTTTTCTGACCATTGTGGGCTTCTGCCGCCAAATTGTAAGCTCTTCTTATAATATCGAAATCGGCATCCGGCTGAGATTTTCTAACGATATCCAGGATGAAGTCTATTGTCACCGGCTCGCTATATGCAGCGCTCATCCCGACCACCTCCAGTTTATTTTACTGCTTTTTCATCAATGAAGCGGCACCGCTTCTGTAAAGTTATATATTTAATGGTTTATCGTTTAATTATACGATAGTCAATCCAAATAAACAAGAGCCGCCCGCAAAGACAAAGGTTTTCCCCTGCTTTACGAACAGCTCCTGATCTTCAATAAACCGAAACACATCAACCGGCGTCAAAAGCATTTTCCAACTGATTTATCAGCAACCGGCCATCACCGTTCACCGTAACTTCCAACACATCGAAGCGGCAAAGGCTCTCATGGAGATTCTCTGCCATAATATACCATTGAGCCGCCCTGACTATCCTCCGCTGCTTTGCCGCCGTTACGGCCATAGCCGGAGACCCGCAGCTTACCGTCTGCCGGGTCTTTACCTCAACAAAAACGATCACCCCGGCTTTTTCTGCGATGAGGTCTATCTCCGCTTCCCGGATCCGGTACTGTTTTTCCCGGATCCGATAGCCTTTCTTCATCAGATAGTCCGCAGCCGCTGCCTCGCCGATGTTGCCCAATTCTTTTTTATTCATGCCCGGATCACTTGCGCAGCTCAGCCCCGCAGCTCTTTGCTACTGCTTCAACAATAGCATTGAAGGCCACATCCACTTCCTCGTCGGTGAGGGTACGATCTGACGCCCGGAATTTCAAAGAAAAGGCCAGGCTCTTTTTCCCCTCACCCAGCTGTTTGCCCATGTACAGGTCAAAAAGATTGACACTCTGGAGATACTTGCCTCCCTGCTTTTTAACGGTACGGGAAATCAGTCCGGCCGGTACATCGCCGGCCACCGTAAGCGCCAAATCACGCTCAACAGCCGGATACCTGGGCAGCTGGGTGAATTTTGCCCTCCGGCCGCAATACTTCAAAAGAGTCTTTGTATCCGCCAGAACAAACATGTACATCTTCTTTTTCGTGCCCAGGTTTTCCATAACCTGGGGATGAACCTCACCCACGGTAGCGATAACTTCACGGCCCTTCTTGAAAACAGCCGTCTTGCCCGGATGGAGACAGAAATGCTCCCCTGCTTCAACGGAGCAATCGCGGATACAGATGGCTTCAAGGAGGCTTTCCACAATGCCCTTGGCATCATAGAAATCAACCATCTCGTTGCTGTCCGTCCAGCTTTGCGGATAGCGGCGTCCGGAAATGACCCCGGCCAGTTTCATCTTCTGGTCGGGAAGCTCCGTCACCGGCAAAGCCTTGGGGAAGAAAACCGGTCCGATTTCAAAGACCCGCACATCCTCATTTTTGCGGGAGAAGTTTCGCAAAACGGTCTCAAACAGCGTGGTAAGAATACAGGTACGAACATTTGGGTAATCCTCAGACAAGGGATTCATTATAGGAATCATGGTCCGGAGAATGCTGTCATCCGGAATATTCAGCTTGTCGCACATATCCGGGTGCTGGAAGCTGAAGGACCTGGTCTCAAGCATACCCTGAGCTACGAGAACCTCTGTGATTTTGTCGATAAGATCCTGCTCATCGCTCTGACGAGCCAGCATTACGCCGCCCTTCGGGAGGGTAGCGCGAATATTGTCATAGCTGTAAATGCGGGCTATTTCCTCGGATAGATCCTCCATGAGGACAATATCCTTGCGCCAGGTAGGAGAAACCGCCTCATAATTGCCGCTGCCCAGATCCCTGACTGCTATATCAAGGGAGGCAAGGATCCGAAGAATTTCTTCCGCCGGGATATCAGTACCCAGACGCTTATTGATCTGCTCCGCGGTAAAGGGAACAACTGGCTGAGGCTTCGGCGCCGGGTATACGTCAATTACTCCCTGGGCGACAGTGCAGGCTCCCATGTCCTGAAGGAGCTGGGCAGCCCGGTCAAGGGCGCGGATTGTGTGTTCTACGTCAATGCCCCGCTCAAAGCGGCCGGAGGCTTCGGAATGAAGGCCGATAGAACGGGATGTGCGGCGGATGGAAGGGCCAAAGAAGGAAGCCGACTCAAGAACAACGCTGGTGGTCTTCCCGGTGATTTCCGTTTCCAAACCACCCATGACGCCGGCCAGACCGGCCGCCTTCACAGCATCGGCGATCACCAGCTCGCCGCCTTTTGCCAGGCGGGAGGAATCATCAAGGGTATGGAGCTCTTCGCCGGCTTTTGCCCGGCGGGCGGTAAGGGACCGTCCGACAATTTCATCGTAATCATAGGCATGCATAGGCTGACCCAGCTCTATCATTACGAAATTAGTTACATCAACGACATTATTGATCGAGCGGACGCCCGCTCCCTCAAGGCGGGTGCGCATCCAGGCGGGAGAAGGTCCAATCTTAACATTGTTCAGCACCCGGGCGGAGAAGCGGGAGCAAAGATCGGGAGCGTCAATCGCGATCTTAATCATATCCGCCGCCTTTGCCCCATCATCCTCCCGGACCTTGATTTCCGGCCACTTAGGCCGGTTGCCGGTAAGAGCCGCGATCTCGCGGACGATCCCGATCACGCTGAAGCAGTCCGCCCGGTTCGCAGTAAGCTCAAACTCAAGTACAGCATCGTCAAGGCCCAGAACCTGGGCGACGGGAACGCCTACCGGCGTATCAGCCTCAAGGATATAGATACCATTGATCTGTTCGTCCGGAAGGTTTGCGGTATCGATTTTTATTTCCTCTGCCGAGCAGAGCATACCGGCAGAGGCCACACCCCGAAGCTTTGACTTGGCGATCTTCTTGCCGCAGGGAAGGTCAGCCCCTACGAGAGCCACCGGAACAATATCTCCCTGACGAACGTTCTGGGCGCCGGTGACAATCGTCAGCGGCTTGCCGTCACCGACATCCATGGTGCAAATAAACATATGGTCAGAGTCAGGATGGGGGATTACTTCGTCTACCCGGCCGGTAACCACCTTTTCCAGACCTTTGTCGGCCCGGATAACGTTCTCTACGGGAACACCGGCCCGGGTGAGCTTTTCCGCTAACTCCCCGGCACTCTCGGCGAAATCTATATAATCTTTAAGCCATTTGATAGAAATCTGCATCTATATCACCTCTCAGAACTGGGACAGGAAGCGTACGTCATTGTCATAGAAAAGGCGGAGGTCGTCAATGCCGTAAGACAGCATTGCAATACGCTCGACACCAAGCCCAAAAGCAAAGCCGGAAACCTTCCCTGGATCGTAGCCGCTCATCTCCAAAACATGGGGATGAACCATACCGGCCCCGAGGATCTCCAGCCAGCCGGTTCCCTTGCAGACCCGGCAGCCCTTGCCATGACACATGACACAGGAAATATCAACCTCGGCGCTGGGCTCCGTGAAGGGGAAGAAGCTGGGGCGGAAGCGGACGCCTACGTCATCGCTGAAAATCTTATGAAGAAAAAGCTCCAAAGTTCCCTTCAGGTCCGCAAAGGTAATGCCTTCATCAATGACAAGACCTTCAACCTGAGTGAACATAGGAGAATGGGTGGCATCATAATCATCACGCCGGTAAACCCGTCCCGGCGCGATCATACGGATGGGACTGTTCGGCTCGTGGGCTTCCATGGTACGGGCCTGAACCGGGGATGTCTGAGTACGCATGAGGATATCCTCAGTGATGTAAAAGGAGTCCTGCATATCACGGGCGGGATGATCCTTCGGCAGATTCAGAGCCTCAAAGTTATAGTAGTCAGATTCAACCTCCGGGCCGTCTTCAATGGTAAAGCCCATATCCATGAAGATGGACTTAACCCGGTTCAGGGTCAGAGTCAGCGGATGGAAATGACCGGTCCACAGAGGACGGCCCGGCAGGGTAACATCTATTTTCTCGCTGGCCAACTTCCGCTTTAATTCCTCAGCCTTAAGCCCGGCTGCTTTTTCCGCAATCATTTCCTCCAGCCGGGCCCGGACCTGATTAACCGCCTGACCAAACCTTGGCCGTTCTTCCGGGGCAAGCTGGCCCAGGCTCTTCAGCATACCGGTGATTTCACCCTTTTTCCCCAGGAATCGAACCCGAATATCATTTAGCTCCGACAGAGTCTGAGCTCTGGTCTTGATGAGTTCCACAGCCTCTTGGCTAAGCTGCGCAATCTTTTCTTCCATATATATCCTCCTCAAGCGGCGTACTGCCGAATTTTTTTGAAATATTGAAAATATATTATACCTGTATTTACGACCACAAACAAGCTGTTTAGGAAAAATACACCTACCGAATCAAAAAACTCCAAAAACATAGCCGTGAAAAATGAGCAATCATTTTCACGGCTATGTTTTTAAGCCCTTTCTTCTTTTTTCCTGTATAGCTCTTTATCAGCTTTATTGAACAGACTCTCAAAGGATTCTCCCTGATCGCTGCATTCGGCTATTCCGATGCTTGCCGACAGCTTGTAAGGCAATTCCTCAGTGGCCTGAGCCAGCCGTTCCTGCACCTTTCGGGCAATTTCCCTTATGACGCTGTCATCATTCGCTTTCACTATGATTACAAACTCATCCCCGCCATAGCGGGCAATAAATGCGCTTGTTCCTGCACAGGCTCCCTTCATTGCATTGGCGACGGTCACCAGCGCCTTATCCCCCTCCTTGTGGCCGAAATTGTCATTTATGGACTTGAATTTGTCAAGATCGCATATTGCCAGATATATTTTTTGTCCCTTTGAACTGTCATACTGGGCAAACAGCTCACCGGTGAATTTTTCCAGCTGGTAACGGTTGTTTATCTGCGTCAGGGCGTCAATAGTGATGATGCCCTTCTGGGTTCTTATTATTTCCATCTGACGGCGAAGGCTTTCGTTGGCATTCTTGAGCTGACGGCTGTAATTCTCTTCTCTCGCCAATGACGCTGCCATCTCGGCATTGTGACGCTGGGTACTGCGCCAGTACAGATAAAAATTGATAATCAACAACAGGATAAAAAACGAAAAAGCAATAGTAACCCGGCCGCTATTATGTCTGATAAAGCTGGCCAGGGAATAGTCAACGGCCACGTAAGTGCTGCCGATGATCGCGTCATTGATGTCGTTTTGGTTTATCTCCGACAGGCACCGGCTCAAAATCCCGAAAAATACCCGGTTTTCCCGTCTGGTGACAAAGCCATAATCAATGTTCCCGGCATTCGTTATGTGAAGATCATTGAGTTCGCCAAACTGTTCCCGATACCGGTATAGTACACTTCCACTGACGACTACGCTGGTTACCTTTCCATCCCCTACTGCCTCAAGGCACTCTGACAGCGTGTTATATTCCTGAAGTTCAGACTTTGGAAACATCTTCCGCACGATCTCCATCGCCGGCGCCGAACGGCGGATTATTCCAATACGTCTATAGGTATCATTGATGTGCTCATCCTTATAAGCTATTGCTATATTGTCCGAAGCAAACTTCCCCGTTCCGAAAATTCCCTCCTGTTCCTCGTACCACAGGTCATTAAAGACAGGAAATGCCGCGTCAACATATCCCTCCTTCAATGCCTCTATCATTTCCAACCGACTGTCAAAGGGCATTAAATCTACCTTGCAGCCGGTGTACTCCTCCAATCTTTTTGCCGCGAGGACAACTACACCTCCCCATTGTCCCTGTTGCTTGTCATATCCACTGTAGGGCAGATAATCCCGCAGACAGCCTATTCTGATGTTGCGGCTGTAAAGCCAGTCCTTCTCATCATCGTTTAATCCCTGCCTTATGTACTGCTTGCTCAGGTAGGCTTCATGGAGCCCTTTATCAAAAGACGGCCGCCGGGTGAATATTTCTTCCTGCGCCCTGTTCAGCTCCTCCAAAAGGTCAGGCCTGCTTTCCGTAACGCAAAGATAGAGACTTGTTCCGCCAAAGTTAATGATACTCTTTACCCCATCCACCATATTGTAATCGAAGGACGCCAGCGCATCCAACCGGCGATGGCGAAACATTTCTATACGGGAGAAAGCGGTCCTGAGGGGAATAATTTTGCAGTTTATTCTGTTCTCCGCCACAAAGTCCTTTAGAGCCAGCTCAATGTTGCTGTCTGCCTTCACCCCGATGCGCATACCGGACAATGATTCGGGATTGCCCATGTTTAACACTCTCTGATTCTCATGGACCAGAATATGGTACTCTTCCCGCCCCATCGGCAGCCTCGGAAACAAAATTCGGGAAGTTTCCCCCTGACGATAGGGTACATTGCTCAATATATCAATTTCTCCCCGAATGAGCTTTTCCAGCATTTCATCCCAGCTGCCGTATACATACTGATATTTCCAGCCGGTGTGCCTGGCTATTTCCTGAATATACGCGTATGAATATCCACTCTTGTATTGGCCGTCAGAAAATCCTGTCTGCATCGCATCGTTATCGTCAAAATAACCGACCCGCACGATTTTTTCTTCTGCCCCGGCCGCCTCTACGGCAGGAAGACCGCTGCCCGCCGGACAACAGGACAACAGCGCAAAAAAACAAACAACAAACAGACGGATAACCACCTGTTTGCTGTTAAACATTCCCCCTGCGTCGGGTTTGTAAACACGATAGCACGCATAACGTCGCCTTCTTCAAAACCTTCGCCGTTGCTGTTTATTTACGCCGCTTACCCGGGTGCCTGTAGTTGCGGATAGGAATATTTGCCACTACTGCCACGGCATCATCCTGCGTCTCAAGCCCGATATCCATGGACTTTCTGTCAACGTCCATGTATTTTGAGATTACCTGAAGTATTTCTTCCCGCATTTTTTCCATTACCTCGGGACTAATACTGGCCCGGTCATGAACCAGGACCACTTTCAATCTGTCTCTGGCTATTTCATGGGAAGACTTTGACTTTCCGCCAAAGAGGCCGAAAAGAGAATCCAACATTACAATTTCCTCCTATCAGCGGCCGAAAAGCGCCTTCAGACGATCAAAAAAGCCGGGACCGGAAAATTCCATAAAGGGAATCGTTTCTCCCATAATGCGCCCCACCAAATTACGGTATGCTTTACCCGCCTGAGAGTTTTCATTCTCCACCACCGGAACACCGACATTGGCAGCGTCAATAACTGCCGTGTCATCAGGGATATGGCCTATTCGTTCTACTCCGAGAGTATCGTCAATATCTTCCATCGTAAGCATATCCCCCCTGGCGACGATCTCAGGACGGATGCGGTTTACTACCAGCTTTACCTTTTTATCATCAGCCAGCAGCTTCCCAATGATCTTATCGGCATCCCGGACGGCAGCTACCTCCGGCATAGTGATGACAATCGCCCAGTCAGCTCCCACTACAGCCGTCTGAAATCCCTGCTCGATACCGGCCGGGCAGTCGATAAGTATATAGTCAAAATCATCCCGCATATTCTTGATGAGCTCTGCCATCTGGGGGGGAGTAATAGCCGTCTTGTCCGCTATCTGGCTGGTTGCCAGCAGGAACAGGTTCTCGTACTTTTTATGACGGACCAGCGCCTGTCGATAGCCTACCCGCTGCTGGATAACATCTACCAGCGTATAGACGATGCGCCGCTCCAAACCCAGAAGCAGATCGAGATTTCGGAGACCGGTATCAGTATCAATCAATACCACCTTCTTGCCCCTGGCTGCCAGGCCCATGCCGATATTGGCAGTGGTGGTAGTCTTGCCAACGCCGCCCTTTCCGGAGGTTACGACGATCACTTCGCTCATTTGGACTCCTGCCTTTCTATTGTCTCAATAACGATTGAATTGTTCTTTATCTGCGCCCGTTCAGCTTTGCTGGGCTTTTCCATTCCCTCCGGCGACTGGGCGATTATATCAGCAATTCTTATCTGCACCGGCATCAGACAATCTGCAACAACAACCGCCGACCTGTCTCCGTATGCTCCGGCATGAACAAGTCCCTTGCAAATACCTCTGATATCAATAGAGCCTCCGGCGATTATCTCCGCTCCGGGGTTCACATTCCCCACAACGAGAACTCCTCCCCGGGAAGTTATGCTCTCGCCGCTTCTCACGGTCCGGTTGACAACCTTCATGGGAACAGCATCAGGTTCTGTCGCTGTTGCCAAAGGCTGCGGCGCTCCACCTGCACTAAAAGGAAGCGCGTTGACCGATTGTCCGGAGGGAACAGCTCCCGTCCCGGGCAGAGCCGGGGACGCTACGCCCCCGGCAGAGGCTCGCCCGGCCGCGGCCCTGGCGCAGGCTGCCTGCCTTGCTCTCGTCTCCCGAAGCTCCGCCTCTGCGTCTTCAACCCGGAAGAACACACCATGCTGTCGAAACAGCTTGGTGAATTTATCTTCCTCCGACCGGGCAATAATCCCCGGCATCAAAAGGACCAGCGTTCCCCGGCGAAAAAATCTGCTGCCCCATTCGGACTCCAGCTTGTCTCGAATCTCATTGAGGACAGCTTCTACGTCTGCGCCTGGAGCAATAGACAACTGAATACCTGCAGCACTTCCCTTAAACTTTACAAGCTCTTCACTCATGGTAATAAACCCTTAATCAATTCTACTCGGTGAAAGATTTCCTTATTTTTTCATTATAACAAAATAAAGAAAAGGTAACAAGTACGCATACACAGATAAAACAGTTATGCAATCAGCCCGGCTTCCCTGCCGGGCCTGATGGCTTCTCTGCCGCTGAAGTTTTTGGAACCGGCCCTGGCTTTTGCCTTGGCTGCGGAGCAGAGTGTGGTTTTGGCAGATGCTGCGGCTCATCTCCGCCGCTCCGCTTTCCGCCGGCTTCTGTCTGAGGAACATTCACCGCCGGTTGGTTTTCCTGCGCTTCACCGGTATCACGTCTGCCCTGTTCAGAATTCCCTTCTCCACTTGTCCCAGCAGCATTTCCACCCGCCGGGCCAACCTTTCTGTCAGCCTTTGCGTCCGTCACCGGTTTTCCGCTTGTCTTAGCTTTCGCCGGAGGCGGCTGGGGAGGCGTAAAAATCGCTGAAAGAATCTCCCGGCCTATGGGAACTGCCGAGCTGGCGCCAAAGCCGCCCTGCTCAACAACTACCGCCACGACCACATTTGGATTTTCAAATGGTCCATAGGCAACAAACCAGCCATGGTCACGTCCGTGAGGGTTCTCGGCTGTACCAGTCTTACCGGCTATATTCACCGGAAAGCCGTGACCAAAGAAAGAGGAGGCAGTTCCGTAATGGGTAACATCATTCAGGCTGTTCTGCACCAGCCTGATAATGTCCTGCGGTACATCCAGCTCATGGTCCAGGGTTGGACCAAATTTTTTTATAAGGGTTCCGTCAGCCGCCACGATTTTGTCCACCAGATATGGCCGGTAGCACTTGCCGCCAGCTGCCATCTGACCCATGACCATTGCTGCCTGAAGAGGAGTTACCAGATTAAAGCCCTGCCCGATTGCCGCGTCAAGGGTCTCGGAAACATACCATTCCTCGTCAGAGACTTCTTCCTTGTATTTCTTGCTTGCCACAAGGCCTTCGCTCTCAAAGGGAAGGTTAATCCCGGTCTTTCGGCCAAGGCCAAACATACGGGAATATTTCTCCAGATTATCTATGCCCAGCCGGTATCCCATTTCGTAAAAATAAATATTATCGGAATGGGCCATTGCCTCGGCAAAGTTTATCCAGCCGAGAGCTTCTCCGGCAGCATTTGTCTTTTCATCAATCCAGTACACACCCGTGTCCAGAATCTTTTCTTCCGGCGTTACCTTTCCTTCGGCAAGGGCCGCGATACCCGTAACGATTTTGAACGTGGAACCAGGTGGGTATTCGCCGCTGATCGCCTTGTTATCCATGGTGTAGAAAGGGTTTTCAATTATTTCCTGCCAATCCTTCTGACTGATGCCATTGATAAATTTATTTGGGTCAAAGGCAGGCCGGCTTACCATAGCCATCACTTCTCCCGTCTGGGGATTCATGACAACAGCCGCCGCGCCCTTGGTATCAAGGCGCGCCAACACCCTGTCTACTGCCCTTTCCGCTGCTTCCTGTATCCGCTTGTCCAAGGTCAGGTATATATCATTACCGGGAACAGCATCCTTACTGCCAAGTATCTGAACAGGTGTACCGCTTACATCGACCTCTACCTGCTGTCCGCCCCGGCTGCCCCTCAGTTCTTTATCGTAGAAACGCTCTAAACCATATTTCCCGATAATATCGCCGATACGGTAATCCTGTCCCTTCCTGGCGTCCAGCTCATCATCGGAGATCTCTGCAACGTAGCCAATAGTATGGGCGGCCAGCTGGTTATTGATATATTTCCTTATGGGCTGAACCTCAATGATAACGCCGGGGAACATATCCTTCTGCTCTTCGATTATCGAGATTATCTCCAAGCTCACGTCATATTTAATGCGTATCGGATCTACACCAACAGTATCGCCAATTCTTTCCTTTATATCCTTGGCCGGGACATTCAGGAGCTTTGCCAGTCTGTTCACTACATCATCACTGACCGGAGAATTAAGCGGCAAAAGGCTGACCGTAAAACCAGGCCTGTTTGAAACAAGGCTTTCCCCGTTACGGTCGTAAAAAAGACCTCTGGGCGCAGTATAGGGAATGACCCGAATTCTGTTACCGTCAGCCAGTCGGGAGTAATATTCTCCATTGTATACTTGCAGGTATCCCGCTCTAAGGATAAGCGCGAAGATTATCAGGATGACAACTATACCCAATACCCGTAGCCTGCCATCGAATTCGTTAATCACGACCTGCTCCTTATCTACAAATCAGGACACCCGCAGGTGTCCTGGCCAATATTCTCTATTTGGGAACCACGTCATAATGATTCTCCAATATTTCTATATTTCTATGATTCCCTTGAGCGCTGCTCCAGCCAAAATCTGTCGCAAAGCCAGATAACCAGCCGGTGTACCGGCAGAGCAAACAGAAAATTAAACATCAGCCGGGGTAAAAGAATCTTCCCTACCGTCGTATAAATTCCCGGCTTGTATCCCAGCAGATATACCATCCCGAAAATTACTCCATATTGGATCGCCGTAGCGCCCAGAGAATTTATCAACGGCAAAACGGTCTGCTCCTTAAACATCCTGTCGCTCAGAGAACCGCAAACAAAGGCAGCTGTCATTTTTGCCAGCGTATTGACTCCGAAGAAGCCGCCGGTGATAACATCCTCCAAAATACCAAAACAAAAAGCAGAAAAAATCCCCAGGCGCTTCCCCTGCAATATTGTGAAAGATACCGCAAAGAGCAGCAAAAAATCAGGCCCTACGCCGCCAATGGCAAAAAAAGGCATCAGCGAGGTTTCAAGGACAAACAGACCGCCGATTACCGCGATCCACACAACAAGCCGCCTCATGGCTGGCCACCGCTCATATTTTTGCCTTTGTCACTTCCATTTGCATTGGCTGGCGGGGTTACTGGTACTGACTCCCTCGAGGCAGTTATAACAGCCACATCCTCCAATTGCTGAAGGTCAACAGCTGAATCAAGGACGGCATACTTCAACAGACCGCCTGCATCGTTCTTTACCTCGGAAATAGTACCGACCACCAGCCCTTTTGGATAAATTCCGCCAAAGCCGCTCGTTATGACCCTATCCCCCACCATAACGTCCGCGTTACGGGGGATATTGACCATCCTGACCCGATAGACGTCGGCTATGTCACCCTGGACAATTCCCGCAATGCGGGACCGCTGGTCCAAAACTGCCACCGCCGCCCGGGGATCAGTTACCAGTTTAACCCGGCTGGAAACAGGGCCGACCTCGGTAACATGGCCTACAAGTCCATGCTGTGTTACCACCGGCATATTCTTCCGAATCCCGTCACTGCTGCCTCGATTAACAGTAATAACACTTGTCCAGGTTGCCGCTTCCCGGCCGATAACGCTGCAAACAGCCAAATCAAACTGACCGGCGGAGTTCTTGTAATTAAGCATATCCCGCAGCCGGTTATTCTCTGCCTCATACTCTGCAGCCCTGCGGTTCAGCTCCCGGAGCTCCCGCACCTCATTTCGAAGCATTTTGTTCTGCTCATGAACGGTAAAAACATCCCACACATTCGATGTGATCTCTCGGTACTTACCGCCCACCCAGGAAGCAGCCCTTTGAAAGGGAGCAAAGACCGTCAGCAAAGTTGGCGTCGTAAAGGGGAGTTCAAAGCGGCCCTTATCGGCAAAAAACACGCTGCAAAATACCCCAACGAATACGATTGCCAAAAGGAGAGCGGCCCTTCCACTGTGGCCGTCGTTTTTGATTTTACTCATCGTTTCAAAGATATCCAGTTATAATGCTATTGCCTAGGAAAATGCCACAGGCATTTTCCCTCCTCCTTGTATAGAGCGACGATAGAGACATGATCCCCACCACCATGTCATTTAACGCATAATCCGCCACTTATGACCTTGCAGTGGAGGACATCTTTTAGTCGCTATTACTGACGAATTTTCTTTGCCGTCATGACAACCCGCTTCAGGAGATCAATATTCTCCAATGCACGGCCTGTACCCTGTCCCACGCAGGAAAGAGCATCCTCCGATACCAAAACCGGCATACCGGTCTCATGGCTCAGGAGACGGTCAAAATTTGTCAAAAGGGCACCGCCGCCGGTCATCATTATGCCATGATCCATGACATCGGCGGCCAGTTCAGGCGGCGTTTTCTCCAAGGTCCCCTTGACTGCGTCAATAATCTTATAAATTGGCTCATCAAGAGCCTCTCGAACCTCGCTGGCATGGATTGTAAGGTTCTTCGGCAAACCGGTTACCAAATCACGGCCCCTGATATCCATGGTCTTGTCATTGTTGGGATCCACTATGGCCGCCCCGATTGTAACCTTTATTTCCTCTGCGGTGCGGTCGCCAATCATCAGATTATACTTCCGCTTTATGTACTGCACGATGGAGGAGTCAAGCTCATCCCCGCCAATGCGGATAGACCGGCTGGTGACAATGCCCCCCAGGGAAATAACCGCGATTTCCGTAGTGCCTCCGCCGATATCTACAACCATGCTTCCGGTAGCGTCCTCCACCGGAAGGCCGGCACCGATGGCCGCAGCCATCGGCTCCTCAATGAGATAAGCCTCGCGGGCGCCGGCCTGCTGTGCCGCATCGATAACGGCCCGCTTTTCCACCTCGGTAACGCCGGAGGGAACGCCCACAACAACCCGGGGGCGAATAAAAGAGCGGGTATTCATCGCCTTGCGAATGAAGTACTTGAGCATTGCCTGAGTGACATCAAAATCGGCAATGACTCCGTCCTTCATGGGACGGATTGCCCGAATGCTGCCGGGAGTTCGGCCGATCATCCGCTTGGCCTCTTCTCCTACGGCCAGCACCTCCCCATTTTCACTTTTAATAGCAACAACGGAGGGTTCCCTGAGAACAATCCCCTTTCCCTTCACATGAACCAGCGTATTCGCCGTGCCCAAATCTATACCCATATCATGAGAAAGTGCGTCAAACAGACTCCACATTTCAGTGTACTCCTTCCGATTCTAAAAATTTTACCATACAGTTTACTATTTTTTCCCCTGCTTCGCAATGATAAATCAATTTTAACCGCGCAGGCTTCTTTTTAACTCTTAATCATTCCCTCATCCCGCAGTGATAAATACTTTTCTCCGGCAACTATTATGTGATCCGTCAGGGGAATCATCATTATTCTCCCAGCCTCGGTCAGTCTTTTTGTCAATAAAAGGTCATCACTGCTTGGCTTCACGTCTCCCGAGGGATGGTTGTGGGCCACCAGAAAAGAGGACGCTGCCGCCCTGATAACCTCTCTCATCACTTCCCGGGGATGGGCTATGGTCATATTCACGGTGCCATGGCTGATACGTTTGCAGCTCAGGGGATGAAGCTGAGAATCAAGGGACAGCACCAGAAAATTCTCCACCGTCAGGTCCAGCTCAACAAACCGCTGCTGAAAACAGCCAACCGCGTCTGCCGGGGATTGAACCTTTACCGGAAGATTTGCGGGACGGATTGAGCGCTTGCCCAGCTCCAGCGCCGCCAGCAGCTTGGTGGCCTTGGCCTCGCCCAGGCCATGGAGCTTCTTAAGCTCTCCAAAGCCCATTCTGGCCAGACCGGTCAATCCATCAGCCCCCTGCTCATTTATGATAATCTGGGCCAGCTCCGGCACCGAGTATCTGCTGGTACCGGAGCCCAGCAGGATGGCCAGAAGCTCCGCATCCGTCAGACCTTCCGGTCCTTTTCGGATCAGTTTCTCCCGGGGCATCTCCTGCACCGGCATATCGGATATCTTAATCCCCATAAAGATCGATCTCATTCTTTTCTGCCAGGGCGACAACCGCATGAACCGGCAGACCTATCACATTGGCGGCTGACCCTTCCAGCCTGTCCACAAAGGCCATTGCCCGTCCCTGAACTGCATAGGCTCCCGCCTTGCCTGACCACTCACCACTGGCTATATACCGGTCCAGGGCCTCCCGGGAAATAGCCAGAAAGTGAACACTTGTCTTTTCTACAGCTATAAATTCCTGCCCTCCTTTAAGAAAGCAAATACCGGTATACACTGAATGGACCTTTCCTGATAATGCCCTCAGCATTTCCCTGGCTTCAGTCTCGTCTTTCGGCTTGCCGAAAATGCGAACCGCTCCCCTTTTCCCATTCTGTTCCAAGGCCACTATTGTATCCGCGCCAAGAACCGGCAGTCCCTTCAAATCATCATTGCCGTTGTATTTGCCCCGGGCGATAGCTTCCGCTACCGCGCCCGCCTTTCGACGGGCATTTTCCCGCACAATGGCAGCCGGTGTACCGCTAACCGTTTCCAAAGTATCCTCCGTTATTATCCTGTGCCCGATACCGGCGGCCGTAAGCAGCTCGGTTCGCCGCGGAGAGGAGGATGCCAGTATTATCATTACACAGACCTCTTACTGGTTCAATCCCAATCATAACGGCCTTTGACCGTTGAACGCCTATATGAAGCAAATTCCTGTGGAATTTTCCTGAAAAACTGCATTATGAAAGCAACACCGTTAAACGCCAATTAAAGCGGGCGATGTCTTCTAGTCGTTGTTATTCTTAATCTGCCTTCTGATTTTTGCCGCTTCACCAGCCAGAGTCTTTGCTTCCTTCTGACTGTTCAGCGCGGCGCTGATGGTCTCGCCCTTCTTGTCCACCAGCCACTCCCCATATGCTTTGGCGTAGGCTATATTCTCCCTGGCAATTCTTAAATAAAGATTGTGCAGGGTATGTACCTCATCTGGAGCGCTTATAGCTTCAAGGGCCGCCAGGCGCACCTGCCAGTCCTTCAACAAATCATCTTCCACCAAAAGGCGAAGCTTTTCCCGGGTAGCCGGTACACTGAGATTGCCCGAAGCCAGAGTCTGGGATATTTGCCGCTCAATGTCGACGATTTTTTTATCATGGGCTTCATTGAGGGTATCGATTTTCTTCAGATATGAATCAATTTTCTCGTGGCGCTTCGCCGCCATCAGGGAAAGAAAATCCGCCAGGTTTTCAATAGAGGTGAGACGGTAAGTCCCCTCCTTATCAGGAACCAGCTTCAGCTCCAGCTGGAACTCAGTTTCCACGGCCTGCTGATAAATATCCACCTTGGCGACGGCATATTTCTCGCCATTTTCCTCCCGGTCAACTACGGATTTTATCCCCCTGTATTCAACGGTATCAAGACCAAGTCTGCGAATCAGTACCGCCGAATCAATGCTGATATTGTCCTTTGCGTCATCTCCGGCGAAGCTGCCCGTCCGGACAAACCGGTTTATTATCCCATCCACGCTTTGCTTCAGAGGAGAACGGAAAACCTTCACAAACTCCAGGACGGATTTTTTCATGTCGCCTTTAAGGGAGTTGCCATCGTCAAGCATCCCTGCCGACACATCATCGGTGACCTTGTCAATAAATGATTCCTTATCGTAATAATACTGGAATTCACTGACATCATGCGCCTTCAGGGAGGACTCAATCTTCTTCATGGCGTAGTCGGCCGTCTTAATATGGTAACCAAAATACCAGTAAACTCCCGCCGCCGCAACAGCCATAATCACTACAAAGACAGCCGCCAGTTTCATTTTTGTGGCCGATGACAGCCTTATCATGATTTTCAACCTCCATGTTCAAATAGAAATTATCAAAAATTCCAGCACTCTAATCCGTAATTATGCCCCTGATTCGGGAAATTTTCAAGTCTTTTACGGCGGCAAATAAAAATAACAGCTGATTTACCCACAAGAATAAACCAGCTGTCCCATATGCCGTTATTCGCAGCCTATTCGCACATTGCCCTCAGCTCATTTTCATCGATTATCTTTACGCCGAGAGCTTGTGCTTTGGTCAGTTTACTGCCGGCATCTTCCCCGGCCAGCAGATAGTTTGTCTTTCTGGAAACGGAACCGGAAACCCTGCCGCCCTTTTCCTCGATGAATTCTGCCGCCTCATCTCTGGACATGGCAGGCAGCTTGCCGGTAATGACAAAGATCAGGCCCCTGAGCGGCAGTCCGGTATCATCATCACCTGCTGCTTCCTTCTCGTCAACGGCCATCTTCAGCCCCAGCTCCGCCAGTTCAGCTATGAGCTGACGGCTCTCGGTCCGCTGGAAGTATTCGGCCATGGCAGCGGCAGTCACCTCGCCGATATCCTTTACCTGGGAAAGGTCTTCCTTCGTGGCCTCCATCAGGCGTCGTATGTCTTTGAAGCGCTTCATTACAGATTTCGCCGTTGTCTTGCCGACGCCGTTTATGCCCAGACCGGTCAACAGTCTCCATGGTTCGTTGCCTTTTGCTTTCTCAATGGCCGACAGCACTTTATCGGTACCCTTCTCCTTGCCCAGTATTCCCTCTTCAATGAGCCGGTCGCGATGTCTGCTTAGCCGGAAAAGATCGGCAATATTCTTCACGTATCCGCCCTTTACCAGGCCAACGACGGCGCTTTCTCCGACGCCCTTGATGTCCATTGCCTCCCGGCTGCCGAAGTACATGATATGGCGTTCCCGCTGGGCCGGACAGGAGGGGTTTGTACAGCGGATATCGGCTGTACCGGGTTCACGGGTCACCCGACTGCCGCAGGCCGGGCAGATATCACCTATGATGAAGGGAACGCTGACTGCCGGACGCTTTTCCCTGACCACGGAACGGATCTTGGGTATTATCTCCCCGGACTTGTAGACCCGCACCGTATCGCCGATCCGGATGTCCAGCTGATCGATGAAATCCTGGTTGTGGAGGGTTGCCCGGTTCACCTTCGTTCCGCAAAGCTGAATCGTGTCAAACACGGCGGTGGGAGCAATTCTGCCGGTACGGCCCACCGACAGCTCGATGTCCCTGACGACAGTTTCCTTTTCCTCCGGCGGGTACTTATAGGCTACCGCCCAGCGCGGCACCTTTGCCGTAGCGCCGATAGTTTCCCGATCTGCCAAATCGTTCAGTTTGACCACGGCGCCGTCAATATCATAGGCCAGCTCAGAACGGGACGCGCCTATTGCCTGAATAGCTTCCCATACCTGGTCGGCAGTCCGGCAAACCTTGTAACCGTGAATGACGGTAATTCCCTGATCCTTCATAAATTCGTAAGCGTCCGTATGAGTGGCAAATTCCCTGCCCTTGACCGCCTGCAGATTAAATATGAACAATGACA
Source organism: uncultured Schwartzia sp. (assembly GCA_964540025.1). Classification (GTDB taxonomy): domain Bacteria; phylum Bacillota; class Negativicutes; order Selenomonadales; family Selenomonadaceae; genus RGIG250. The sequence continues at coordinate 13,025 of CAZIKQ010000010.1, read as the reverse complement.
GATGGCGTTCTTTAGTAACGCGGCTGTCAAGCTGCCGCAAGGTTCCGGCGGCGCAATTTCGAGGATTGGCAAACTGCTTCAGCCCCAAAAGCTCCTGCCGGTCGTTTGTACGCTCAAAGGCGGCTCTTGTCATGTAGACTTCGCCCCTGATTTCCAAATACTCTGGTTTATCCTTCAGGGTCTCCACCACATCTCCGATCACCCGGGCATTTTCTGTAACATCCTCCCCCATGGTAACTCCATCGCCTCTTGTCACAGCAGTAACCAGCTGGCCATTTTCGTAGCGGAGAGCCAGGGAAAGCCCATCGATCTTCTCTTCCACGACAAATTCCGGTTCACTTATACCCAGCTCTTCCACATACCCCTGAATGCGGGCCACAAAGTCCCGGACCTCGCCCTCGGAAAAAACATCCTCAAGGGACAGCATGGGAACATCATGGGCAACCAGCACCCCCGCCTCACGCTTGGCTGCCCCCCCAACCCTCTGGGTGGGAGAGTCGTCCGTTATCAACTCCGGATACTCCTGCTCAATTGCCTTTAACCGAAGCATCAGCCGGTCGTATTCATAGTCGCTGATTTCCGGGTCATCCAGATTGTAGTATCGGTTGTTGTGATGGCGTATTTCCTTGCGGAGAGCGGTAAGCTCCGCCTTTATTTCTCTTATATTATTTACTGCTTTCATGGTTCAGACCTTCTGTATCGGCGCGTATTTTACCATCAGCTTCTTTACCCCTGCATCAGGGAAGGCAACTGTCAGCTCCGCCTCCTGTCCCGTGCCCTTGACGCTGACGACCGTGCCGGTTCCCCAAAGATTATGCTTTGCCTTATCCCCGGCCCGCCAAATTTTCTCTGCATCAGGCTTGATCAGGGGCCTGGCTGCAGAAACCTCCGGCACCCCCGGCGTCCCCGGACGGCGGCCGGCATATTCGCTGCTGATGAAGTTGCTGCCGTGATTCCCGCCCGTGTGGTATTCGGTTTTCCCGCTGCGATTCATAGCGTCAAGGATATTGCTTGCGCTGCCGGTCATTGAACCTGATCGGTTCTGGGAACGGAAACTGCTCTGACCGCCGTAAGCGTACTGTCCATAACCGCCCCGGGAGGGCAGATTCTGGCCAAACCGTTCGCCGCCGTAGGGCTCACGGCGGTTGAAGGCTCCCACCCGTCTGGCGCTGATGGCCTCCACACAGCTGTCAGGGATCTCCGCCATAAACCTTGAGGGAGGATTGTAGGAGGTCCGGCCGAAAAGCATTCTCTGTCCGGCATGGGTTAGATAAAGCTTTTTCTTGGCCCTGGTTATCCCCACATAGCAGGCCCGCCTCTCTTCCTCCAGCTTGTCCTCCTCCAGCAGGGAATTGGCATGGGGGAATATCCCCTCCTCCATGCCGGCCATAAAGACCACCGGAAATTCCAGCCCTTTTGCCGCATGAAGGGTCATCAGGGTGACCCTGTCCTCCTCCATATTGGCCGTATCAAGATCCGAGATCAGCGACACATGACTCAGAAATCCCTCCAGCTCCGGTTCATCGGTGTCCTGCGACTGGGCCTCGTAGTCCTTGGCCACTGATATGAATTCCTTCAGGTTCTCTATGCGGGACTCGCTTTCCACGGATTCATCCTTTTCAAGCTCCTGAATATAGCCGGAGGAATCGAGGACCTCCTGAATAAACTCCGAAAGGGGCAGCTCGTTCACGGATCCGATAAGGTCAAATACCTTACCGGAAAACTCATCAAAAGTCTTTCTCGCCTTGCTGGATACACCCGCTTCCGCCAAAAGCTCATCGCTGCTGATAACGTCAAACAGGGTAAGCCTTTCGTTCAGGGCGTAGTCCGCCACTTTGCCCATGGTGGTTTCCCCAATGCCCCGCCGGGGCACGTTGATTATCCGCCGGAGGCTTACGTCATCTGCCGGATTGAAAATCACCCTGAGATACGCCAGGAGATCCTTTATCTCCTTCCGGTCGTAGAACCGCAGTCCCCCCACCATGGCGTAGGCAATCCCCGCCTTCAGGAAGCCTTCTTCAATTACCCGGGACTGAGCGTTGGTCCGATAAAGCACCGCCATATCCCCGTAGGGGACCCGGAACAGGGAATGCTGTCTCGTTACCTCACGGGTTATAAAGTTCGCCTCATCCCGCTCATCCAACGCCTTATAGGCGGTAATCTTTTCTCCCCCGGTATTTTCCGTCCACAGCTTTTTGGGCTTTCTCGTTTCGTTATTGGCAATGACAGCGTTGGCCGCCTCCAGAATGGTTTTGGTGGAGCGGTAGTTCTGCTCCAGCAGGATAACTTTTGCCTCCCGGTAATCCTTTTCAAAGCCAAGGATATTCTGCATATCCGCCCCGCGCCAGCCGTATATTGACTGATCCGAATCGCCGACGACACAGATGTTGTGGGCGGGGCCCACCAGACTTCTGGTTATCCTGTACTGGGCCCCGTTTGTATCCTGATACTCGTCGATCAAAATGTACTGGTACCGTTCCTGATACCGCTCCCGCACCTCCTTATTATTCTTCAGAAGGTCAACGGTAACCATCAGCAGATCATCGAAGTCCATAGCGTTGTTCTTCTTCAGCTTCTCCTGATAGAGCTCGTACACCTCGGATATTTTTTTCTGATGAAAGTTTACCGCCGCATCCCCCATGGCTCCGGGGCTCATCAATCGGTTCTTTGCTCCGGAAATAGCGCTCTTTACATCTCGGGGGCGGTATTGTTTATCATCAAGATTCATTTCCTTCAGGCACTGCTTGATAAGGGTCGCTGCGTCAGACTCGTCGTAGATGACGAAATTCCGCTGATACCCGGTAAGGTTATCCGCCTCAAACCGCAGCAGTCTGGCGCAAAAGGAATGAAAGGTTCCCAGCCAGACATTTTTGGCCATTGGCCCAATGAGCTTTTCCGTGCGCTCCTTCATTTCCGTAGCCGCCTTGTTGGTAAAGGTGATGGCCAAAATCCGGTAGGGGGGAACTCCGTGGGCCAAAAGATTGGCGATCCGCGACACCAGCACCTTCGTCTTTCCACTGCCGGCGCCGGCCATGATCAGCAGCGGCCCCTCCAGGCATTCCACTGCTTCCCGCTGTCTGGGGTTTAATCCCCGGACAATCTGCTCAATGCTATCCATAATATATCCTTACACTGTATCCTCGACAGCAGCTGTGCCTGCCGCAACTTTAGCGATTTACTCCAAGTTTTTTCAGCTTTACCAAAGAGGCTTTTACAGGCCAAGTTCCCCTTTTGAAAAAGGCGGACAGGTGTTTTCGGTGGTACAGATTACCGCCGCCGCAATCTTCGCTCCCATGGCGCAGGACTCCGCCATGGTTTTACCCGCCGTAAGCCCCATGGCCGCCCCGGCGAAAAATGCGTCCCCGGCCCCGGTGGTGTCCACCACCGCTACTTTCTCCGCTCCGCAGCCCCCGTGATTTCCGTTGCTCTCGGCATAGGCAGCGCCTTTGTCGGCCATGGTAACGATCATCGACTTCATGCCCTCGGATTTTATATTTTCAGCTAGGAACTGGGCCATTTCCTCCGGAGTTGCCCCATCAAGATTTTTATCAAAGAAGATACCCGCTTCCTGCTGGTTGCAGACAAAACACTCACATTGCCGGATGTATTCCCTCAGCTCCAGGGCAATGTTGATGTTGGAAATCAGGGCATAGACCTTCTTGCCGTACTGTTTGGCAAACCGGAAAGTCTCGGCCACAACCGCCTTATTTATATCGATCTCCAAAAGGATGCTGTCACAGTCCTTGAAAATTTCTTCCCCGTGCCGCTGAATTATTTCCGCCAGCGGCTGGTAATCAGGCCGCTTTGACAGGCTGGCCACCACTTCGCCGGTATGATCAAAAATCGCCAGCCAGGTACCCATGCCATCGGGAGTCGTCCCGATATATTTTGTGTTGATCCCCTCTGCCTCCAGCCGGGAGACTACCGACAAAGCAGAACCGCTGTTGTCAACCAGGCTGAGAAAGGTGGGATGGAAACCGGCTCGCGCAATATTCTCCGCCACATTGCGGGAAACTCCCCCGTGTACCTCCTCAATGCGCCCGGCATTTCTTCCCCCCGGAACGTAAACATCAGCGGGAAATCCCTTTATATCCACAAAAATCGTGCCCACCACTACCATGTTCATCTGCTTTTCTCCCTCTCTGATCCGGATATTTCGCCTCTTCTCTCACCCGAATCCTACAAAAACGGACGCCCGAGCAAAACGCGGGCGCCCGGCGGCGCAGTCTCTATATGATGCCTTATCATTATCCCTTCAAGGCTTTTCCTGCCTCAGTAAGGGGCGGAACGATCTGCTTCTTGCGGCTCATGACACCAGGCAGATAGATCGAATCCCCGCTGGCATCCTTTTTGAAAGCCAGCCCGATAAGGTCCCGGGGCTCGCCCACATAGAGGAGCTCCGTACCTTCCTTGATGATATCAGTTACCATCAGCATGACCATGCTGTAGCCTTCTTCTCCGGCGACCTTCGCCATAGCTTCAGTAATTTCCGCCTTTTTGGCCAACACTTCAGCCGTGTCCATCACCGAAATCTGCCCAATGAGCATCCGGCGGCCGCCGATGCTGAATTCCTTGCTGTCGTTTTTGGCTATTTCGCTGGCTGGCAGCGCCGAAACAGAAGAACCGGCCTTCAACATATTCATACCGTACTCGTTTATATCCACACCGGCAACAGGAGCCAGCTTTTCCGCCATCCGGCAGTCCCGGTCAGTGGTGGTCGGGGACTTAAAGAGGACGGTATCGCTGATAATCGCCGACAAAAGGAGCCCGGCTGTATCCTCAGGAATATCGACTCCGTTTTCCATATACATGCCGGCAATGATCGTGGCCGTACAACCAACCGGCTCCTCGCGGGTATAAATCGGGTCTGCTGTCGTAATGCCACCCAGGCGGTGATGGTCTATAATCTCGATAATCTGACCGTTGTCAATGCCCTCAACCGCCTGGGCCAGCTCGTTATGGTCCACCAGTATGAGCCGGGGCTTTTCCGGAACGAGGAACTGATCACGGCTGATTATCCCCACCAAATCATCCCCATCAAGGACCGGATAATTTCTGAAGCGCTTCTCCTCCATGGTGCCGATGATATTTGTCACCAGCTCATCGGCTCTGAAGCACAGGGGCTGCTTCTGCATAATGCGGTTGACCGGCATACACTGGTTTATAATCCGGGCAGTGGTGTAGGTATCATACTCAGTGGTTACAATGCAGATACCTGCCTGACGGGCCGCTTCCTGAATTCCCGGAGAAACATGACCATCGCCGGTCATGATAATGCAGGCAACCTTGTTTTCAATCGCATCTCTCATTACCTGGTCACGGCCATCCCCGACGATGATAATATCGCCTTCCTTGACGCCGAACTTCAAAACAGCCTGAGAGCTGGAGGTAATAATAATGCGTCCTTTAATAATGAGCCCTGAATCGCGGCCAACCAGCACGGTTCCGTCAGTTGCCTGGACGATCGCCCCAAAGGTAACGTCAATATCAGACAAATCGACGAGGCTTATCTCCTGGAAATAGCGCTTTGCCAGGTCGCTTACGGAAACAATGCCCGCCAGCTTCTCCTGATTGTTTACAACCACCACCGAACGGAGGTTATTGCTGTTCATCACCTTGCCAAGTCTCCGGAGGCTGTCCTGCTCGGAAACGGTGGCGCTGATCGGCAGCATTACATCCTGTACCCGGGGATATATATCATGAAGAAGATAGGGCAGGTCTACCCGGAATGTTTCCAGAGCATATCTGGTTTCCGCGTTGATCTCTCCTGCCCGGGCCGCGACGACATCCTCCACCCCCAGCGCCTGCTTCAGACGGGCATACGCAATGGCAGAACAGATAGAATCGGTATCCGGATTGCGGTGACCGATGACGTAAATTGGTTTCTTTTCCGGCATTTTTTATCCTCCTGTTTTCAAATCCTTACCACATCCACACAGCAAGGCAGATTATCCTGTAGCTCATTATATTACATTTCCATATTTTTGCAATATTTAGAGAGCGGCTGTATCAAAGATGAGGGTCACCGGTCCATCGTTTACCGATGACACCTGCATATCCGCCCCAAACTCTCCGTGTTCGGGGCTAAACCCGGCCTTCTCACAGGCCGCCAGAAAATATTCATAGAGACGTTTAGCCAAGGCAGGCGGCGCCGCATGAGAAAATCCGGGACGGCGGCTCTTCAGATCCGCATACAGGGTAAACTGGGATACTACCAGCAGTCTCCCGCCCACCTGATCAAGAGCCAGGTTCATCTTGTCATTCTCATCGGTAAAAACCCGCAGATGGATTATTTTATCAGCAAGCCGATCTGCTTCTTTTTCTGTATCTTCAGGACCAACCCCCAGGAGAACGAGAAACCCTTTCTCGATAGCGCCTGCCACCTGCCCGTCAATCGTAACGGAGGCAGAGGCTACACGGGTTACAATTGCGCGCATAACATCACCCCATTTCAAGTAAACGGTCTTTTCCGCCAAAAGCGGCGAAAAGGACGAAACAGTCCGGCGGCTTTTACCTTACCTGTCGCGCTGTTCCCTAAAAAACAAAGGACTGGAAAAACATCGACTTATTTTCCCAGTCCTTTCAAAGTCCAGACAAAACAGCGAGTAGAGCTGTTTATCAGGAATAATAATTCACGCCGGCCTCAAAGAGATGCTGATCCTTTTCCCCGGGCACGTTCATTGCCACGTAATCGCCAATGCGCTCAGAGTGTCCCATCTTGCCCAGGATGCGTCCGTCAGGGCTGGTAATACCCTCAATGGCATTCACTGACCCATTGGGGTTGAATGCTATATCCAGCGAGGGCTCACCCACATCATTGACGTACTGGGTAGCGATCTGCCCCCGGATGCGCAGCCTGGCGACCACTTCATGGTCGGCAAAGAAACGGCCTTCACCATGGGAGACAGCGATTGTCTGCATTTCGCCAACGTTCACATTGTTGAACCAGGGGGATAGATTGGAAACCACCCTGGTCTGTACCATCGTCGATACATGGCGGCCAATCTGGTTTGTTGTCAATGTGGGAGAATTGGGCGCCAAGTCACGAATTTCCCCATAGGGAACCAGTCCCAGCTTAATGAGCGCCTGGAAACCATTGCAGATGCCGAGAATGAGACCATCCTGCCGGGTGAGGAGCCGCATGACCGCTTCCGACAGGCGCGGATTTCTAAACATCGCAACGATGAACTTGCCGGAGCCGTCAGGCTCGTCACCACCGGAAAAGCCGCCGGGGAACACCAGCATCTGGGACTTTCTGATTTCCTTTTCCAAAGTCTCAATGGTTTCCTCAATAGCCGCCGGAGTGAGATTGCGGACGATTACCGTATGGGGATCCGCGCCGGCCCGGGCAAAAGCGCGGGCCGTATCGTACTCGCAGTTTGTTCCCGGGAATACTGGTATTACCACCCGCGGTTTCGCCACCGGGGCATAGCGGGAAACCCGGTTTCCCTGAGTATAAAGCACAGAGGAATTGACATTTCCCGTAACCCTGGCCTGAGTGGGGAAAATGCTTTCCAACGGCTCAGTCCAGGCAGCCTGAATTTCCTGAAGGCTGACAGCCATTTTGCCATTTACGACACTCGGTACCACAGTAGTCTCACCGAGCACCTTGCAATCACAGCCAGCCAGCTCCTGATTCAAATTGCTGCCAGCGGCTGTCTCAAACACGATCGCTCCATAATTAGGGAGATAGAGCTCATTGTCACTCATGTACTCGGCAAAGCGGAAACCTATTCCGTTTCCCAGGCACATCCTGGAGACAGTGGCGGCCAGGCCGCCAACCTTCACCGTGGCCGCCGAGAGAATTTTATGTCCTCGCATCAACTCATTGAGCTTGGCATAGGCTTTCCGATAGCGGGCAAAAACCGGCATATCCTTGGTATCCTTCGGCGCCGTAAACATATAGACAATGCTTCCGGGATACTTGAACTCAGAGGATACCGCCTGGGAAGCCGGTAATACTCCAACCGCAAACGCCGCCAGAGAAGGCGGGACCTTCAAATCCATGAAGGTGCCGGACATGGAATCCTTGCCGCCGATAGCCGGGATCTCCAGCTCATGCTGGGCCCAGAGCGCCCCCAGCAGCGCGGCAAAGGGCTTGCCCCAGGCAGTGGGGTCCTCACCGAGACTCTCAAAGAATTCCTGCAAAGTGAGCCGAAGCTTATCGGCAGGCGCCCCCATAGCCACCATCTTTGCCGTTGCCTCTACAATCGCGTATACAGCGCCGTGGAAGGGGCTCCAGCTCATAAAATAGGGATTGAAGCCATAGGCCATGGCGGTTGCGGTTCCAGTTTCCCCGTAAGTTACCGGCAGCTTGGCTACCATACCTTCAGCCGGAGACAGCTGCTTCTTGCCGCCAAAGGGCATTATTACGGTAGCGGCGCCAATAGAGGAGTCAAATCTCTCTACCAGGCCCTTTTGGCTGCAAACGTTCAAATCTGTAAGATTCTTCAGCCATGCCTCATCAGCCTTTGACTCCTCTTCAACCGCCCTGGGCAGCCTGGTCAGATAACGGTTTTTGCCGGAAACGGACGCTACCCGGACACTTACGTGCTGCCGCACGCCATTTGTATCGAGGAAGGCCCGGCTGAGGTTGACAATGTAACGGCCTCTCCAGCGCATGATAAGCCGGGGAACATTAGTGACTACCGCAACGACGGTTGCCTCAAGATTTTCTTCCTCAGCAAAGGCTACGAATTTGTCCCGGTCGTCAGCCGCAACGACGACGGCCATGCGCTCCTGGGATTCGGAAATGGCCAGCTCGGTACCGTCAAGCCCCTCGTATTTTTTCGGAACCGCGTCAAGATTTATCATCAGCCCGGCAGTCAGCTCACCGATGGCGACGGCAACGCCGCCGGCGCCAAAATCATTGCAACGCTTGATCATGCGGCTGACGGCTGGATTGCGGAACAAGCGCTGAATTTTGCGTTCCGTGGGCGGATTGCCCTTTTGAACCTCAGCTCCGGCCTCAAACAATGAAGTCTCAGTATGCCCCTTCGAGGAACCCGTTGCTCCGCCAATTCCATCGCGGCCGGTACGGCCGCCTACCAAAATGACGAGATCCCCAGCCACCGGAGCCTCACGGACAACGTTCAGGCGGGGAGCCGCCGCAATGACCGCGCCGATCTCCAGCCGCTTAGCCACGAAACCCGGATGATAGACCTCCGCTACCTGCCCGGTAGCGAGACCAACCTGATTGCCATAGGAGCTGTAGCCGGCCGCAGCCCCCTGAGTAATTTTTTTCTGGGGCAGTTTTCCCGGCAGGGCAGCCTCCACTATGGTGCGGGGATCTGCCGCGCCGGTAACTCTCATGGCCTGGTATACATAGGTACGGCCAGACAACGGGTCGCGGATGGCGCCGCCCAGACAGGTGGCTGCCCCGCCAAAAGGCTCAATCTCGGTGGGATGGTTATGGGTCTCATTCTTAAACATGACAAGCCACTCTTCGACCCGTCCATTTACCTCAGCCGGCACTACAATGCTGCAGGCGTTTATTTCATCAGAGACATCAAGGTCATCGAGCAGGCCCTCCCGCCTCAGCTCCTTCATGCCCATGACCGCAATGTCCATGAGGGTTACATCCCCGTTGTCGCCTCCATAGACATTCTTGCGGTCCTCCAAATATTTATCGTAAGCCCTGGCAATGACGTCAGACGCAAAGCCATGCTCCACCTCCACCTTATCAATGGCCGTAGTAAAGGTCGTATGACGGCAATGGTCAGACCAGTACGTATCCAGCACCTTGATTTCGGTAATAGTCGGCTGACGCTTTTCCTCATCACGGAAATACTGCTGACAGAAGGCAAGATCCTCAAAGCTCATGGCCAGACCACGGGCGGACAAAAACTCCTTCAACTGCTCTTCAGAAAAGGATGTAAATCCGTCCAGCACCTCAACATCAGCCGGTTCAACCGTCTCCATTATCAGGGTTTCCGGCTTCTCCAGAGCCGCCTCACGGCTCTCAATCCGATTGATGAGGTAACCCTTTATCTTCCCGAGAGTCTCACTGTCAACGTTGCCAACCAGCCCGTAGACCCGGGCAGTACGGATCTCCGGCCGTTCTCCCTGAGTGATCAGCTGTATACACTGGGCCGCTGAGTCCGCCCGCTGGTCGTACTGACCCGGCAGATATTCAACGGCAAATACCTGTCCCCTGATAGCCGGCAATGTCTCCTCATAGATTACATCTACCGGCGCCTCGGCAAATACAACATTCTTTACAGCCCTGTACTGCTCGTCGGTAAGCCCTTCAACGTCATAGCGCTGGAAAATTCGCACTGCCTTCAAATCCAGGAGGCGAAACGTCTCGATCAGGTCGGCGCAAAGCTGCTGGGCCGGGATATCAAAGAACCCCTGCCGCTTTTCTACAAATAGTCTTCTGACTGACATTGCTGGAAATCCTCCCTATTATCGTTCCATCAGATATTGGGCATCGGCCTTGATTACAACCTTCATCACTCTGGACGGCTCTGCTCCGTACCGGACACAGGGCCGATGAACGTCGTCGGTGGAAATGACGACCAGCGTTCCGGCTTCTACCACAACGTAGCTCTCCGGCTCCAGCGCCTTATAGAAGGTCACGTCATTGTCCCTGTCGTAATCCCCGGTTTTCTCAATATTCGGGCAGTAAGGGCACCAGCCGATCTGCTCTACGCCCTCTGCCATATACACTATATCCACATAGCGTTCATGCTTTTCCGCCTTGCACTCCGCCACCGGCTTGGAGTCATAGTACTGGATACGGGCAAAAATATTATCCCCGTCGATGGGGTAATCCTCTCCCTCCACCAGCTTTTTGAAATCGAAGGTCCCGAGGAATTTTATGATTTTTTCCATCGCCTGTGTTCTCGGCAGCATACTATCGTAAATCGCCTTCATCGTTGTAACATACATTGCGTTGCCCCCTCACTTCTTTAGGAGAAAAAATCCCCTTGCATTCACAGCATTGCTATGCTATATTTTATCCAAAATACATTGGATATGCAATGACCGAAACAAGCATTTTCAGACTTTTTCAGAGAGACGGTGGCTGGTGGGAACCGTTAAAGGGAAAATGCGGGCCCCTCGGGAGCATGTGGGAGAAATCTCGCCGTTGGCCGCGCTGAGGCCCTTGAGTGGATGGCTGGCGAAGCCGTCTGACAAAGGTGGTACCGCGGGTTGACCTCGTCCTTTACGGGACGGGGATTTTTTATTTTGGAGGAAAAATGATGACTGAACTGCTTGAACTTCTTGAAACGGACGCGCGCCGTCCGGTAAGCGAACTGGCTTCTATCCTGAAGCGCAGCGAATACGAGGTGGAAAAGGAAATCGCCCAGCTGGAAAAGGATCAGGTCATCCTCGGCTACAACACCATCATCGACCGGGAAAAGGTTGGCGACGGCGGCGTTACCGCCGTCATTGAAGTAAACCTTACCCCGGAGCGGGAGGTGGGCTTCGACGCCATCGCCGAGCGCATCTACCGCTTTGAAGAGGTCCGCACCGTGTACCTTATGAGCGGCAGCTTTGACCTGCTGGTAATCATCGAAGGAAGCTCCCTGAAGGACGTAGCGAATTTCATCGCTACCCGCCTGGCGGTCATCGACGGGGTTACCGGTACCCGCACCCACTTTATGCTGAAAACCTACAAGAAAGACCATATTATTCTCGGCAATAAAGAGAAGGACCGCAGACTGGTGGTGACTCCCTGATGAGTGAAACCAGCAAATGGGAAAGCCGCCTCTCCCCTGCCGTCCGCTCCATCGCCCCCTCCGGCATCCGTAAATTCTTCGACATCGCCGCCACCATGAAGGACGTTATCTCGCTGGGAGTGGGAGAGCCGGACTTCGTCACCCCCTGGACGATTCGGGAGAGCTGCGTCTACGGCCTCGAACAGGGCTATACCTCCTACACCTCTAACAAAGGTCTTACCGAGCTTCGGGAAGAAATCATCCGCCACCACGCCGAGGTGGACGGCCTGACCGGCCCCACGGCCGACGACGTTCTCGTCACGGTGGGCGTCAGCGAAGCCCTGGATATCGCCATGCGGGCGATCCTGGGGCCGGGCGATGAGATTCTCATCCCCGAGCCCTGCTACGTCTCTTACAGCGCCTGCGCCACCCTGGCCGGCGGGATTCCCGTTGCCGTCCCCTCCCGGATTGAAAACGAGTTCCGGGTCACCCCGGAGGATCTGGAAGCCCATGTCACCGACCGGACGAAGGCGCTGCTCATCGGCTATCCCAACAATCCCACCGGCGCCATCATGCCCAGAGAACAGCTTCTGAAGATTGCGGACTTTGCCCGGCGTCATGATTTGATCGTGATCAGCGATGAAATATACGGCGACCTCACCTACGGCGGTCAGCCTCATGTTTCCTTCGCGGCCCTCCCCGGTATGGCCGAGCGCGCTATCCTCCTGAACGGCTTTTCCAAAGCCTACGCCATGACCGGCTGGCGCATCGGCTACGCCATCGCCAACCCGGCGATAATTGCCGCCATGACCAAGATCCATCAGTACACGATCCTCTGCGCCCCCATTACCGCCCAGGTGGCCGCGATTGAAGCTCTCCGCCGGGGGGAAAAATACCGACTGAAAATGCTGGCGGAGTATAACCGCCGCCGTAAATTCATTTACGACGGCCTCAACCAGCTTGGTCTGCCCGCCTTCGAGCCAAAGGGCGCGTTCTACATCTTCCCTGACGTCCGTTCCACCGGTCTCACCAGCGACGAATTTGCCGAACGGCTTCTTACCGCCGAACACGTGGCCCTCGTGCCGGGCACTGCCTTTGGTTCCTGCGGGGAAGGATACGTCCGCTGTTCCTATGCCACCAGTCTTGACAAGATTGCCGAGGCATTGAACCGCATTGAGAATTTCCTGAAAAAGCACGCCAGGTAAGCAGTCTGCCGCTTATTACGAAGACCTGCGCAAAATTTTAATCATCCGCTATTGTCTCGGGCAGAAGGCGATATCAGGTGATTTATTGGCATCGAATAGGTACGACAAAAAGGAGGCAAAGCGAAAACGCTTTGCCTCAGACTGTCGACAAAGG
>CAZIKQ010000009.1:0-48540 GCA_964540025.1 uncultured Schwartzia sp. | reverse complement strand
ACAGGCGCCGCCGATAAGCGTGCCGCTGATGAACAGGGGCACATAGAAGAACCAGGTCAGTCCTGTCCGGCCATAAAGCAGGGTCATCACCGGGTAACTGACGATGGCGCCGATGATCCCCGTACCGATGATTTCCCCCAGCACTGCCGCCCAGATCCGCCCGCCGCTGTATCGGTACATCATCCCCGACAGCAGCGCCCCAAACACCGCTCCCGTAAGGGCCAAAGGCGGTATTCCCATGACCGCCATGCGGATGATACCGATAAGCGTCGCTACCGTAAAGGCTTCCGCCGGTCCCAGAAGGACTGCCCCGGTGATGTTGATAAGGTGCGCCATAGGGCACATTCCCTCGATCCGCAGGATGGGGGAAATGACTACTCCCAGGCCAATCAGCACCCCCATCATTACCAGCCGCAGGACATTTGCGTTTCGGGTCTTTCCCGCTTTTTCGTTCCTCAAAAAAATCCACTCCCTCGAGAAATTTTAATTTCCGCGAGCAGAGTGGATTTTTTGCTGAATATTTGACAGGAAAACACGTCTGCCCGCGGCAGATAACTGGCCGGTTGTAACGATCTCAACCCGGACAGCGGTCGGAGCTTACGGCTCCCTCTCAGCCTGCAACACAGGCTCCCTCGCTATGCTCCTGTCTGACGAAGCTTCGGGCGCTCCCCCGCCGCTTCTCATGTCGCTTACATTATACCCCCGGTGTCAAGGGGACGATGGTCAAGCAATTCGATATTCGGGACTTCAGCGGCTCTCCAGACTTTCCCTATAGGCTTCGATCCTGTCGGCCACGTTCTTTTGCAGGTTCCGATAGAAAAACATATAGTCATAGATGTGGAATATTCCTTCTCCTATGAGATCATTGGGAAAGCGATCCGCTGATACGTCCGTCACAATGAGACTGCCCCGGTTTTCGTCGATATAAGCCCCGGTCAGGGCTGGGATCTCCTCGGTGATCCTGCCGCTGTAATCAGTGAAGCAGGCGCCTAAATTCAGCTCCCGGGCAGCGGGCTCGCTGCCGCTCGTCCAGTTCAGGGGATTCACCGCCAGGGTTCTTACGCCCCGGGGGATGATGATGGACTCCTCTATTCCGGCCCTTTCACTGTTAAAGGTGATGATGCCGCCGACGTCCACTTCCCCCTCCGCCACGTGGAGCCAGGGGTATTCCTTTGTCTCTTCCTCAGTGAGCCGCCAGCCGATAGCATACACGGCTACCAGCCGCTCCCGCAGCCCTTCGTCAGCGAAAAAATCCTTCATGAGGCGGATGCACATATCCGCTCCCTGCGAAAAACCAGCCAGCACAAGAGGGCGGCCCTCATTGAAATGTTCGAGATAGTACCGGAAGGCTGCCCGCACATCCTCATAGGCTTCTGTCAGGAGCGGTTCCTGCTCTGTCCGGCTCATCGCATAGACGGGCAGGGCCACCTGCCGGTAATACGGAGCGTACATCCTGGTATTTTCCTCGTAAATCCCCCGCTCCATGTTCAGGGCTCCCACAAAATTTTCCTTCATGTTGGCATCTTCCAGGGACATGTGGTGATTTCCCTGGATCCCCATGTCCACGGTGGGGCAGACTAAAAAGAGATCCGCCGGCTTCTCCTGCACATCCCCGATTCCATAATAGGCCCAGTTTGCCGGCTGGGAATAGTCGGCAGCCTCCGCCAAAGCTGCCTCCGCCCGGAACACCAGCAGCAGCAAGGGCAGGAGCACCGCCAGCAGCCGGTTAAAGGGTGACTTCCTCTTTCTCTCAATTATTTTGTCAGTTCTGACCCCGGCAAGCCTTACGCGCTTATCTCGCTTGCTCTCATCCGCCGTTTTCCTCATAAAAGACCCTCCTTCGACAACAATATATTATTACCTGCGTGGATATCTATCAACAACATTTTGCAAGTATAATCTAATATTTCTGAAGTGGATTATAATATGTTAAAAGTTTATGCCGAATAGAAATTACGTACCGCACTTTCCACCCGGAGCAAAATTCTGTAAAATTTTCTAAAACGGTATTGCTATTGTTCGAGGTCTGGAATATCATATAGGTAATCAGTTTGGAGGGAGAGCTATGAATCTGATTTCAGCGAGAGATGCTGCGAACAAATGGGGCATTTCCCAACGGCGTGTCGCGACCCTTTGCACGGAAGGACGGATTGAACAGGCAACCAGGGTGGGAAATGCTTGGGTGATTCCCGCAGACGCAAAAAAGCCGGAGGATGGGCGAAGCACCCGCTATACCAAGTCAGACGAAAAGAAGGTAAAACCTTTTTTGAAATGGGCTGGCGGTAAGGGACAGTTGCTTGCGGAGATTGGGAAATACTATCCCTTTGCGGACGAAAGCATCACGAAATACGCTGAACCATTTGTGGGCGGAGGTGCAGTCCTGTTTGACATTCTCAGCCGTTATAATGTGGAGGAGGTCTACATCAGCGACATTAACGCAGAGCTTATCAACACCTATTGTATAATTCGGAATCATGTGGAAGACCTGATTTCGCTTCTGTCCACTATGCAAAGCAAGTTTGTCCCGATGAATACCGAAAGCCGCAAGGCTTATTACATGGACAAACGTGAACGCTTCAACGAAATAAAGGTGAACGGCAATGAAGCCGAAAACATAGAAAAAGCCGCCCTGATGATTTTCCTTAATAAAACCTGCTTTAATGGACTTTATCGGGTCAACCGCAAGGGACTGTTTAATGTTCCGATGGGTTCCTATACAAATCCGCTTATCTGCGATGAAGAAAATCTCCGTGCGGTGTCGGAGAAACTGCAGAAGGTCACGATTGCTTGCAGTGATTATCGAAAATCTGCTGCGTTCATTGACGAGCATACCTTTGTGTATTTTGATCCGCCCTACCGTCCCATTACGGAAACGGCTGGCTTTACGGCCTATACAGAGAACCTGTTTAACGATGAAGAACAGGTTGAGCTTGCAAAATTTGTTGATGAGTTGAACCATAGAGGTGCAAAGGTGGTCGTGAGCAATTCAGATCCGAAAAATTCAAAAACTGACGACGAATTCTTTGATAACATCTACTCTGCCCATAAAATTAAGCGAGTTGAAGCGACCCGTATGATTAACTGTAACAGTGAAGCAAGGGGCAAAATAAAAGAGCTGTTAATATCCAACTATTAAGGAGTAAGGAGCGTATCACGTGGAAATCCAAAGAGGAACGCAGACGATTGAAAAAGGACAAAAAACCTCAATCATTGAATTCATCTTTACTGAGTATATCATCTATGTATTTCAGGGAAATCTTTCCCGATACGATATTTTGATCAAATACAGGAAAGACGGCACACGGATCCGCACCCCAAAACATATTCATTGGGTCGTTGATATTCTGATGAAAATGCAGGGAAATGAAACGCTCACGAAGCAATATTTGTTGGCGATCCAGCACTGTTGGAATACCTGTAGCCCGCTCCCAAACAATAGTTACGAAACGCTCAAATCACTTATCGAAGACGGTGAGAAGGCAATTGATATCGGGCAGTACTTCCCGTTGAACTCGTTTGGTGAGTATGATGTTGAGTTCTTGTACGTTCTTATGGAGCTCCTGGCGGTGCAGGAGAAAACAAACCGTGTGGATGCCTATATGTTTGGCAGCATCATTGAGGAACTTCTTGAAACCGATAGAGATATTTTCAAAATAATTTCGACCGCAGGCTTTGGCGGAAGGAGGGGATGATGTGGCGAGAGATTTTGCAGGTTGGTTATCTGGCTTCCGTGGCAGCATTGCGGACTACAATTATTACGTTGACTTCGATAAGGTTCACCGCAATGTGGATAGTATCAAGGTCGAATTGAATATTCTCAATGCCTTGATTGGTTCTGCCAATATCGAAAATGATTTTGAATCGCTCGTTAGCAAGTACCCGGAAATCCTAAAATGTATTCCGTTGCTAATTGCTGTTCGGGCGAATGAAATCTATGCGATAGATAGCGATGGAGCGTTTACATACAATTTCAAAAACCGGACACTTTCCGTAGAGCAGTACAAGTTATTTATGCGGAAAACCGGACTGTTTGACCTTATCAGCAAACATATAGTAAATAACCTTGTGGACTATGCTACTGGCGTAGAAACGGGCCTGGATTCCAACGGGCGCAAAAATCGTGGTGGTCATCTTATGGAGACCTTGGTGGAAAGCTTTATTCAGAAAGCAGGATTTGTAAAAAATGAAAGTTTCTTCAAAGAAATGTATATTCATCAAATTACAGACCGTTGGGGCATTGACCTCTCCGCTATTTCTAATCAGGGGCAGATGGAGAAACGCTTTGATTTTGTAGTCAGGACAGACCGTATGATTTACGGTATAGAAACAAATTTCTACGGCAGCGGCGGGTCGAAATTGAACGAAACAGCCCGTAGTTATAAGACGCTTGCTTTGGAAGCGGAGACCATAGATGGCTTTACCTTCGTGTGGTTTACAGATGGCAAGGGTTGGACAAGCGCCCGGAACAACCTGAAAGAAACCTTTGATGTAATGGAGCACATATATAATATCAAAGACTTGGAAAATGGCATTATCAGCGAGGTTTTCAAATAATGGCAAAGAAAATCACGAAGTGGGAGCCAGAAGACTTTGAATTAGAAATGACGACCCATTGGTCTTTCCCAAAACGTGGCGATTGGGCAACCCATGATGCCAAATGGCGAGGGAACTGGTCGCCGTACATTCCTCGCAATATTCTGCTGCGCTATTCCAAAGAGGGTGATCTGGTACTGGATCAGTTTGCCGGTGGCGGCACCACGCTGGTAGAAGCCAAGCTGTTGAATCGCAACATCATCGGAATAGATGTCAATGATGCTGCTTTAGATCGCTGCAAGGAAAAAACGGATTTTTTACACGAGGGCGCAGACGGAAAAGTCTACATTCGGAAAGGTGATGCCCGCAATTTGGACTTTGTGCCGGACAACAGCATTGATCTGATATGTACCCATCCTCCCTACGCGGATATTATTAAATACAGCGAGGATATCCCGGAGGACTTGTCCCATTTGAAAGTTAGAGACTTCTTAGAAGAAATGAAGAAAGTTGCCGCTGAGAGCTACCGAGTCCTAAAAAGAGATAAATTCTGTGCTGTGCTAATGGGCGACACCCGCCAAAAAGGTTGCATGGTGCCGATGTCCTTTGAGGTAATGCGTATCTTTGAAAACGCTAATTTCAAGCTAAAGGAGCTTATCATCAAAGAACAGCATAATTGCAAGGCGACGGGGTACTGGAAAACCAACAGTGTGAAGTATAACTTTCTGCTGATTGCGCACGAATACCTGTTTGTGTTTCGGAAGTCTTAATGAACTTATGCTGCAATAGACAAAAAGGAGGAAGTATACCACTGATAATGATTAGTCGTTGGCATCCCTCCTTTGACCTGTTTGTTATAGTTGATAAATTTCAATTATATCTTATCATAGAGGGACCTTTTTCCTTAACGGCTCATGCCTGTAAGGTTTACTAACCCCCCGATCCAACCGGGGCGCGCTATGACAAACGCAAGCCATTTGAATAATGGCTTGCGTTTACTTTCATTTATGCTCGTTCTTATGCTCGTTCTGCTGTTCGGGACCAGTCCAGCAAAATTTCAGGCTGTCGGCATATCGGCTTTTTGTGTTCCTGCTGCGGCATTATCGCCGTTGTCCCTCCTTGGCTTTGCAAATCAGCTGGGTCATCGTCCCCATAGGGCAGTAGACGCACCAGCTGCGGGGCTTGAACAGCGCCATCGTTATAAATCCCAGCACAGCGGAAGTCAGCATCACGCTGTAGAAACCAAAGGCGAATTGGGCCACGCCCGGATGGACCAGCGTCCCGTGATAAGCCCAATTCCAGGGTAACTCAAAGGTCCAGAGGAGCGTGACAACCTGCCGGAGTTCCCGGGCCCCGGCAAAGACCAGGTACGTGCTCCAGAGCATCTGGCCAAACATTATGGAGAACCAGATCAGGAAGCCATAGCGAAAGGCTTTGCTTTTCATCCACTGGGGGATGTCCTTTTTCGGAGAAAGCCCGAACCGGTCCCCCAGCAGGCCGAATATCTGTCCCCGGCCGCAGTAACGGTTACAGTAGCCCTTTGTCCCCCAAAAGACGGCAATGATCAGCGGAATAAAAAAGAAGAACAGACCGATCCACGCGAACAGGATATTGAAAAAGCCAAGGATCAGATAGGTCAGCTCCAGGATCCACAGGTAGTCGTACCAATGCTTTTTCATCCCTCCACCTCCCGGATCTCAATGACGCTGGCCGGGCACTCTTTGGCGCACTTGCCGCAGCCCACGCATTTGCTCTCGTCCACCTGGGCCGCCACGCCCCTGATGACCTGGATGGCGGACATTGGACATACCCTCATGCAGCAGCCGCAGGCCACGCAGTCCTCTTGGTTTACCGACGCCTTGCGGCGTTTCCTTTTTGCCGGCTCCATATTTTACGCCTCCTGTTGTTTACGTGTACGGGAAAGACTTTGTCCCCGTCCGCTCCCCGGTCAGACCGCGAACCTTTCCGGCGAAAGCCTGCCGAATGTCAAAAACCGGCACGCCTCATAAGGGCAAACGGCTTTCCCGCTTCATTATACAACTAACAAGAACAAAATGTAAAATTAAGCCGCCTGTCTTTATTGAGTGAATATACTCTGTTCGGAAATTTTTCAGGCGCTTCTCCGGCGTTCAGGATTTCAGCTATGTACGGGGTAATTGGTTCATCTCCTTTGGCTGGATTGTGGCGGCAATTAAATGAAGGATGGGCGGTGGCCCGGCCCCCGGATATATTTCAATCCTCGCCACTCCCATGATACAGATATTTTTCTGGAGAAGCAGCAAAAACCTCCCAGCTGATAAATTGTACCTCACAAGCGAAAACCTCCCGCTGCCGAAAAACTACAGCGGGAGGTTTTTGTGTGCCACGAAATACGGTCTGCCGATGTCCAGCCCGGAGAAAAAATCCCCGGAGCCCGTTGACCTCCGGGGACAAGGAGGACAGTCTATCTTCAATTTCATATTTATCAACAATTTTTTGATTTAATTTTTGCCGCTGTCCATAGAGTTCCTTTAGAATATAATACCGGGTAAACAGGGGCGCAGATATATGCGCGCATCCATCCCCATACCGATATCATCAACTAAACAAGCTGACAATATGATTTTTAAGCCATGATCCTGCCTTTTTCACAGCTCTGCCTGCCGATCTGACAACGTCCGTGACTTTTTTCCGTATTTTCTGAACGCCCTTGACCACTGTTTCACCAACCTTAGAGCCAGCCATATAGCCAACTGCTCCGCCGATAAAACCACCAACAGCTGTCCCAACAGGGCCAAAAACGGTACCAATTGCTGCGCCTATCATAGCCCCTTTCGTACTGGCAGCCATTCCTGCCACTGTAGCCACAGTGGTTTGCTCCATTTTCTCAAAGCCCTCTTTGACCGTCAACTCACCAGTTGCCATTTTGCCAACAATCTTCATATTCTCAATCGCAACGTGGGCAATATTGGCAATCGTTCCCGCGGGAGTTCCTTTCGGGATAGCGGAAATGATACCTTTTTCAGCTCCAACCTTCAAAGCGCCGGCGGCAGCGGCTTTCACCCCAAAGTCCGCGCCGGAAACAATGGCTGTTTCAACCAACTCCTCGCCCCTGATTTCCTCGCCATTCCAAACCTTTTTGGCAACATCGAAACCAACGCCAACCGCCGCGCCCATGAGAGCGGCTTGTCCAGCCTGCTTGCCGATACCAATAGCGAGATCCTTTGCTTTGTACTCGTTCCAGTTGAGATCGTCCCATTTGCCGCTCTGCGCTTCATTCTGGAGTTTCTTTGCCTGCCCTTTGGAAAGCGGCTTGCTGGTCGTGCCGTCAGGAGCTTCGATAACTGTTGTTACCCTTTTGGCTATACCCTGCTCCTGTCCCGCTGGGACAAGCTTCTGCTGTCCACGATAGTCACCGTGTTCAAAAGCCTGGGCTGTAGCCTCAGCGTCTTTGCAATACTTTGACTGGTAGCGCCTTACAACTTTGCTGCCTTCATCGATGATTACAATGTCAACAGAATTTTTGGCATATCCGCTTCCTGTTGGCTCAAGCACCTTTGCCCGATAGGGACTGCCCGTGGCTTCCGCGTTCAGATTGAATGTCTGCGCATGGTACTGTTCTGTAATAAATCCATCTAAGTTGGGGTTCTGGCTGATTGTGCCCGCCTGGGTATGGATGGTTCGACATAATGATTCGTTGGCCGAATTCAGCGCGTTGTCCAGTCCTTGCAGATACCTGGAGGCTTCTCGCGCGCTCATCGCGGAAGTAGCTCTCATAGCTTCGCTGGCAAACCAGGACTCCTTGCTTCTGCCGCTGGCAATTGCTTTTTCCAGGGATGCCTTTTTTTCTTCCTGTACTTTGAGTGTGGTGATAATTTCATCGCTCATCCGGGCAATTTCGTCCGCGCTGCAATCAGGGAGGCTTTCGGCCATCTCCCCCCGCAGCCACTCGTCTACAGGCGTGGTATCCCTGTGCTCCAGGTAGCTCTCCATAAATTTTTTCTGGATAGGCTTTAACGCCTGGGCTTCGTAGGTGGAGATTTTCGGCGCTATCTCCTCGTCGATGGCGAGAATCGCGTCATACTTCAATTCATCCATTTACTTATAACCTCGTTCATCTTTCCGGTATACTGGCAGGCTTAATGTCGATTTTGCTGACGGTATCCCTGATTTGCGCAATCCTGTCTTTCAGAGTACTGGAAATAGATTTGGTATCCTTCACAGATTTAATCAAATCCTCAGTTGTGATAACATTCCTGCCGTCAATAAACGCCATTTCAATGGTATCGTTGACCACTGCCTCCAGGTCAGCGCCGTTGAAGCCAGCAGTTTCTTTGATAAGCGCGATAGAATCAATGTCCTTGTTCCACTTCTTGCGCTTTTTCAAATGAATATCCAGAATCTTTCTGCGCTCTTCGCCGTTGGGAAGGTCAACAAAAAACAGCTCGTCAAATCTGCCTTTTCGCAGAAACTCCGGCGGCATACGGGAAATATCGTTAGCAGTTGCCACGATAAACACGGTGTTCTCCTTTTCCTGCATCCAGGTCAGGAATTGACCAAACAGGCGTGTGGTCACATCGCTGCCGCCGCCGTCGCCGCCAACTCCGGCAAATGCCTTTTCGATTTCATCAATCCACAGGACACAGGGGCTGATTGCCTCAGACAGCTTCAGGGCTTTCCGCATATTCTCCTCCGATTCGCCCACGTATTTTCCAAGCAAACGCCCCACGTCAAGACGGACGAGCGGAATCTCAAACAGACTGGCGGTTGCCTTTGCCGTCAGGCTCTTACCGCAGCCAGGCATACCTACAATCATGATGCCTTTCGGAACATCGACCCCAAATTTGATAGCCTTGTCCAGATTCGCAAAAACCTTTGCTTTCCGGGCAAGCCACTTCTTCAGGTTTTCCAGGCCGCCGATATCATCAACTGTTTCGGTGAAGCTGACAATCTCAAGCAACCCGGATTTTTTGATAAACTGTTCCTTTTCCTTGAGGATCAGCAGCTTGTCCTCCTTATCAATGCAGCCGCCATCCTGATAAGCCAGATTCAAAATCTGCTTGATTTGGAACTCATTCAATCCCTTGAAGGAGAGGGCAATGTCATTGATGGTATCCTCCTCCACCGAAATTTCCAAATCATCAATGAATTCATGGATAAGGTCGTGTATCTCATTGATTGTAGGAAGTGGAATATCAAATACAGTGATATAGTTTTCCAATTCACGGGGAATGACCGTAATTTCGGAAATAATCAGTATCGCTGCGTGGTAGCTGTCATTATAGAGATTATTCTCCGCAATCTTCTTCAAGAGCGCAATAATCTTAGGGTTATTCAACTCACCATGGATATCCTTCAGCACAAAAAAGGTTTCATGCTCAAATCCATCGTCCATCGTAAGCTTCAGGAATTGCTCCAAATCGCACTCCTGCACAGGGCTTTTGGTTTTGAAATCTACCAGGCCCAACGCATTGTTAAACTCCAGGCATTTGACAGCTTCCCCCACCTGAGCGATTGCATTGTCAATTACCTTGAAATCAAAATGATTGATATAGATGATGGGATGCAATGCGTCTATGTAGGAGGCCAGAATATTTACTGTGCTTCGCTTCATCATCAGACCTCCATGTAGAGCAGCTTGCGCCTGCTAGAATTGCTCTTGTAGTCGATACCATCAACAATGACAAATTTATCTAAAACATCATCGCGGGAGAGGTCGCCGCCGGAATGTCCGGCGGCGCGAACAAAATCTCCCTCGCCCATGCTGACAATCATGTACTGCTTTCCCTTCGGCTCAAGATCTTTCCAATATCCATCAGTAACATCGGAGAACGAAACAAGATTTCCTTCAAGTTTAGTCTCAAAATCAGACCTCTGAATCATCCGGCAAATACATTTGAACATCGCTTCCTTATCAGGATTTTTCGATGTATCAAGAGTAACCGCTCCATCTTCATCAGTTTTCTCAACCGGCAGATAATAATTACGGGACTTTTCGTTCATGAGAAGACACATAACCGCCAGAACAGATTTCTCGGTCAAAATATAAAACAGTTCTCTGTGGTTTAACTTCAAAATCAATGCATAGTTGGAAACCATCTCCGCAATATTCGCCTTAATTTTTGCCGCATCATCTGGATTATCAAGAATCCCTTCCACAAGTCGGCGGTATCCAGCTTCATAGTCCTCAATGATACGGATAGTATTATATTTTTCTTGCTCATAGATGGCACAGCGTTTCTTTCGCTCATCCAGATACCTGAGCATATAGATGTCCTCCCTGACCTTCTCCTCATCAGTGACAACATCAAAAATCCGAATCAGTTCCTTAATGATTTCCATCGGTTCGGTACTGGTAATGGAAGATACAGACTCCAACTCCTGATCGTAGCCTCGCACACGGAGCCAGCGGTGGAGTAACTGATTGTTATAGTAAGCCAGAACATCCTCAATAGAGAAATTGTTCCGCAAATCTTCAATAGCACGAACAGGCTTTTCATCGCAGATAAGATTAAACTTTATTGTTTTTGCCATTTCCCTAATCCTCCCTGTGTTGCTGACAATGTAACGAGTGGAAACCAATTGGCTTAATTTTAATTATTGTCCAATTCGTTATTGTTATGCACATTAAATGCACATTTACATCCGGCGCTTGCGAATGATCCGCGCCAGCTCATAGACGTCATCGTCGCTGTAGTCCAGCCGGGAATTTTCCTCCTCCACCCGGTCGAGAATTGCCCTGGCCCTTTCCTCCACCCCGCTGTCTTCATTATCATCCAAAATCTCGGCTATCTCCTCCGCTGTGAAATCGCCCTCATCAAACTCCCAGCAGCTTGTCACCAGGTAATCCAAAATGGCCGCCGCCTTTTTGTCATTCAGCGACAGGGGCTGATCCTTGTCCCGCCCGCCGCTGGTATTTCTTTTGCGAATGATCTTGGCTATTTCGCAAACATCGTCGTCGCTGTAGTCCAGCCGGGAATTATCCGCCGCCGCGTAGTCAAGAATTGCTCTGGCCGTATTCTCTGCTCTGTTTGCGTTCCTTACTTTGTCTCTGTATATTCCACTGGTAAGTATCCGATGAAAACTTGTAATGGGACCGTCGCCTTTTATCTCGCTTTCCATCGGACGGTGTATCGTCTCTGTGTCCTTTAAGTCATCGTACCTATTCAGAAACTCCGCCACCTCCTCCACGGTCAAATCGTCCTCTTCCACATTTTCAATATTCTCCACCATGTACTTGATGATAGCCTCGGCTTTGCTTCTGTTAAAATCCATGAAAATCTCCTCCTTATCGTCTCTAATCTTAGTCGCTCTGAAAAATTGATAAATACTCCGCCTCCCAGCATTGTGAGCAGCAGGCTGCCAATGGCTCCAGATTGCCAGATAATCCGTGCCGCTTCGCTTATATTTTCTCTTAAACTTTATACTTTCTCTCCCCCCCCCCCCCGAAAATCCTGCTTCTCCGGCAAATTTTTTGAAAAATTTTCAGTACACGACGCCCCTCTCCAAAAACCTTCGTATATCCTCCAGCTCGTGGGACTCGGAGATGCCGGTCTTGCACCACAGGGCAAAGTGTTCGCTGGTAAGGTAGTCTCCCGCCCCCAATTTGCTCCGGGCCCGGCGCACCGTCTCCCCGGGCGGGTAGAGCTTGTACTTTTTCTCCTTGTACATCTGCTCCCACATCCGCCATATATTTGGCGGGGGCGCGATTATGGAGGGGACGGGCTGCTCCCATTGGACCGGCCGGCCGTACTCCTCGGGAAACTCGCAGATGGCAAACTGTCTCGCGCCTCCCAGGAAGTCCCGGAACGACGCCTCGTGGACGCAGCGTTTGCCCCGGCTGTCCGCCCCGTACAGGATGAAATTCTCCCCCGTCCAGATGCCGTAGCGTTTCAAAAACGCGCCGTCCACGCATACCACGTCCCCATAGCTTACCTCCCCCGAAAGCTCTCCGCCGTCGGCTTCGGTCGCTTTTCGGCGGGAACTTTCTTCGTCACGGTCGCGCTCGCTTACGCTTTCAGCCTCCAGCCACGCCGCCATCGCCAGCCCGGCTATGCCGCCCGCCGCCAACAGCAGTCCGTTTTTCCATACGCTCATGTCGATTTCTCCTTTCCTTTGCTCCGCCGCCAGCCGCAAGCGGCTCAGCATCCTTTAAGCTTCGCCCTGGTTTCCCTGGCTGACACGATTGTAATACAGGCTTTTGATAAAAAGGTTGCCTGGCAGGCAACCTTTGGAAAATTTTTCTGTTTTTCTTCCCTTCTGCCTTTCAAAACCGCTCGATTATTATAGATTGGGGCAAACTAAAAAAGGTTACCTGCCAGGTAACCTTTGCAAAATTTTTATTCGTCTTTACATTTCCGCCAGTTGGTCAGGGGCTTGTGCCCCCGCTGGTAAAGCTGTCTGTTTATCTCGTCGATGTTGTAAATCTTCCGGGTGATAAAGAACTCCACGATGAGATCGCTCTTGCTGCTATGGGATATGCTGTACCCGGCCCGCTTCAGGAGGTCTGCCGTCTCGTCCAGGTTCAGGTACAGCGCGACAGCGAAGGCAAAAGCCGTCTCCTTGGTGGGGTGGTAATCTCTGTCCGTTTTAATTTTGGAGAAGTGATTTTTGGTGATGCCCGCTCTGATATAAACCTCGGCGGGTTTCCGGCCTTTCTGTTCCATGAGCTTTATGAGCTTTTCGGAAAAGGACATTTCCAGCTTCTTCAGAAAGCAGTCCAGCGACCACTTCGCGCCGCCGAAATCCAAGCCCGTGGCGCAGAGAGGTCCCATGCCACCGGCAAAGTCTCTGATTTGGCGGTGCTCCGGGCGGTAATGCTGCTTGATATACCGGTCAAGCTCTCTCATCAAATTGAGTGTCTTCATGATTTATCCTACAGCCTCACAGCCCCAGGGCCCGGTACAGGCCCTCGTCAATGACCCGCCGCTCCCGTTTCAGGACAGGACTGTAGCCCGTCTTATCCCCAAAGAAGCGCGTATTGTAAGCGGATACGAAGGCGACCTCGGCGGCGCGGGGAATGAGCGGATCTCCCTCGGCATGGCAGTAATCCCGGTTCACGTCCCAGTCCTGCCAGTGCCCGCCCCGCTCGTAGGCCATGACCTTTCTGTCCCAGTTGTAGCGGAACCGCAACGAAAACGGTTCCTTAATCGTGTACGGGCTGCCCAGGTAGTCCCTATGCACGCGCCAGTACTCCTCGGAAAAGACCACCGGTACAATACGGATGGCCAGCTGATAGTCCGGCGGCGCGTACATTTCAACTGCCACCGATGCCCGGTCGGCGTATTTCCCTACCCCCATGCCAGCGTCTACCAGAACCAGATTTCCCTCGTCCAATGTCGCTGGATAGGGACCGGCAAAAACTGCCGCGGCGCTAAATGTCAATGCCGCCGCGGTAAGCAGTATGTATTTGAAAAAATTCTTCATTTCCATCAGTCTCCTTCTCTCCTGCCGATTCCAGTCGCCGTTGATTGCCCTTGCTTATTCAGGCCTTCTCAGTATAACTATGTCTTACGATTCGCTGTTACTGACAAAATTCCTCTTTTTTCTTTCGAGGCAGGATATCGCCCTTATCCCTCAGAGCCGCAAGACTGCTATGATAACCTGGTTCTGCCGGAAGGCTTGCTGTGGCCAGCCCATAAAACAGGAGACAATTAACCAGGGCGGCCACTATCCCGGAAGGAACCGGATATTTTCACCTGAAAGTTACGACGCAAACGTCGTAACTTTCAGACTGTAAAAAAACCTGCGATTCACAAAGAAGTGAATCGCAGGTTTTTCTCTTGCCTTTTATGATATTTTACGGCCCTTTGTTTTGCGGATGAACGATTGACTGATCACACCAGCTCGATGATGGCCATCGGGGCGGCGTCGCCGCGGCGGGGGCCGAGCTTCATGATGCGGGTGTAACCGCCCTGACGGTCGCTGTACTTGGCAGCGATTTCGCCAAAGAGCTTTCTGACTACGTCTTCGTCAGCAAGGCGGGCAATGGCCATGCGGCGGGCTGAGAGGTCGCCGCGCTTGGCAAGGGTGATGAGCTGATCAGCCAGGCCGCTGATTTCTTTGGCCTTGGCTTCGGTAGTCTCAATCCGACCATGCTGGAAGAGAGAGGTCAGGATGCTCTTAAAGAGTGCTTTACGGGCGCTGGAATCGCGGCCGAGTTTTCTATAAGCCATTTATGTACCTCTTTCCTTATTCTTCAGGTTTTGCAAGTGATTCTCCCAGTTCATCAAGCTTTTTCTTGACTTCGTCGAGAGATTTCTTTCCCAGATTACGAACCCTCATCATGTCGTCTTCGGTTTTCTCAATCAGGTCGCCAACGGTGTTGATGGCCGCCCGCTTCAGGCAGTTGTAGGAACGCACCGAAAGATCGAGGTCTTCAATGGGCATCGTGAGAACCGGGGTCTGCGCCGGTTCGTCGCTGACGGGGTCAGATTCGGAGATCCCCTTCAGGAGTCCGTCTTCCTCCGGCTTAGCCAGTTCTTTGAAGTAGCCCAGGTGGATGATGAGGATTTCTGCCGATCGACTGAGCGCTTCCTCCGGAGTGATGGAGCCGTCTGTCCAGACGTCGATGGTCAGCTTGTCATAGTCGGTGACGTTGCCGACCCGGGTGGGGGAGACGACGCAGTTCACCCGGAGAATCGGCGAAAAGATTGAATCAATCGGAATAAGGCCGATTGGATCATCACCCTTTTTGTTTTTCTCTGAGGGAACGTAGCCGCGGCCCCGCTCCACGGTCATTTCCATGTGGAGCTTGGCCTCTTCGTTCAGGGTAGCGATGTGCAAATCCTTGTTGAGGATCTCCACGTCGGAGGTAGCCTGAATGTCGGCGGCGGTTATTTTCTTTTCACCTTCAATGTCGATACGGATAAGCTGGGGCTCATCGGTATGCATTTTGAGGCAGAGCTGTTTGAGGTTGAGGACGATGTTCGTGACATCTTCCCGGACACCGGGGATTGTCGAAAACTCATGCAGCACTCCATCGATCTTGATGGAAGTGATGGCTGCACCGGGCAGAGACGAGAGGAGGACGCGACGCAGGGCGTTGCCCAGGGTCGTGCCAAAGCCTCTTTCCAGCGGCCCGCATACGAAGGTGCCGTGATTGGCGTCTCCGTCCGAGTTTTTCTCGGCCTGAATCGACGGTATTACCATGTTTTCGAGCATATTGTCAAACCTCCTCCTGTTTTCCTACCATTGATTGTTTATCTCGCTAGGAAATTACTTGGAATAGAGCTCGACGATAGACTGCTCATTAACCGGGCTGTCGATTTCAGCCCGAGCCGGGAAACGGGTGACGGTGCCCTTCATGTTGTCCTTATCGGCTTCGATCCAAGCCGGTACGGAAAGGGTGTTATAGCCGTCGGCCAGAGCCTTGAAGTAGGCGTTCTGACGGCTCTTCTCAGCCACGGTGATCACATCGCCAGTACGAACGAGAGCGGAGGGGATGTCCACCCGCTTACCGTTTACGAGGATGTGACCATGACGGACAACCTGACGGGCTGCCCGACGGGTGGTGGCGAGGCCGAGACGGTATACTACGTTATCAAGGCGGCGCTCGAGAAGGATGAGAAGGTTTTCACCGGTAACGCCGGCGATTTTCTTTGCCTTTTCGTAGTAGCCGCGGAATTGCTTCTCAAGCACGCCGTAGATGAATTTGGCTTTCTGCTTTTCCCTGAGCTGCAGGCCGTATTCGCTGACCTTATGGTTGGTGCGGCGGACCTGACGCTTGGATTTTTTGGAAAGACCGACCATTGCCGGCTCGAGGCCCAGGGAGCGGCAACGCTTGAGGCTTGCTGTTCTATCAATTGCCATTGTTCTTTTTACCCTCCCAATTACACTCTGCGACGCTTCGGCGGACGGCAGCCGTTATGGGGAATCGGCGTTACGTCCTTGATCATGTCGATGGTAAGACCGGTAGCCTGAAGCGAGCGGATAGCTGCTTCACGGCCTGCGCCGGGTCCCTTGACGAATACTTCGATCTGCTTGAGGCCATGCTCCATAGCGGCCTTGGCAGCGGTCTCTGCTGCCATCTGAGCGGCAAACGGGGTGCTCTTGCGGGAGCCGCGGAAACCAAGCCCGCCGGCGCTGGCCCAGGAGATCGTGTTGCCGTTGCGGTCGGCAATGGTGACAATGGTGTTGTTGAAGGTGGAGCTGATGTGAGCCACGCCAAATTCAATATTTTTGCGGTCCTTTTTCTTCGGCCGCACTGCTTTTTTTACTGCCACTTAGAATTTCCCTCCTCTGGCCTTTATTTCTTCTTGCCTGCAATGGCTTTTCTCGGTCCCTTGCGGGTACGGGCGTTGTTCTTGGTGTTCTGACCGCGGACCGGAAGGCCCAGACGGTGGCGGCGACCGCGATAGCAGCCGATCTCAACGAGTCTCTTGATGTTGAGGCTGGTCTCACGACGGAGATCGCCTTCGACCATAATCTCTTCCTTTTCAATGAGATTACGGATCTTTGCAACATCTTCCTCCGTGATGTCACGGGCCCGGAGGTCCGGGCTGATACCGGTCTCAGCGAGGATGTGCTGAGAAGTGGTCAAACCGATACCGTAAATGTATGTCAACGCAATTTCCATTCTTTTATCACGGGGTAAATCTACACCGGCAATACGTGCCATATTTGCACCTCCTTATAATTTAATCAGCCTTGTCTCTGTTTATGTTTCGGGTTCTCGCAAATGACCATTACCCGGCCCTTGCGCTTAATGACCTTGCACTTTTCGCAAATCGGCTTAACCGACGGCTTGACTTTCATTTCGTGCTCCCTTCCTTTCTTCTCTGAACGCCACCCGGGGCGCAGTGTACATTACGTTCCTTTTGCGCCGGCCGCGCTCATTTGAAACGGTAGGTTATGCGGCCACGCGTCAAATCGTACGGAGTCAATTCCAGCGTGACCTTATCGCCAGGCAGTATACGAATGAAGTTCATGCGGATTTTGCCTGATACATGCGCCAACACAACGTGGCCGTTTTCAAGTTCGACCTGAAACATCGCGTTGGGCAATGCCTCAAGGACCTTACCTTCTACTTCAATTACATCTTGCTTGGACATGAATTACTCCTTTTTCGTGCTTTATCACTGGACTCTTCCCCGGCTCAGGCTTCCAGTACCTTTACGATGTCAGCGAAGACTTTGTCGATTGGCTGGTCGCCGTTTACGGTACGGCACTTGCCCTTTGCTTCGTAGAAGTCGATGAGGGGCTGAGTGGATGACTCGTAGACGGAGAGACGGTTTTCCATGGTCTCTCTGGTGTCGTCAGCGCGCTGGTAGAGCTCGCCGCCGCATTCGTCGCAGACGCCCTCTTTTTTCGGAGGGTTGAACTGAACGTGGAAGGAAGCGCCGCATTTTTTGCACATGCGGCGTCCGACCGCTCTCTCTACGAGAAGCTCTTTCGGTACAGCGATATTGAGGGCACAGGTAAGCTCCTGACCCAGCTCTTCAAGAATGGCGTCAAGAGCCTCTGCCTGCTCGGTAGTGCGGGGAAATCCGTCCAGAAGGAAGCCCTTTTTGCAGTCGTCCTGGGAAAGGCGTTCCCTGACGATGCCGATAGTGATTTCATCCGGGACAAGCTGTCCGGCATCAATGCACGCCTTGGCCTTTTTGCCAAGCTCGGTCCCCTGTCCAATCGCTGCCCGGAACATATCGCCGGTGGAAATCTGGGGGATCCCAAATTTCTTAACCATGCTTACGGCCTGAGTGCCTTTGCCGGCGCCCGGCGGGCCCATTAAAAGTATAACCATTGTTATGCTCCTACTTCATAAATCCCTGATAATGGCGCATTACTACCATTGCCTCGATCTGCTTCATGGTGTCGAGAGCGACGCCTACGACGATGAGCAGCGCCGTGCCGCCGAAGTACACACCCTCGATGCGGGTCATCCCCGTCACCAGGTTCGGCAGTATGGCGATGAAGGCAAGGAAGACTGCGCCTGCCAGCGTGATTCTGGTCAGGACACGATCCAAGTAGTCTTCGGTAGGCTGGCCCGGACGAATGCCCGGGATGAAGCCGCCGTACTTTTTCAGATTCTCCGCAATATCCGGTATCTTTACGGTAACCGCTGTGTAAAAGTAGGTGAAGAACAGGATGAGCAGCGCGTACAGGGTGGTCTGGAGGGGCGTCCCCCAGGCAAAATACCCTGCGGCTTTCTGTACCCAGTCGATCTTTACAAACTGAGCGATTGTTACCGGGAACATCAGCACGGATGAGGCAAAGATTATTGGAATGACTCCCGCCTGATTGACCTTGAGGGGGATATGACTGGCGTGTCCGCCCCCCAGCCTTCCGCCCGCCAGCCGTTTGGTGTAGCTGATGGGAATCCGGCGGTGGCCTTCGTTGATCATCACGACGAACACCACCATGGCGAGAACGATGAGAATGAAGAACAGGGCATTACCATAAGTAATGGTCCCTGCCTGAGTGTAACGGTAAATCGTTACCAGGTTCTTCGGAAGAGCTGCCACGATACCGGCGAAGATTATCAGCGATATGCCGTTTCCTACGCCGTAGGCAGTGATTTGTTCACCAATCCACATCAGGAGCATTGTGCCTGCTGTGAGGGTGATAGCGATGATCAGGGTGGAGACTATCCCCGGGTTGATCACCGCGGAGTTTAAGGCTACGGCCATGCCGACAGCCTGAAGGAATGCCAGCGCAACGGCGAGATAGCGCGTTACCTGAGTTGTTTTCTTGTGCCCTTCCTGTCCTTCCTTTTGCCATTGCTCCAGAGTCGGGAAAACGATGGTGAGGAGCTGAATGATAATGGAGGCGTTGATATACGGGGTGATACTCATCGCAAAGATGGAAAACTTGCTCAGGGCACCGCCGGAGAACAAGTCCATGAGTCCGAACAGGTTGCCCTGGTTAAAGAGCTGCTCGATTACGGCGGGGTTTACTCCCGGTACCGGGATGTGAGTTCCCAGCCGGAATACCGCGAACATAATGAGGGTAAATACTACCTTTTTCCGGAGCTCAGGTACCTTGTAGATGTTCGCAAGGGCTTGAAACACCTCAGATCACCTCGACTTCGCCGCCTGCTGCCTTGATCTTCTCTTCAGCGCTCTTGGTAAAGCCGGATGCTTTTACAGTGAGCTTCTTGGTGAGCTCGCCGTCGCCCAGTATGCGGACGCCGTCCAGGACATTTTTGAGAATACCTTCTTCGATAAGCTCAACCGGGGTGACAACGGCGCCGTCTTCAAACACATTCAGCTGGCAGACGTTGACCTCAGCGAATTTATCAGCCCAGACGTTCTTGAATCCGCGCTTTGGAAGCCGGCGGTACAGGGGCATCTGCCCGCCTTCAAAGCCGGTGCGAACACCGCCGCCGGAGCGGGAGTTCTGACCTTTCTGGCCGCGGCCGGCAGTTTTGCCGAGACCGGAGCCAAGACCGCGGCCACGACGGGTTGCAGCTTTGCGGCTGCCCGGCGCCGGGGTAAGTTCATGTAATTTCATTTGTGCACCTCCGTCTGTCAGTCCGCGATTTCTTCTACGGCCACCAGATGACGAACCTTGTGCAGCTGGCCGCGCATACAGGGATTATCTTCGACCTCAACCGCCGAGTTGGTCTTGCGGAGACCCAGGGACTTGACGGTGAGACGCTGCGTCCCGGGGCAGCCGATGACGCTTTTCTTCAGCGTTACTTTAAGCTTTGCCATGTCTTTGTCCCTCCATTAACCCAGGATTTCCTGGACAGTCTTGCCGCGGAGACGGGCAACATCCTCAGCCCGCTTGAGCTGGGAGAGGCCGGTGATGGCGGCGCGGACCATGTTATTCGGGTTGGAAGATCCCAGCGACTTGGTGAGGATGTCCTTTATGCCAGCCAGCTCCAGCACGGCGCGGGCCGGGCCGCCGGCGATGACGCCGGTACCTTTGGCGGCCGGTTTCATGAGGACCTGGCCGGCGCCGAAGACGCCGATGATCTCATGGGGAATGGTGTGGCCTTTGAGCGCTACGTCGATGAGGTTTTTCTTCGCGTCCTCAACGCCCTTTCTGATAGCTTCGGGGACTTCAGCGGCTTTGCCGAGGCCGACGCCGACGCGGCCCTTCTGGTTGCCGACAACCACGAGGGCGCTGAAGCTGAAGCGACGGCCGCCCTTTACAACCTTGGCAACACGGTTGATATATACTACTTTTTCCTGGAATTCCGGATCCGCTTCACGGCGGTCATTGCGACGGTCGTTGCGACGGTCTCTGCTGCCGGGCTTGCGGTCTGCTTTCTTTTCCGGGTTCCGATCCATATTAGTAGGCATTCATTTACCTCCTAGTTCAGAATTTCAGGCCGGCTTCACGGGCAGCCTCGGCCAGGGCCGCAACACGACCGTGGTAGAGGTAGCCGCCCCGATCAAAGACGACTTCTTCAATGCCCTTTTCCAGGGCCCGCTTGGCGACGAGCGCGCCGATTTTCTTTGCTGCCTCGATGTTTCCGCCATAGGCGCCGAAGTCTTTCTCCTGGCTGTTGGCGGATACGAGGGTTACGCCGTGTACGTCATCGATGACCTGGGCGTAAATATTGCTTAGGCTGCGGAATACGTTGAGGCGCGGGCGCTCCGGGGTGCCGGAGACGTGGTTGCGGACGCGCTTGTGACGCTTTACGCGAGCCTGATTCTTATCCTGTTTTATAAACACAGTGGTCACTCCCCTCTTTTAAGATTATTTGCCTTTCGCGCCGGCCTTACCAGCCTTGCGGCGGATCTTCTCACCGGCGTACCTGATACCCTTGCCTTTGTACGGTTCAGGCTCGCGAAGGGAGCGGATCTTTGCGGCCATTTCGCCAACGAGCTCCTTGTCGATGCCGCTGATGACGATCTGGTTGGCTGCCGGTGCATCGAGAGTAATGCCTTTCGGCGGCTCAATGATGCAGGGATGCGAAAAACCGAGGGAGAGGTTGAGATTGTTCCCCTGGCGGACGGCGCGATAGCCGACGCCGGAGATTTCCAGGGTCTTGCTGAAGGTCTCGGTAACCCCGACGACCATGTTGTGAATGAGGGTGCGGGTGAGACCGTGGAGAGATTTATGTTTTTTATCCTCAGAGGGACGCTCTACTTTGACCGTGTTGTCCTCTACCGTGATTTTCATTTCGGGATGGAGGGCACGGCTGAGCTCGCCTTTGGGGCCTTTTACTTTGACCAGGTTGCCTTCCTCAAGGGTGACGGTGACGCCAGCCGGGATGACAATCGGTGCTCTTCCGATACGGGACATTTCTACGCCTCCTAGCTAAATATGGTTCATCTTACCAAACGTAAGCGATAACTTCGCCGCCAAGCCCGGCTTTGCGAGCCTGCTTGTCGCTCATGATCCCCTGAGAAGTGGAGATGATGGCGATGCCGAGCCCGCCCAGG
The DNA here is from genome assembly GCA_964540025.1 of uncultured Schwartzia sp. GTDB lineage: Bacteria > Bacillota > Negativicutes > Selenomonadales > Selenomonadaceae > RGIG250. The sequence goes on along the minus strand of CAZIKQ010000009.1, from coordinate 26,692 downwards.
ACGCGGGGAAGCTCAGCGCACTTGGAGTACTGGCGGAGACCAGGCTTGGAGACGCGCTTGATGCCGGTGATTACTTTTTCCTTTGCGGGACCATATTTAAGCTTGAGCGTAAGGATGCCCTGCTTGTTGTCTTCGGTGAAGGTGTAATCCTTGATGAAGCCTTCTTCCTTCAGGACGGCCGCGATAGCCTTCTTGATTTTGGAGCCGGGGATTTCGACCTTCTCGTGGAGTACGGAGTTTGCGTTGCGCAAACGGGTAAGCATATCTGCAATAGGATCAGTCATTGCCATGAATCGATATCCTCCTTTCTTTCAGTGTTACCAGCTGGCCTTGGTGACGCCGGGGATGGCGCCTTTGTAGGCCTGGACGCGGAAGCAGATACGGCACATGCCGAACTTCCGGATATAGCCGTGGGGGCGGCCGCAAATCTTGCAACGGTTATACTTGCGAACTTTGTATTTGGGTTCCTGCTTCCATTTTTCGATTATTGCGGTTCTAGCCAAAGTCAATTACCTCCTTTTCATGCGCTGAACGGCATTCCCATGAGCTTCAGGAGCTCACGTGCCTCTTCATCGGTATTGGCGGTCGTGACGATGACGATGTTCATGCCGCGGACCTTGTCGATCTTGTCGTATTCGATTTCCGGGAAAATGAGCTGTTCCTTCAGGCCCAGCGAGTAGTTGCCGCGGCCGTCGAATGCGTTCCGGTTCACGCCGCGGAAGTCGCGAACGCGGGGAAGCGCGATGTTCATGAACTTGTCGAGGAACTGATACATGCGAACGCCGCGAAGGGTTACCTTGCAGCCGATGGGCATGCCCTGGCGAAGCTTCCAGGTGGAGATTGATTTCTTGGCGCGGGTCACGACGGGCTTCTGTCCGGCGATGGTGGTAAGATCCCTTACGGCGCTCTCCAGAGCTTTGGAGTTGCCGACGGCTTCGCCGACGCCCATGTTGATGATGACCTTGGCAATTTTGGGAAGCTGGTTTACATTCTTGTAGCCGAACTTTTCGGTGAGCTTGGCTTTGACTTCCTGTTCATATTTTTCCTGCAGTCTGTCCAAACCTGTATCCTCCTTTCAGTAATTATTTCGTCTGGTCGACGACCTGATTGCATTTCTTGCAGACTCTTACGTTGTGGCCGTTTACTTCGCGATGGCCGGTGCGGGTTGGTTTGCCGCAGCTGGGGCAGACCAGCATGACCTTGGAGGCGTTGAGAGCCGCTTCCTTGGTGAGAATGCCGCCCTGGGGCGCCTTCTGATTGGGCTTCGTATGGCGCTTAACCAGGTTAATGCCCTCTACGAGTACCTTGCCCTTTTTCGGCATAGCTTCGATGACTTTGCCTTTCTGGCCTTTATCCTTGCCAGATAAGACGACTACCTCGTCGCCTTTTTTTACATGCAGTTTCACGAATGACAAAATAGCACCTCCTCGCTTACAGAACTTCCGGCGCAAGGGAAATAATCTTCATGAAATCCTTGTCGCGCAGCTCGCGGGCTACCGGTCCAAAAATACGGGTGCCCCGCGGCGTCTTGTCTTCCTTAATGATTACGGCCGCGTTCTCATCGAAGCGGATGTAGGAGCCGTCGGCGCGCTTGAGTCCTTTTACGCTGCGGACTACAACTGCCTTGACGACATCGCCTTTCTTGACCATGCCGCCGGGAGCAGCCTGCTTGACGGAGGCGACGATAATGTCGCCGATATTTGCATAGCGACGGTAGGAGCCGCCCATTACACGAATGCACATGATTTCCTTAGCTCCGGTGTTGTCGCCAACGTTCAGCATTGTTTGTTGCTGGATCATTTGTTTACCTCCTTCTTAGAATTTAAGGTCCTAAGAATATCATTTCGCCTTTTCGACGATCTCAACGAGACGCCAGCGCTTATCCTTGGAGAGGGGACGCGTTTCCATAATGGAGACGACATCACCGACGTGAGCTTCGTTATTCTCATCATGCGCCTTGAACTTTACGGACCGCTTGACGGTCTTTTTGTAAAGCGGGTGCTGTTCGTGTTCTTCGATGGCGACGACGATGGTCTTTTCCATTTTGTCGCTTACTACCTTGCCGATACGGCTTTTACGGGTATTTCTTTCCTCGCTCATCAATGAGCCTCCTTCCTCTCAAATATCTCTGTGTCTCAGGCTCTTGCCTGCTGGCTCTGAATGGTCTTGATCCGGGCGATGGTTTTCTTTACCTCGCGGATGCGGCTCGGGTTTTCGAGCTGACCGGTAGCAAGCTGGAAGCGCAGGTTGAACAGTTCTTCTTTGAGGGAAGCAATTTTTTGGTTAAGTTCGTCAGCGCTCATGGAGCGGAGTTCTTTGCGAATTTCATTAACCTTCATTTACTTCACCGCCCTCTGTTTCCTCGAAGTCTTTACGGGTGACAAACTTGGTCTTGATGGGGAGCTTGTGAGCGGCAAGGCGCATAGCTTCCCTGGCGATTTCCTCGGTGACCCCGCCCATTTCAAACATGACCCGGCCCGGCTTTACCACGGCTACCCAGTATTCCGGGGAGCCTTTGCCGGAACCCATGCGGGTCTCGGCGGGCTTGGCGGTTACAGGCTTGTCGGGGAACACCTTGATCCATACCTGACCGCCGCGCTTGATGTAACGGGTCATGGCGATACGGGCAGCCTCGATCTGGCGGTTGGTGATCCAGGCCGGTTCGAGAGCTACCAGACCGTAGTCGCCGTGGCTGATGGTATTGCCCCGGTGAGCAACGCCTTTCATGCGACCGCGGAACTGCTTGCGGTATTTAACGCGTTTTGGCAGTAACATTAGGCTTCGCTCCTTTCAGGCTTCTGTGCCGGGTTCTTTTTCTCCGGCAGGACTTCGCCCTTGAAGATCCAGACCTTTACGCCGATGCGGCCGTAAGTGGTGTTGGCTTCAGCAAAGCCGTAGTCGATGTCGGCACGGAGAGTATGAAGGGGAATGCTACCTTCACGATAGGATTCGCTGCGGGCGATTTCAGCGCCGCCGAGACGGCCGCTGACCATAATCTTTACGCCCTTGGCGCCTTCGCGCATGGTGCGGCCTACGCTGGACTTCATTGCCCGGCGGAAGGCGATGCGGCGCTCCAGCTGCTCTGCAATGCTTGCGGCGACCAGGGTGGAGTCGAGATTCGGTTTCTTGATTTCCTGAATGTTGATATCTACTCGCTTGTCGGTATAGGCTTTGAGGCCCTTTCTGATGTCCTCGATACCGGCGCCGCCGCGGCCGATCACCATGCCCGGCTTTGCGGTGTGGATGGTGAGCTTGAGGCGGTTCTTGGAGCGTTCGGTCTCCACCTTGGAGACGCTGTCTTCCTTTAAGAGCTCCTCCATGAGGTACTTGCGGATCTTTATGTCCTCATGCAGGTTGTCTACATATTCCTGTTTGTCGGCATACCAGTTGGCGTCCCAGGTTTTGACGATGCCGATTCGCATGCCATGCGGATTTACTTTCTGACCCAATGCGTTTCCCTCCTTCTTATCTTTCGTCTACGCAGACAGTAACGTGGCTGGTTCTCTTCAGAATCCGGAACGCCTGGCCGCGGGAGCGGGGGTGAATACGCTTGAGGGTGGGTCCCTGGTCCACGAGGGCCTGGGATATATAGAGCTTATCGACATTCATGTCGAAGTTGTTCTCAGCGTTGGCGACGGCGGATTTCAGCACCTTTTCGATGACAGCGGCGCCGGCCTTCGGGGTGAACTTGAGGATCGCAAATGCTTCGGCAACGTTCTTTCCACGGATGAGATCCATGACAACCCGTACTTTGCGCGGAGCAATGCGGACGTATTTAGCTACTGCTTTTGCTTCCACAGTTGATTCTCCTTTCAGAATCAGCGCAGACCGGTTTTCTTTTCGTTACCGGCGTGCCCTTTGTAAGTGCGGGTCGGGGCAAACTCACCGAGCTTATGGCCGACCATGTCTTCTGTGATATAGACGGGAACGTGCTTGCGACCGTCGTGAACGGCGATGGTGTGGCTTACGAAGTCCGGCAGAATTGTGGAGCTGCGGGACCAAGTCTTGACGACTTTCTTGTCGTTAGCCTCATTCAGGGCCGTGATTTTTTTCATAAGGCTTTCTTCTACGAAAGGGCCTTTTTTAATAGACCTTGACAAGGGGTATTTCCTCCTTTCGTCCGATAGCGTGGCTACCCGGCGGCTAATAAATTACTTCTGGTTGCGGCGCTTGACGATGAACTTATCAGACGGCTTCTTGTGGCGAGTCTTGGTACCCATGGCGCATTTGCCCCACTTGGTAACAGGATGCTTGCGGCCGACAGGGCTGCGGCCCTCGCCGCCGCCGTGGGGATGGTCAATCGGGTTCATCGCGACGCCGCGGTTAGCCGGACGGATGCCGAGCCAGCGGGAGCGGCCTGCTTTACCGATGGTGATGTTCTCATGCTCAAGGTTGCCTACCTCGCCGATTACGGCGCGGCAGTTGAGGTGAATCTTTCTGAGCTCACCGGAGGGCATGCGGAGGAGGGCATAGTCGCCGTCCTTTGCCATGAGCTGGGCGCTTGCTCCGGCGGAGCGGATGAGCTGGGCGCCCTTGCCGATTTTGATTTCAACGCAGTGGATCATTGTACCAACCGGAATGTTGGCCAGGGGCAGGCAGTTGCCCGGCTTGATGTCTGATTCGGGGCCGGAGTATACCTTGTCCCCCACCTTGATACCATTCGGAGCGATGATGTAGCGTTTCTCCCCGTCCTCATACTGAACGAGAGCGATGCGGGCGCTGCGGTTCGGGTCATATTCAATGGTCACGATGGTGGCAGCCATATCATCCTTCGTGCGCTTGAAGTCGATGATACGATAGCGGCGCTTGTGGCCGCCACCCCGATGGCGCACGGTAAGACGGCCCTGCTGATTGCGGCCGCCATGCTTCTTGAGGGGCTCAAGCAGGGATTTTTCCGGCTTGTCGGTGGTGATTTCGTCGAAGGATGCGACGGTCATGAAACGACGGCCGGCAGAATAGGGTTTGAAGCTTTTAATTGCCAATTTCGCTTACCTCCTTTTCAGTAGATTAGGCCTGGAAGAATTCGATGGTCTCACCGGCGGCGAGACGAACGATGGCCTTTTTGTAGTCCGGACGCTTGCCGACATTGCGGCCCATCCGGCGGGTTTTGCCGATACAGTTGACAGTGTTGACGGAGACAACCTTTACGTTGAAGATGCTCTCAACCGCTGCTTTAATTTCATCCTTGGCGGCTTTTTTGGCGACTACGAAGGTGTATTTTCCTTCTTCAATCATCATCGTGGATTTCTCGGTGATGAGGGGTCGAATGATTACATCGCGTGCATCCATTATGCGAGTACCTCCTCAATCTTGGCGATAGCGTCTTTGGTGATGAAGAGCTTGCCGCTGTTCAGAATGTCATAGACGTTGAGACCCTCGTTGGTGATGGCCTTAACGCCGGGGATGTTGCCGCAGGAGCGCTCGATGGTGTCGGAGCCGTCGGCGGCGGTGATGAAGAGGCTCTTTTCCTCCACACCGAAGTCGGAGAGGAGCTTCACGATGGTCTTGGTTTTGTACTCTTCCATTGCGAAGCTGTCAAGCACGATGAGGCTTGCCTCGTTGACCTTGTCGCTGAGGGCGCATTTGATGGCCAGGCGGCGCTGTTTACGGGGCATGCTGAAGCTGTAGGAACGGGGATGGGGTCCGAAGACGACTCCGCCGCCTTTCCACAGCGGGCTGCGGGAGGAACCGCTGCGAGCGTGGCCGGTGCCCTTCTGACGCCAGGGCTTACGGCCGCCGCCGCGAACCATGGCGCGGGTCTTGGTGGCATGGGTGCCGAGGCGCTGGCTGGCCAGCTGCATTACGACGGCCTGATGAAGGAGGGCGCCGTTCACTTCCACGCCGAAAATTTCGTTATTCAATTCGATTTCGCCAACCTGATTGTGAGCGATATCATAAACTGCTACTTTTGGCATAATCTAGCAAATCCTCCTTCCAATTATTTTTTCTCAGCAAGCTGAGCTTTGATTTTTGCGGTACGCTTATTGGGGATGTTCGTCTCTCTTACGATGACGAAGCCCTTCCTGGGGCCCGGAATGGAGCCCTTAATGAGGATGATGTTGCGCTCGGCGTCTACCCGGACAACGAAGAGGCGCTGTACGGTAGTCTTGACGCCGCCCATCTGGCCGGGGAGGCGCTTGCCCTTCAGCACGCGGCCGCCGTGACCGGAAATCATGGCGCCGGTGGAGCCGGGCTCACGATGGGATTTGGAACCATGGCCCATGGGCCCGCGGGCGAAGCCGTGGCGCTTTACGGTACCGGCGAAGCCGTGACCGCGGCTGGTTCCGGTGACATCTACGAAGTCACCCTCTTCAAATATATCAACACCGATGACGTCACCGGTTTTGTACTCGCTGGCAGCTGCCTGACGGATCTCACGGATGAACTTGACGGGTTTGACCCCGGCCTTTTCAAACTGACCCTTCAGGGGCTTGGTTACCTTGTTTTCCTTAACGTCGCCGAAACCGATCTGCACGGCGTTGTAGCCGTCGCTTTCTACAGTCTTGTTACGAATGACGATGTTATTGCCGGACTCCACGACCGTTACCGGGATGAGCTTGCCTTCCTCGGTAAAGATCTGGGTCATGCCCAGCTTTCTGCCTAAAATTGCTTTAGCCATTATCCCACCTCCTCTTACAGTTTGATCTCGATGTCAACGCCCGCCGGGAGATCCAGGTGCATAACGGCATCAACCGTCTTGTTGCTGGGCTCGAGGATGTCGATGAGGCGCTTGTGCGTGCGCATCTCGAACTGCTCGCGGGAATCTTTGTTTACATGAGGGCTGCGGAGAATGGTGTAAACGTTCTTCTCCGTGGGGAGGGGAATGGGACCGGAGACCTGAGCGCCGGTGCGGGCGGCAGTCTCGACGATCTTGGCGGCACTCTGATCCAGTGCCTTGTGGTCATAAGCCTTCAAACGGATTCTGATCTTTTTCTGCTTGGACAATGTCTTTTCCTCCTTATCGCCCGGATTACGATCCGGACATACTCAGTGCCAGTTCCCTCGATGCCGGAATTATTGTAGAGCACCGAGCCATCTGACACCTCATCGCAGGTATCCCAAATCCTTATTTAAGGGCGGCTTTTCAGCCGCCCTCATCTAAGGGAAATTTTATATCAGCGATTTATGCCTCGATGATGTCGATAACCTTACCGGCGCCGACAGTGTGGCCGCCTTCACGGATAGCGAAGCGGAGGCCCTTCTCAATGGCGATGGGGGTGATGAGCTCTGCTTCCATCTCGATGTTATCGCCAGGCATAACCATCTCGACGCCTTCCGGCAGACGGATTACTCCGGTAACATCGGTGGTACGGAAATAGAACTGAGGCCGGTAGTTGGTGAAGAACGGAGTATGACGGCCGCCTTCTTCCTTGGTCAGGACGTAAACCTGAGCCTTGAACTTAGTGTGGGGATGAATGGAGCCCGGCTTTGCAAGGACCTGGCCGCGCTGGATCTCAGTACGGTCAATGCCGCGGAGCAGGGTGCCGACGTTATCACCGGCAACGCACTCGTCCATGGTCTTTCTGAACATTTCGATACCGGTAACGGTAGTGGACTTGGGTTCTTCCTCCATGCCGACGATTTCAACCACGTCGCCCATCTTCAGAACGCCGCGCTCAACACGGCCGGTGGCAACGGTGCCGCGGCCGGTGATAGTCATAACATCCTCAACCGGCATCAGGAACGGCTTGTCAGTGTCACGAACCGGAGTCGGGATGTAAGCGTCAACCTGAGCCATGAGCTCTTCGATCTTGCCGGTGTAGGCGTCATCACCTTCAAGAGCTTTCAGGGCGGAACCGGTGACAACGGGGATTTCGTCTCCCGGGAACTCGTACTCGCTGAGGAGGTCGCGGACTTCCATCTCAACCAGCTCCAGGAGTTCCTCATCATCGACCATGTCTACCTTGTTGAGGAATACCACGATAGCCGGAACGCCTACCTGACGGGCCAACAGGATGTGCTCGCGGGTCTGGGGCATGGGGCCGTCGGCGGCGGATACCACGAGGATAGCGCCGTCCATCTGCGCGGCGCCGGTGATCATGTTCTTTACATAGTCGGCATGGCCCGGGCAGTCAACGTGGGCATAGTGACGGGCTTCAGTCTCGTACTCAACGTGGGCGGTGTTGATGGTGATGCCGCGCTCGCGCTCTTCCGGAGCCTTATCGATCATGTTGTAATCCATGAAATCAGCGCCGCCCTTTGCAGCGAGAACCTTGGTGATAGCGGCGGTAAGGGTGGTTTTGCCGTGGTCAACATGGCCGATGGTGCCAATGTTTACATGCGGCTTGTTGCGCTCAAACTTCTGTTTAGCCATTTGAATTTCCTCCTTAAAACTGTTTACTTCACTTTTATCTGAATGAGGTTTTAGCCCCGTTTGGAAACGATTTCATCAGAAACATTCTTCGGAACTTCATCGTAGTAGGCGACTTCCATGGAGTAGTTGCCCCGTCCCTGTGTCTTGGAGCGCAGGTCGGTGGAGTAACCGAACATCTCGGCCAGCGGAACGAAGCCGTTGATGACCTGGACGCCATTTCTCGGCTCCATACTCTCAATGCGACCCCGGCGGCTGTTGATATCGCCGATTACGTCGCCCATGTATTCTTCCGGAACAGTGACTTCCACCTTTACATAAGGCTCCAGGAGAACCGCGCCAGCCTTCTTGGCTCCTTCCTTAAAGGCCATGGAACCGGCAATCTTGAAAGCTGCTTCCGAGGAGTCAACTTCGTGGAAGGAGCCGTCGTAAACGGTAACCTTCACATCCACTACCGGATAACCGGCCACAACACCGGTTTCCATAGCCTGCTTGACTCCGGCTTCGATAGGATTGATAAATTCCTTGGGAATTACGCCACCAACCACCTTGTTTTCAAAGGCAAAGCCCACGCCCGGTTCCTGCGGCTCCAGCTTGAGCCAGCAGTGACCGTACTGGCCGTGGCCTCCGGACTGACGAACGAATTTTCCTTCGGCCTCCACCGTCTTGCGGATGGTTTCCCGGTATGCTACCTGCGGGTTGCCCACCACGCAGTCAACCTTGAACTCACGCAGCATACGGTCGACGATGATCTGAAGGTGAAGCTCGCCCATGCCGCTGATGATAGTCTGGCCGGTTTCCGCGTCGGTGTGAACCCGGAAGGTAGGATCTTCTTCCGCCAGCCGCTGGAGTGCTACGCCCATCTTCTCCTGGTCATCGGTAGTCTTCGGCTCAACGGCTACGGAAATAACCGGGTCCGGGAATACCATGGACTCAAGGATGATGGGATGATCTTCAGCGCAGAGGGTGTCGCCGGTGGTGGTGTCCTTCAGACCCACCGCCGCGGCGATATCGCCGGCGTAAACCTTGTCGATTTCTTTCCGGTTATTGGCGTGCATCTGGAGGATACGGCCGATGCGTTCCTTCCGCTTCTTGGCTGCGTTGTACACATAGGAGCCTGCCTCCAGAGTGCCGGAGTACACCCGGAAGAACGCCAGCTTACCAACATAAGGATCAGCCATAATCTTAAAGGCGAGAGCGGAGAAAGGCTCTTCGTCGCTGGAAGGCCGGTGATCCTCTTCACCGGTTTCCGGATCAACGCCTTTGATGGCCGCAATATCAGTCGGGGCCGGCATATAGTCGATAACCGCGTCCAGCATAGGCTGCACGCCCTTGTTGCGGTACGAGGAACCGCAGGTGACCGGGCACATCTGGCAGGCGATGGTGGCCTTACGGATGGTCTTCTTTATCTCCGCCTCGGTTATCTCCTCACCGCCCAGGTACTTCTCCATGAGCTCGTCGTCGCACTCCGCGACGGACTCCATCAGCTTCTCCCGCCATTCTTCAGCGGATTCTCTGAGCTCTTCCGGAATTTCGACTTCTTCGCTTACCTTGCCCAGATCATCTTCATAGATGATGGCGTCCATCTTGATCAGATCCACGATACCCACGAAGGTATCCTCGGCGCCGATAGGAATCTGGACGGGAACCGGGTTTGCATGGAGGCGCTCCCGCATCATTTTTACAACATTGAAGAAATCAGCGCCGGTGGCATCCATCTTATTGACATACGCCATACGGGGCACGTTGTATTTCTCTGCCTGGCGCCAAACGGTCTCAGTCTGGGGCTCAACGCCGCCGCGCGCAGTCAGGACTGCGACGGAACCGTCCAGGACGCGCAGGGAACGCTCAACTTCTACAGTAAAGTCCACATGGCCCGGTGTGTCAATGATGTTGATACGATGACCTTTCCAGTGGCAGGTAGTAGCAGCGGAAGTAATGGTGATACCGCGCTCCTGCTCCTGAACCATCCAGTCCATGGTAGCAGCACCTTCATGAACCTCACCGATCTTGTGGGTCTTTCCGGTGTAGAAGAGGATACGCTCAGTGGTGGTCGTCTTACCGGCGTCGATGTGAGCCATGATGCCGATATTACGAGTTTTTTCAAGGGAAAACTCTCTGGCCACTTTTTTCGCTCCTTCTCTATATTAAAAATTACCAGCGATAATGGGCAAACGCCTTGTTAGCCTCTGCCATCTTATGGGTGTCCTCGCGCTTTTTCACAGCGGCTCCGGTGTTGTTGGCAGCATCCATGAGCTCGCCGGAGATGCGGGCATCCATCGTCTTCTCGCTGCGAAGGCGGGCATAATTTACCAGCCAGCGAATCCCGAGAGTCTGGCGGCGGTCCGGACGAACCTCCACCGGAACCTGATAATTTGCGCCGCCAACCCGGCGGGCGCGAACCTCAAGCACCGGCATAACATTTTTGAGGGCCTCCTGGAAAACCTCCAGAGGATCCTTGCCGGTCTTGGCGCGGATGGTGTCGAACGCACTGTAAACGACCCGCTCAGCAACGCCTTTCTTACCGGAAAGCATTACTTTATTGATAAATTTGGTAACCGTCTTGTCGTGGTACACCGGATCCGGAAGTACGTCACGCTTAGGTACCGAACCTTTTCTTGGCATTTAAGTCCCTCCTTGACCAAAATTTCAGGGGCAGATTACTTTTTCTTTGCTTTAGCCTTCTTGGCGCCGTACTTAGAACGGGCCTGACCGCGATCGGAAACGCCGGCGGTATCGAGAGAACCACGGATAATGTGGTAACGAACGCCCGGCAGATCCTTTACACGGCCGCCGCGGATAAGAACAACGCTATGCTCCTGAAGATTGTGGCCAATACCCGGAATGTAGGCAGTGACTTCAATACTATTGGTCAGACGGACACGAGCCACCTTACGAAGAGCGGAGTTAGGCTTCTTCGGGGTAGTGGTGTAAACGCGGGTGCAAACGCCGCGCTTCTGGGGGCACTCTTTCAGCGCCGGAGCCGTCGATTTTTCCTGCATGCTCTGTCTGCTTTTACGAACCAACTGGTTAATTGTAGGCATACATGCACCTCCTTCCTGCACATTGAAAATTTAATTTTTATTAAAACCGCTGAGCCGGAAGCATCACCGGCTCCCCGGTTTTTACCTGATTGAATCTGTTCCGGCGCTCCTCACTTGAGGATCGCCACAGCCGCGGAACCCACCTCTATCCGGCAGGCGCTGCCCAACTCATCCATTGTCAGCCGCGTATCGGCCTCCAGGGATTTCTCCTGGCAGAGCTCTTTCAGCCGACGGACTACCCGTTCGTCAGCGTCAGAGGCGATGAAAACCTGTTTTGCTTCATCCCTCAGCACGGCCTTCGTCACCTGTTTTATTCCGGTAACATGCGGCGTACCGGCGATTGAATCCGGCGTCATCTGACTCACTCCCATTCGGACATACCTGGCGCCCGAAATCAGGCGCTTTCACATAATATCATCGGCCATATACCATGTCAACACATATTTTACGGGGTTTTCTGTTCACACTTGTCCGGGTGTATCATAACAGGAAAATACTGCTGATTTTTTGCCAGTTTTCATTGCTTTTTATTTGTTTTCGGCGGTAAATTTCCGCTTTTATCATGTATACAGCCTCTTCTTAAAACATTTAGGCATTTTAACCTATGCGCCATCCGATTATTTTCCTATAAAATTCCAGGAGTTATTGATCAGCAACCAACAGCCTCCCCTCAAAGGCAACTATACAAGCAAACGAATGAGAATAATTTACCCGGTATATACGTCAGGTCGTATACAAACAATCCCAACTATATTATAATGGAAGGAATTCACGCATCAATCTTCATTACGATTTAATTCGGAGGTTCTCTATGAACAAAAAATTCTTTTCCTCAACGGTTCTTCGCACCGGCGCCGCCCTCTGTGTCGCGGCGGGAGCTTTCGGCTTCGCCCCGGCCCCGGCGGCAATAACGCCGGTCTGTTCAGCCGAAGCCGCCGCCGCAGAGCTTTTGCCGGAGATCGCCGAAATCCGGGACCTGACTCTTTGCGCCTGGGCCGCCCTGGTCTCCCGGGACGATCACGCGGGCCAGACTGCCCGCTACACCCTGCAAGCCATGGGCTACGACCTGTCCGGCCTGAAACTCGACACCCCAAAGGGCAACGCGGAATTCAACATCATTTCCGCCGCCGATGAAACCGGCGCGGTCAAAAGTAAAATCCTCGTGATGGGCGGGACTCCCACCCTTTCCGAATCCGCCAACCTGGACGAACCTGCCCCCGTTTTCTTCGAGGGAGGCAATCCCTTTGCGGAAGCCGCCACCTCCACCGCCGAAAGAAAAATCATCGAGCCGCAGGTCCACCACGGCTTCGACCTGCGGGTCAAAACCTTTTTCTTCACCCCGGACGCCAACGGTCAGGTCATCGGCCACCAGCTGGCGGAGGAGCTGAAAGCCAACCCTGACCTGAAGCTGCACATAGTCGGCCACGGAAACAGCGGGGCCACCGCCACCCTTCTCGGGGCCCGTCTCCTGAATCTTTCGGTGCCCCGCGAGCAGCTGGAGGTTGTCACCTTCGGCGCCCCGCCGGTGGGCAATGAAGCCTTCGGCCGCTACTATCTCCACCGGCTCCCCCTCACCCGCGTCGTGATGAAATCCGGAGCCATCGTCAGTTTCCTCAAAAATAACAACGAAATTTTTGACCAATACGGCGACAAGCGGGAATGGACTCCCTCCAAGGTCATCTCCGATTCCCCTCACGAAATGACCTCCTATCTGGACTCGGCCCTCCATCTATTCTTTGACCGGGCGGCTACTTACCCGACTCCCCCTGCCCGCCCGGACGCCTCCGAAATATATATGGCCCCGATCCACTTTAACCTTGACCCCCGGCTGGCCTCTGACCAGCTGTATATGGATGAGGCCCTCACCAATTCCCTCCGCCAGATGTATCCGGGAGCCCGGTTCACTAACGACCAGCAGGAAACCGTCGCCCAAAGCATCGCCGCCGCCAAACGCCTGGGGGCAAAATTCGTCCTGGTAGAACTGGTCAGCAGCGACCTTCCCTCCTACAGCAAGGAAAATTATCCTCGCCTCACCCTGACCGAAACCATCTACCGCATCGACGGCTCCTTCATTTTCTATCAGGAATCCTCCCTCCGGCTGAAAAAAATTTCTCCCATTGAGGGCTGCCTCTACAACCAGATTTCCCTGAAGGAAGCCCGAGACGCCGCCCTGGCCTCCTCCGCCCAGAGCAGCGCCGTACCCCAGCTCACCTTCTCCCTTTCCTCCTGATTTTCCCTTCAAAGGTAGACAGCCTGCTGGGCAAAATTCTCCCCCGTAGGCGTGTGCGGACAATTAAACTGCTGAAAGAGCTGCCCTATAAGCCACTCATAGGCTCGCCTGTATGGGAGCTGTCAGCGAAGCTGACTGAGGGGTTAATAACCAAATTCTCCGCCTTGTCTGTCACCCCTCCGCCCTTCGGGCACCTCCCCTACAGGGGAGGCTTTGAATAACCTCCACTCCATCTCATAGGCTCCCCTGTAGGGGAGCTGTCGCCGCAGGCGACTGAGGGGTGAAAAGACAAACTGCTCGTCTAGTCTGTCACCCCTCCGATCTCCGACCTACGGCCTTCGACCACCTCTCCTACAAGGGAGGCTTTGGGAGGACGGCCAGATTCCTTACAGGGGAGGCTTGGGGGGGACGGGCAGATCCTGCAAAAGGTAGGCTTAGAAAGGATTGCTCATAGACTGCTCAAGGATTGCTCAAAGGTGATCATGCCGTCAGCCGCGCCGGACACAATGGCGGAGACGAGCTGGGCCGTATTGCCGGCCCGGACGAGATTGCGGACGGCGGGAGTGGCGGTGAGAATCTCGTGGATTGCCCGGCGTCCCCCGGGAGTTAGCGCCAGCCGCTGGGCGATGACGGCGGTAATCACCTGAGAAAGCTGCCGCAGAATCACCGGCTGACGATCCGGAGCATAGAAGCCGGCCACCCGCTCCACCGCTCCGGGGGCCGTTCCGGTGTGGAGGCTGGCCAGGACAAGAATTCCGCTTTCCGCCGCCATGAGGGCCGCCGTCATTGCTTCTTCGTCCCGGATCTCCCCCACCAGCAGAAGGTCCGGCATTTCCCGCAGGGACTGACGAATCCCCTGAGCGAAGCTGAAGAAGTCCCGCCCCAGCTCCCGGCAGCTGATGAAACTGGCCGCGTGGCCGGGGGAAAATATATATTCGACAGGATCTTCCAGAGTGACGGCATGGCGGGGACAACGCAGGAGCCAGTCCATCAGGGAGGCAAGGGTGGTGGATTTGCCGCTGCCGGTGGAGCCCGTAACGAGAACGAGCCCACCAGCCCTGTCCTCTAAAGCGGTATCGAGCCGCCGGGCAATTCTTTCCAGCCGAAGCTCAGCCACCGAGGGAAAGCTTTCCGGCAAAATCCGGATGGCCGCCGCCAGCTCCCGCTCTGCCCGATAAATATTTATCCGCAGGCGGATCTCATCTACCGCAAGGGCGAAATCAACCGCTCCCTGAGCCTGGAGCAGGGAGAGAGCCGAGGCCGGCAGAGGATTTTCCCGAGGATCTATCAGGGCGGCGGTCATGTCCCGAACGGCCGCCGGGGAGTATTCAGATCGGGAGGGAAAAAGGGACAGCGTTCCCTCCAGCCGGCAGTAGATTTTCCCCCTGACAAGGTGAAGGTCGGAAACTCCCTCCTGGGCAGCGGCGCGGATAAGATCGATAAAGTTTTCTGTCATTGATGTTCCTCGTGTGGATTTTGGTTGGCTCCTATTTAGGGGAGCTGTCTGCATAGCCGACTGAGGGGTGAACAAAGTAAAAGACTCGGCTTGTTTGTCACCCCTCCGGTCTCCAGCCTACGGCCTACGACCACCTCCCCTAAAGGGGAGGCTTTTGGGTTATGGCCACCTCCCCTAAAGGGGAGGCTACTAAACTGATTCAGTAGTTACCGCTTTCAGCGGCTTAAGTGCTCATGCCAACCTACAGGGGAGGCTTTCAGGTTACAGCCCATCTACAGGGGAGGCTTTTAAGAAACGGCTCAGCTATCGAGGAGGCTTTAGAAAGCGGTCAGCTTCACGAATCCTTTTCAAAAATAAATCAACGATTTTTTCTTCCATTCCTTCACGGAATAGAGGATCACTCTATCCCCCAGGTCCCGGTAGCGGGCGGCTATTTTCCCGGCGGTGGTCTCCACTTCCTCCCGGCTGTGGCCGTGGATCATGGTGTAAAGGGTATAGGGCCAGCCCTTTGCGGGGGCGGCCCGCCTCAAATAGCAGTGGGATATCCGGGGCTCGGCTGCGGCGATGGCGGCCCCGATTTCATCCGCCTGCCCGGCCGATACCTGCCAGGCGCAGAGGCCGTTGGCGGTATAACCGGCCCGCCGATGGGCCAGGACGATCCCCAGGCGGCGCATTACCCCCGTGGACAGGTAACCCTCCATTCTGGCCAAAACCTCCGCTGCCGGTATTTTCAATTCTCTGGCCAAGGGCTCAAATGGGTTTTCCCGAATGGGCAGTTCTCCCGACAGGAGGTGGATCAGCTTCCGATCCAAGCTGTCCAGCTCAGCCAAAGCGTCGGTTTCTCCCATGTCCGGCCGGGGAGGTTCCGGCGGCAGAAAAGCTGAATTCCCTCCGGTTTCTTCCAGGGGGAGAGCTACCCTGATCTTGTAGGCTTTTTCGCTGGGCAGCTCCATTATGTCATTCACTCCGTCCGTTCCGGCCAGGGCGGACAAAACCGCCTGCTTTTCCGCCGCCCCCAGAGTCAGCAGGGTGAACCAGAGCTGGTACTTCCCCTCCCGCTGGTAGTTGTGAGTCACGCCGGGAAACCGGTTGACAAAGTTGGCCACCGCCGCCAGCCGATCCTCTTTCACGGACAGGGCGATGAGGGTTCCCCGATAGCCCAGCCGCCGGGAGGAAAAAAATGCCCCCAGCCGCCGGATATATCCGGCCCGCTTCAGGTCAGCCGTCCTGGCCACCACCTGCCGCTCAGGCATCCCCAAATCCCGGGCGATGAGAGCAAAGGGCCGCTCCGTCACCGGCAGGCCCCGCTGCAATGCGTCAAGGATGGCCCGATCGATACGGTAAAGCTCCATCCTGCAATTTGAAACATCATTCATAGGAAACTCCACAAGAAGAATATTGAATTATTCACCCCTCAGGCTCCCGGTCGCAAAATCCCCTAGAGAGGAGCCTACTAGACCGATTATATGTCACCCCTCCGGCTCCTACGGAGCCACCTCCCCTACAGGGGAGGCTTTAGGTAGCGGATGCAACCCCAATGCTCCCATTTAGGGGAGCCTTGGGGAATATAAATCTCGGTCATTGTACCCAAAAATTCTGAAAAAACACAAAAATGTCCCGGAGCCTTTCGGCTCCGGGACGAAATATTTTACTCTATGATGGCCTCGGCGATGGCGCTGAGCAGTTCCGCCCGGCCCAGCCCCTGCACGGAGGAATAGGGCAGCACGTCAAGATTCTGCACCCCCAGCACCCGCCTGATGCGGCTGACGCTTTCCAGCTGGGCCTGTTTGCCCAGCTTGTCCATCTTGGTGGCGACGACCAGCACCGGGATGTTGCGGCTCACCAGCCAATTGAACATATAGATATCCGAGGCCATGGGCTCATGACGGCTGTCGATGAGCTGGCAGACGAATTTCAGCTGGGGGCTGGTCTGAAGGTATTCTTCAATAAAATTTGCCCAGTTCAGCCGCTCGCTTTTTGGGGCCCTGGCATAGCCGTAGCCCGGCAGGTCAACGAGATAAAAATCGTAGCGGCGGCCCTTTGAGGCCACGTTTGCTCCCACCAGGAAAAAGTTGATCATTTGAGTCTTCCCCGGAGTCTTGGAGGTGTGGGCCAGATTGCGGCGGTTCATCAGGGAATTTGTCAGGGTGGACTTGCCTACATTGGAGCGGCCCACAAAGGCGATCTCCGGCCGCTTTTCCACCGGGTACTGGCTCCGGGCCACAGCCGAGGTCAGGAAGCTGGCCCCGGTAATGTTCACGATTTCAGCCATGGTCATACCTCCCATACGTGACGGAGCACTTCGTCCATGGTTTCCACCGGGACGAACTCCAAATCTTTTCTCACTGCCTCCGGAATATCGACGATATCCTTTTCGTTTTCTTTAGGCAGAATTATAGTCTTCATTGCTTCCCGGTGAGCGGCCAGAACCTTTTCCTTCAGCCCGCCGATGGCCAGCACCCTCCCCCGAAGGGTGATTTCCCCGGTCATGGCCACGTCCCCCCGGACTTTCTTTTCCGTGAGGGCTGAGATCATGGCCGTGGCCATGGTGATACCGGCGGATGGTCCGTCCTTGGGGATGGCTCCTTCCGGCAGGTGAATATGGATGTCCAGCTTTTCGTAAAAATCCGCCGGGAGCTTCAATACCTTGCTACGCCGCCGGATGTAGGAAAGCCCGGCCTGGGCGGATTCCTTCATCACGTTGCCCAGCTGGCCGGTGAGGATGAGCTGTCCCTTGCCCGGCAGCACGGCGGCCTCGGTGGGGAGGATCTCGCCCCCCGCCGCCGTCCAGGCCATGCCGGTAACCACCCCTACCTGAGCCTTGTGATCAGCCCTGGAGTGGCTGTACCGGGGCCGGTCCAGATACCTTTCCAGTTCCTTTGCCCTGGGCCGGACCGTCTTTTCCAGCTGACCCTCATTTTCCACGATTTCCCGGGCCACCTTCCGGCAGAGACGGGTAAGCATTCTCTCCAGCTCCCGGACTCCGGCTTCTCTGGTATACTCGCTGATCAGCCGCCGGATCACCGGCAGGCCGATAGCCACATCCCTGGCCTTGAGACCGGCGGCCTTACGGGCTCTGGTTACCAGGAAGCCTCGGGCTATTTCTTCCTTCTCGGCGGCGGTGTAGCCGGAAAGCTCCACTATTTCCAGCCGGTCCCGCAGGGCCGGCGGGATCTCCGCCCGATTGTTGGCGGTGACCACCCACAGCACCTCCGAAAGGTCAAAGGGCAGTCCGATGTAGTGGTCGGTAAAGAATTCGCTTTGAACCGGGTCAAGGATCTCCAGCAGGGCCGCCGCCGGATTTCCCCGAAAGTCTGCGTTGAGCTTGTCCACCTCGTCCAGCAGGAACACGGGATTTTTCGTTCCGGCCTTTTTTATGCCCTCGATTATCCGCCCCGGCAGCGCACCTACGTAGGTGCGGCGGTGGCCCCGCAGCTCCGCCTCGTCGTGAACGCCCCCCAGCGCCGCCCGGACGAATTTCCGGCCGGTAGCTCGGGCAATGGATGAGGCCAGAGAGGTCTTGCCCACCCCCGGCGGCCCCACCAGACAGAGGATGGGCGCCCGGCGGGCCTCTGATTCTCCCGAAGCTTTAGCCAGCTTGCGGACGGCCAGATAGTCAAGGATCCTCTCCTTTACCTTTTCCAGCCCATAGTGGTCGTCGTTCAGGATTTCCGCCGCCCGCTTCAGGCTGTCGTTGTCCTCCGTGGCCTCAGCCCAGGGCAGATCCAGCAGCCATTCCACATAAGTACGGGCCACCGCCGCTTCCGGGGAGTATACCGACATACCGGCCAGATGCTGAATTTCCTTCTCTGCGGTAGACCGTACCGCCTCCGGATAATTCCCCGCCGCCAGCCGGTCCTTCAGCTTCTGGTTCTCGCCGTCCCGGCTGACGTCGTCCCCCAGCTCCTCATGGATTGCCTTGATTTTTTCCCGCAGGTAAAATTCCTTTTGAACCTTTTCCACCCTTGCCCGGAACCTGGTTTCCAGCTCCTGCTCCATAGTCTGAATCTCAATTTCCTTATGAAGATAACCGTAGAGCAGCTCCAGCCGGTCCTTCAGCTCAAGGGTGCTCAGCAATTCCTGCTTCTGGTCGAGCTTCAAATTCAGATGGCCGCCGATAACGTCCGCCATCCGGGGCAGGTCGTCGGTAATGGCTACGGAAATGAGCGCCTCCGCCGGAAGCTGCCGGGAAAGCTTCACCCAGGTCTCAAATTCGTGGACCACGGCTCTCACCAGGGCCGTCAGCTCCAGAGAATCGTTTACGCCCCGGTCCTCTTCCGGCTGAACGGCCACCAGATCAAATTCCGCCTCGTGGGTAAGCTGGAGGAGCCTTGCCTTGGAAAGGCCCTCCACCACGACCCGGCCGCCGCCGTTGGGCAGCCGCATCATCTGTTTTATTTCCGCCACGGTGCCCATTTCGTACAGGTCGCCCAGCTCCGGGCTTTGGATATTTTCATCCCGCTGGGCCACCAGAAATATTTTTTTGTCCCGTTGGTTGGCCATTTCCACCGCCGCCAGGGAGCGGGCCCTCCCCACATCGAAGTTGATGATCATATAGGGGAAAATCATCATTCCCCGCAGGGGGATCAAGGGGTAAATCCGCGGTTCACTCATTTATCTGCATCCTTTTTTTACGCCGTCACCGCCCGCCGGCCATTTTCCGCCGGCGCCGGCTGCATGGTAATGATGGGCTTCTGCCGGCCGTTGATAACCTCGGCGGTGATCCGGCAGGCGCTGGCTCCTTCCAGGGAGGGCAGCTCGTACATGACGTCCCGCATTACGTCCTCCACGATGGAGCGGAGCCCCCTTGCGCCGGTTTTCCGCTTCATGGCCTTTTTGGCGATAGCCTTTACGGCTCCTTCGTCAAGGGACAACTTTACCCCGTCCATATTCAAGAGCTTCTGGTACTGCTTCATCAAGGCATTCCTGGGCTCGGTAATTATCTGGCAGAGGGCCTCCTCCGACAGGGCGTTCAGTGTCACCGTCACCGGCACCCGGCCGATAAATTCCGGGATCAGCCCCGCCTTCAGCAGATCCTCCGGCTCCAGTTTTGCCAGCACCTCATCCTCGCTGAGCTCGGCCTTACTTTTCACCTTTGACCCGAAGCCGATGGTATTCTGACCAAGGCGGTTTTTGATTATCCTGTCAATTCCGTCAAAAGCGCCGCCGCAGATAAACAGAATATTGGTGGTATCGATCTGCATCATTTCCTGATGGGGATGCTTCCGGCCGCCCTGGGGGGGGACAGAGGCGACGGTGCCCTCCATTATTTTCAGCAGGGCCTGCTGGACGCCCTCGCCGGAAACGTCCCTGGTGATGGAGGTATTTTCCGACTTACGGGCGATTTTGTCGATTTCATCGATGTAGACAATTCCCTTCTCCGCCCTTTCAATATCCCCGTCGGCGGCCTGAATCAGCTTCAGGAGGATATTTTCCACATCCTCGCCCACATAACCGGCTTCCGTCAGGCTGGTGGCATCGGCGATGGCAAAGGGAACCTTCAAAATGCGGGCCATGGTCTGAGCCAGCAGGGTCTTGCCGCTGCCGGTGGGCCCCAGCATCAGCACGTTGGCCTTTTGCAGCTCCACGTCGGCGTATTCCCCGTAGGATTTTCCCTGGGAATTTATCCGCTTGTAATGGTTGTAGACCGCCACGGAAAGGGCTTTTTTGGCCTGATCCTGCCCGATTACGTACTGGTCCAGAATTTCCCTGATTTCCTTTGGCTTCGGCACATCCGCCAGATTTACCCCCAGGGGTTCGTCCGCCAGCTCCTCCTCCACAATTTCATTGCACAGCTCAATGCACTCGTCACAAATATAAACACCGGGACCGGCTACCAGCTTGCGGACCTGGTCCTGCATTTTTCCACAGAATGAACATTTCAGCTGACCTTTATCTTCTCCGAAATTCAAGATGACAGCCCTCCTTTTCCAAAACTGTAAATTATTCCTTGTCAGGCGCCGGGCGGTTTTCCACCACCTGATCGATGAGGCCGTATTCTTTGGCCTCTTCGGCGCTCATGAAATTATCCCGCTCCGTATCCTGATTGATTCGGTCTACCGGCTGGCCGGTATGCTTTTCGTAGATCCCGTTGAGGATTTCCCGCATCCGCAGGATCTCCCTGGCCTGGATCTGAATGTCCGTGGACTGGCCCCGGGCGCCGCCCAGCGGCTGATGAATCATTATCCGGGACAGGGGCAGAGCGTACCGCTTGCCGGGAGCCCCGGCGGCCAGCAGCAGGGAGCCCATGCTGGCCGCCTGACCGATGCAGATAGTGGACACATCGGGCCGGATGTACTGCATGGTGTCATAGATGGCCAGCCCGGCGGTAATAACCCCTCCCGGACTGTTTATGTACAGGTGGATATCCTTGTCCGGGTCCTCGGACTCCAGGAACAGCAGCTGCGCCACCACCAGATTGGCCACGTCGTCGTTGATCTCGCCCCCCAGAAAGACGATGCGGTCCTTCAACAGGCGGGAATAGATATCATAGGAGCGTTCGCCGCGATTGGTCTGCTCCACAACCATAGGGATCATATAGCCCATGATTTTCTCCTTTTTTAACAAAAGGGAGGGCGGGCTTGAAGCCTGCCCTCCGTAATTTACCTACCTGACAGCAAAGAAATCACTCAGTCATGTTGTCGATAATCAGCTTTGCGGTCTTGCGGCGGCCGATGTTGGCCACCAGCCCGCTATAGGTGCCCTGCTCCCGGATAATCTTCTTCACCTGAGCCGGGGTGGCATTGTAGGCCCTGGCCATGGAGCCTATCTCCGCCTCGATTTCATCAGCGGTGACGGCGATCTCCTCCTGCTTGGAAATGGCTTCCAGAACGAGATCCGCTTTGACCCCCTTCAGGGCAGCCTCCCGGTAATCCTCCCGGAGACGGGCCATATCGGTGCCCGTATACTGGAGGTACTGCTCAAACTTCAAGCCCTGGCTCTCCAGACGGCTGACCAGAGTCTCGATCATCTGATTTATCCGATCCTCCACCATTTTGGGCGGAACCTCGAGGGTGGCGTTTTCCACCGCCTTGTCTACAGCGGCTTCCTCCCGCTCCTGCTTGGCCTGAGCCTCTCCCTGCCGGAGGAGGTTTTCCCGGACGTCGTTCTTCAGCTCGTCAACGGTTTGGAAGGTGCTGGCTTCCTTTACGAACTCATCGGTAAGCTCCGGCAGCTCCCTGTGCTTGATGGTATTGACCTTGCACTTGAACACCGCCGGGCGGCCGGCCAGCTTCTCCGTGTGATAGTTTTCCGGGAAGGTGACCTCCACGTCCTTTTCTCCACCGGCGGCAACGCCGATCAGCTGATCCTCGAAGCCGGGAATGAACGAGCCGGAGCCGATGGACAGGGGATAATCCTTCCCCTCGCCCCCCTCGAAGGGCTCATCATCCACAAAGCCCTTGAAATCCAAGGTGACCATATCGCCCTTGGCCACGACGGCGTCAGCGGCCGCATCCACCAGCTTGGCCCTCCGCTCCCGCATTCTGTCGATGTGCTTTAAGATTTCTTCTTCCGTGACCTCTATGGCCTTCTTCTCAACCTTTACGCCCTTGTACTCCCCCAGAGTTACAGGAGGCTTCGGAACAATGACCGCCTTAAAGATCAGCGGCTGGCCGGAAACTGCAGTGATCCGCTCGAACCTGGGATATGCCCCCAGCTCGATATTCTCCTCCCGGAGGACCTTGTCAAAAGCATCCGGAGCGCAGATTTCATAAGCCTCGTCCAGAACGGCATCCATGCCCACGGTACGCTCGATGATACTGCGGGGAGCCTTGCCCTTGCGGAAGCCCGGAATATTTATGCTATGGGCAATGCGGTTTATTGCCTGCTTAATCGCTTTTTCCCACTCCCCCACCGGCACTTCTACCGTGAGAGCCATTTCCATGTTTTCAAGATTTTCTTTAGTGACCTTCATCAAAAACTTCCTCCCGATTTGCGTTTTTGCTTATTCATTAAAGAGCCCGGTCGTCAATTCCTTCATCCGCCGGACGGACAAAACCGCCCGCCGCGGGATGCCGCTGGCCCTCCGATACGCTATCTGTGCAATGATAGCATACTTCATGGTGGATTACAAGCGGTAACCGTTATTTTTTAGCGGAGGCTCTGAAATCGAGAAAAATCCCTTGCTTGTGTATCGGTTGGTACACAAGCAAGGGACTGAATTGCCATTCCGCCATGCGGTAGGTATTGGCTCCCCTGTAGGGGAGCTGTCGCTGAAAGCGACTGAGGGGTGACAAGGAAACTACCCGGCAAATCTTCACCCCTCCGGCACCTTCGGTGCCACCTCCCCGAGAGGGGAGGCTATTAGACGGATTAGAGATTGCCGCAACGCAGTCATGCGGAAAAACCAGCAAAGAATCAGCAGGTGTGGCACTTCTCGTACAATCCGGCTTCCTTCAGCACCTTCACGGCCAGCTCGCCCATATCGGCTACCGTTTCCGCCACCTGGATACCCGCTTCATTCATTGCCTTGATCTTGTCCGCCGCCGTGCCCTGGCCACCGGCGATGATGGCCCCGGCGTGGCCCATGCGCTTGCCCGGCGGCGCCTGGCGGCCGGCAATGAAGCCCACGACAGGCTTCTTCATGTGGCCCTTGATCCAGTGAGCCGCCTCTTCCTCAGCGGTTCCGCCAATTTCGCCGACCATGAGGACGGCTTCCGTATCCGGATCATTGTTGAATTTATCAAGCACCTCGATGAAGTCCAGACCCTTCACCGGATCGCCGCCGATACCGATAGCGGTAGTCTGGCCGATACCGGCCAGCGTCAGCTGATAGGCAACATCATAGGTGAGGGTGCCGGAGCGGCTGATAACCCCCACGTGGCCTTTCTTGAAAATATGGGTGGGCAGCAGTCCCAAGCGGCACTCGTCAATGGTGATGATCCCCGGGCAGTTGGGCCCCAGGAATTTCGTCTTTTTACCCTCCATGCAGCGGCGGACCTTGATCATATCCTGCACGGGAATATGCTCGGTGATGCAGCAGATGAAATCCAGCCCCGCGTCCACTCCCTCCATGATGGCGTCGGCGGCGAAACGGGCCGGTACGTACAGCATACCCACGTTGGCTCCCGTCTCCTTGACCGCGTCGCTTACGCAGTTAAACACCGGCACCCCGAGAACCTTTTCCCCGGCCCGGCCCGCCTTGACCCCGGCCACCACGTTGGTGCCGTAGTCCATGGAAATCTTGGTGTGGAATGTAGCCTGCTTGCCGGTGATGCCCTGAATGAGGACCCGGCTGTCTTTATTTACATAAATACCCATGTCCGTTCCCTCCTCAGGCCTCTGCCTGCTTTGCCAGCTCTACAACCTTCTTGGCGCCCTCGCTCATAGTCTTGGCGATGTAAACCATGGGCAGCTTTGCCTCTTCCAGAATGGCCCGGCCCGCGTCCACGTTGGTGCCGTCCAGGCGGACCACTACCGGCAGCTTCAGCCCGATGGTCCGGGCTGCCTTGACGACGCCCCCGGCGATAACATCGCACTTGTTGATGCCGCCGAAGATGTTTACGAACACGCTCTTTACCTTGCCGTCAGACTGCATGATGCGGAAAGCGTCGGCAATTTTTTCCACAGTGCTGTCGCCGCCCACGTCCAAAAAGTTTGCCGGCTCGCCGCCGTAATACTTGATGATGTCCACCGTGGCCATGGCCAGCCCCGCGCCGTTTACCATACAGGCCACGTCCCCGTCCAGCGTCACATAGGAAAGACCGATTTTCCCCGCCGCCAGCTCCTTGGGATCCTCCTCCGAGTTATCCCGAAGGGCCTCGATTTCCGGATGGCGGAACAGGGCGCTGTCGTCAAAATTCAGCTTGGCGTCCAGGGCGACCACATCATTCTCTTTTGTGACCACCAGCGGATTTATCTCCGCCAGGGAGCAGTCCTTTTTCACAAAAACCCGGTAAAGGTTCAGCATCAGAGTGGTAACCTTGTTAATAACCTCCGGCTTAAAATTCATCCTGTAGGCCATGCGGGTAGCCTGAAAGGGCATCAGCCCCACCGCCGGATCGATGGTTTCCTTCAAAATCTTTTCCGGACTGACCGCCGCCACTTCCTCGATATCCATGCCGCCTTCTTCGGAGCCCATCATCACCACCCGGGCAGAGGCCCGGTCGACGGCGAAGCTAAGGTAATACTCCTTCTCGATGTTGGAGCCCTCCTCAATCAGGAGGCGGCCCACCTCTTTGCCATGGGGCCCGGTCTGGTGGGTGACGAGAACCTTGCCCAGCAGCTCCACCGCATATTTTTTTACTTCCTCAATGCTCTGGGCCAGCTTTACGCCCCCCGCCTTGCCCCGGCCGCCGGCGTGGATCTGCGCCTTTACCACCTTGATCCGGGTGGGCAGGTCTTTCGCCACCCGGGCCGCCTCCTCAGGAGAAAAGGCGGGCGCGCCGTTGGGCACCTTCACGCCAAACTCTCTAAGGATCGCTTTACTTTGGTACTCATGAATATTCATACCTTCTCCTCCTTGAAACATTCGGATCGACTGGGAAATTTAGCAGAAAAAATTGTTGATTCCTTTTCGTTCTATAACATTTTTTAAGTTTACAATAAAAAAACCGGAGCGTCAAGGCGATACTCCGGGTTTTACAGCCGATATTCAAGTATACATAAGCTCCGGCAAACAGTCACGGCAAAGGCTCACCGCCCTCGCTGACCGATGGCGCTTCCCGCCTTTCAATGAGGATTTCCCCAAAGCTCTCCGCCTGCCTGGCTACCGCCTTCTCCAATTTTATAAGCTCCAGCAGAGCCAGAAAAGTGGTAATGCACTCCTCCCGGTCAGAGGAGCGGAACAGCCCGGTAAAGAGCAGTCTCTTCTCCTCCGCCAGCCGGTAGAGGATGAAAGCCATCCTGTCCTCCACCGTGTACCGCTCCCGGGGAACGATGACCGCCGGGAGCTCCTTCTCCTCCGCCGCCGCCAGCGCCAGGCGAAAGGCAGCGACGAGATCCGCCGCCTTCAGCCCAACGGGAGCGGCCCGGCGGGTGGGAATATCCATTGGCGGCCGGCCCACAAAGCGTCCCGCCTGCTCCGCTATGGACTGAAGCTCCCCCGAAACCTCCTTGTAGCGGCGGTATTCCAGGATGCGCTCCACCAGCTCCTTGCGGGGATCGGCTTCTTCCCCTTCCTTCGTCTCCTCCGCTGGCTTCGGCTCCCTGGGAAGCATCATCCGGGACTTTATCAGGAGAAGGGTGGCCGCCATCACCAGAAATTCACTGGCCGGCTCGATGGCAAACTCCTTCATTTTGGCCAGGTAATCCAGATACTCCCGGGTTATGACCGCCATGGGAATATCGTAAATGTCAATCCTGTGCTTCTCGATAAGGGAGAGAAGCAGCTCCATCGGCCCGGCGAAAACCGGCAGGTTTACCTTGTACTGTTCGTTGTATTGTCCGTCCATTTCCCTCAAAAAAGGACTGGGAAAAATGAAATCTTCATTTTCCTCAGCCCCAATATTCTAAATTATCCTGAAATACAATTCTCGTTTGATTATCCATATCGACCTAAAGGCGAGGCATATACCCTCTCCGTCACATCTGACGATGTGCCACCTCTCCCAGAGGGAGAGGCAAGCTCTCTCTCCGCCACCTCCCCTGCGGGGGAGGCTTTTGTGAACGGCTAATCCAAGCGCGTGGCTCCCCTGTAGGGGAGCTGTCGC
>CAZIKQ010000008.1:0-55911 GCA_964540025.1 uncultured Schwartzia sp. | reverse complement strand
CCGTTTTTCGCGTTGCGAAAACTCCAGTTGCCGCAGCAGACTAAAGTCTATAAATCAAATAAATACCCCCCGGCATAGCCGGGGGGTATTTATTTTCGCGCTCAACGATAATAGAGATATCATCTTCATCGTGTTAGCTGCTATATCACCAGTCACTTACCACATGGAAGCAGAGGATATCCTTTCGCCGTTATAGTCAAATCAGGCAGACTTTTTTACTACATTGGCAGCCTGAGGACCGCGAGCGCCCTCAACGATCTCAAACTCAACAGCCTCGCCCTCGTTTAGAGTCTTGAAGCCGTCGCCCTGTATAGCGGAGAAGTGAACGAATACATCGCCACCAGATTCCTGCTCAATGAAGCCATAGCCTTTTTCGGCACTGAACCATTTTACTTTTCCTGTCATCTTGAAGACCCTCCTAAAATTATTAAAGGCGGTGCCCTTTCACACCGCACAGTCTTTATTATATCATAATAAAGACGTGTGTCAAGAGAAATCAACAAAAACGGGCAGCTTTTTCCACAGTTGGGGGGGCAACCAACATTGTTTTCTGTTGTTTTATGTTGTTTTCCTGCTTTTATCCCAAACGCGACAAAAAGCCACAAACAATCCGCAAACAAAGGACAGACAGCCAACAGTTCCCAGCTTATCTGACCGGCCTGGCAAAGATCATTCTTCCTGCCGCCGTCTGAAGGGCAGAGGTAACTTCTACCGTAATGGTCTCGTCAAGGAATCGCTGACCATTCTCTACGACGATCATGGTTCCATCGGGAAGGTATGCCAGTCCCTGTCCCTGAGCTTTTCCCTCTTTTACCACATTTACGGTCATGGTCTCCCCCGGAATAACGACGGGTTTAACGGCATTGGTCAGCTCGTTTATATTCAGAACGGTTACCCCTTGAAGTTCCGCCACTTTATTAAGGTTGTAATCGTTGGTAATTATTTTGCCATTGACCTTTTGGGCCAGACAGACCAACTTGGAATCAACCTCGTTGACATCGTAAAAATCCTCGCCGGTAACCTCCACCTTCATCTTCCCAAAGGAACGGATCCGCTGGAGAACATCAAGACCATGGCGGCCTCTCCTGCGCTTCAGCATATCGGAAGAATCAGCGATATGCTGAAGCTCCTCCAGCACAAATACCGGCACCAACAGGGTTCCTTCCAGAAATCCGCTGTCGATTATATCGGCAATCCGCCCGTCGATGATGACATTTGTATCCAGCAGTTTGTACTGAGGCTCCTTGACCGGCTCAGACTCGGAAGCGGGCATACTGGGCTTTTCCACCACGCTGACTACCGCTACCGGCGGCGGGGTGTCGTTCTGCTCGCCTTTTGCCCGCACCAGTTCCCGCAGGAGCTTTGGCACGGCATCAAATACGGTCTCCAAATCCTCCCGTTTGCGAATCAGGATACTGATTCCCATATAACCGAAGACCAGGCTGAACACAACCGGCGCGTAGTCTCCGATTATGGGGATTCGGGAAAAAGCCGCTCCCAGAAGATTGGCCATAATAAGTCCTAAAGCCAGGCCGCAAACGCCTGCAATCGCATCGTGGGCAGGCATCTTGTTGATTTGAGCCTCTGCCCAGGCTGAGAAGCTTTTGAGCTGGCGGATAAATAAAGGGGCAAGCAGGTGGCCAACCATGCCGCCGAGAACAAGTCCGGATATAATACATATAAAGCTGGAAATGGTGAGACGGAAAAATCCCAAATCGGTTTTCATCAGCTCCGTAGTCACAAACTGAGTCAGGACAGGACTGGCCAGACGCATTGCTGCCGCCCCGGCCACCGAGAACAGAAGAATGATGAAAAATCGTAAAATCGTATCGAGTATCATTTATTTCACCTCCTTTCGCAGGTAATATTGTTGTTCATAAGGCTTTGCTTCCTGCCGTTTCCGGCAGGAACTCAAAGGCTCTTTCACAGCTTGCTTTTTTCCACCGCCGCATGGTCAAGCATTGCCCTCGCGTTGGCGAGCGCCGCTTCTGACATATCAAGTCCGCTGGCCATACGGGCAATTTCTTCGACTTTTTCCTGGCCGTCAATTATTCTGACAGAGGTTGTCGTCTGCCCCTTTTCACTTTCCTTGGCAAGGTAGAGATGACGGTCAGCCATGGAAGCGATCGCCGCCAGATGGGTTATACACAGCACCTGCCGGGACTTTGCCACCCGGGCGATCCGCACGGCCACCCTTTGAGCAGTCCGGCCGCCGATGCCGGTATCGATCTCATCAAATACCATACTGGGAGCCAGGCTGTCCCCTTCTGCGGCAGCGCTCTTTATCGCCAGTGAAATACGGCTGAGCTCACCACCGGAAGCCACCTTTGCCAGGGGCTTTACCGGCTCTCCGTCATTTCCGGAAAAGAGGAGCTCTGCCTCATCCGCTCCCAGTTCTCCCCAGCCATCCGCCGGGGCAATCTCCACCCGGAAGCAGGCTTTATCCATGCCCAATTCCTTCAGCTCATCCGTCACGTCATGGGAAATTTTCTCCGCCGCCTGTTTCCTGAGGGCGGTCAGCCGCCCCGCCGCGGCGTGAACCTGTTTCTCTGCAGTGGCCGCGCTGCGGCGAAGCTCCTCCAGGTCGCCGTCACCGTTTTCAATCAGAGCCAGGTCATTCTTTATCTCTTGATACCGCTCCAGCACCGCCTCAATGGTGGGCCCAAATTTCTTCAGCAGGCGATCCAGTTTGTCGAGACGCCCCTGCAGCCGGTCGAGATAGTTCGGGTCAAAATCAAGGGAGTCATGGTAATCATCTATCCGGGCAAAAACATCGACGATATCGACCCGGTCATTCTCCAGGCGGCCAATCAGGTCAGCGAGACTGTCATCGTACCGGCTCAGGTGCTCCAATCGTCTGATAACTCCTCCGATGGCTTCTGCCACGCCGGGGGCTTCGCCTGTTCCTCCCAGCAGTCCCGATATCTCCCTTATGTCCTCGGCAATTTTCTCCCCGTTGGACAGTTTTTTTACCTGGGCTTCCAGCTTCTCATATTCTCCCGCCTCCGGCTTTACCTTTTCGATTTCCTCTGCCTGCCAGGTCAGGAGGTCCTTCCTCTCCGCAGTTTCCGCCAGGCTTTTTTCCAGCTCTTGCAGCTTTCCTCTGGCCCCCTGCCACTCTCGATAAAAACCACGGTATTTATCCAGCGCTTCTTTTATTTTCGGCAGAGTCCCATCCACCAGCCGGAACTTATTTTCCTGTTTGAGTAGCGCAAGATTTTCATGCTGTCCGTGAATATCAAACAGGAACTCGCCGATATTTTTCAGGACTGTAAGCGTGGTCCGGCAGCCATTTACCAAAACAGAGCTTTTGCCCTTATCCGTAAGCTGTCTTGTAATGATCAGCTCCGTACCGTCCAGGTCGATCATTTCTTCCTTCAGGAAATCCGCCAAAGCCGTTTCCCCCTCAATGTCGAAAACCGCCTCTACCCGCAACCATTCGCAGCCGGTGCGAATCATGTCGACGGAGAGACGGTGACCCAAAACAGCCCCGAGGGCATCAACAAGTATAGATTTCCCGGCGCCTGTCTCCCCTGTAAGGATGTTCAGACCGGCGCCAAAGCTTATTTCCGTGCGGGCCAGCAAGGCAAAATTCCAGACTGTAAGAGTAGATAACATTTAATTACCTCCCCACATGGCGGCAATTTTCTGGCGGCATGATACAACGGCTTCCTTTGGTTTTACGACGGCCATTATGGTATCGTCACCGGCCAATGTGCCGATGATCTCCGGCCAGGCCGCATTATCCAGAGCCGCACAGATAGCATTGGCCGTACCCGGCAGGGTTTTCATGACAATAATATTTTCGCTGCTGTCAATGCTGATTATTGCTTCCGCCAACAGCTGCTCCAGCCGGTTCTTCACCGAAAGGCTGTTTTCTTCATTGGGGCAGGCATAACGGGAGCGGACTCCATCAGCTGACACCTTGACGAGCCGCATCTCCTTTATATCACGGGACACGGTCGCCTGGGTAACTTCAATGTCCATCTCTAAAAGAGCCTCGGTCAGAAGCTGCTGCGTCTCAATGGGTCTTGCGGCGATTATTTCCCTGATTTTGTCCTGACGGATTTTTTTATCAACGCGTCTTTTCATGATGTTATCCCTTTTACCATTCATGCAATACGGAAGAAATTACCCACATCAGTTTGCGATACCATTCGTTGCCCGGTTAAGAATTGTACAGAAGCTTTGTCCTTATTGTCTGGTAGTAATTCTTGTCGTCAAATTTCACGATCTTTGCCGGCAAAAGCGCTTTGCGGACGATCACTGCCGCCCGGGAGGGTATTCGGAAATTTTCCTGACCATCAAAAGTCGCTACCGTGTCGGTATGAGGCGTCCTCATCTCAATGCACACTTCATCGTTTTCATCTATAACCATTGGACGGGCATTAAAGGTATGGGGACAGATAGGAGTCAAAACCAGCACCTTGATTTTCGGATTGATAATCGGACCGCCGGCTGACAGGGAGTAGGCAGTGGAACCGGTGGCCGTGGATACGATGATCCCATCCGCCTTGTAATCCATTACGCCGCAGTGGTCAACGGACAGCCCCAAATGAAGCATTCGGGCTCCGCCGCCCTTGTTGACCACCACATCGTTGATGGCATGGCCCAGGAACCGCTCCGCCTGTCCCGGGGCCTTCACAAAGCCGGCGATCATCATCCGTTCTTCAAGGTAGTACTGCCCTTCCAGTATTTTCTCCAGCTTCGACTCGATTTCCTGAAGCTCGATATCCGCCAAAAAGCCAAGGGTGCCTATATTGATGCCGCATACCGGAATATCCCGTTCATACAATCTGCGAACAATGCCAAGCAGGGTACCATCGCCGCCGATGGAGAGGGCCATATCTATCGGCAGCTCCTCAATGTTTTCCACTCCATCGTTCTCATAGCCAAAGTGCTTCGCCTCATTCAGAGGCATAACCACCTTGACTTCCTTGTCTCGGAAGAAGTTAAAAATACGGTTAAGAACCATGTTGGCGTTTTCTTTACCCATGTTGGGGAAAACAGCGATAGTCAGCATCCTTCACGCCTCCCTTATGGAATTGAGGAAATTTCTCTCGGTCTCTGCCGGAGTAAAGCCGCCCAGAGCCTCGTGGGCAGATGACACCACCTGCGCCACATCAAAATCAATCGAGTCGCCATCAGATTCATTTTCCGGCTTCTTCAGACAAACAAGGTACTCGATATTACCCTCCGGGCCCTTTATCGGCGAATAATCAAGCCCTGACACAAAAAAGCCCAGCTCCTCAGCCACCGAGATAACCTTTTCAATTACCGCCTGATGGGTCTCCGGCTCCCTGACAACCCCGTGTTTGCCAACCTTGCCCCGGCCTGCTTCAAACTGCGGCTTTATCAGGGCCGCCGCCATGCCGCCGGGAAGCAGAAGCTCCCAGACTGCCGGCAGGACTTTATCCAGCGATATAAAGGCCACGTCAATTGAAGCAAAGGTCAGCAGTTCACCGATATCAGCAGGCGTCACATTTCTGATGTTAGTGCGCTCCATATTGACGACCCGTTCATCAGTCCTGAGCTTCCAGGCCAGCTGCCCATAGCCCACATCAATAGCGTAGACCTTCTCTGCTCCATGCCGGAGGGCGCAGTCAGTAAAGCCGCCGGTAGAAGCCCCAATATCAGCCATTATCGTCCCCGACAGGTCAAGACCAAAGCAGTCGATAGCCCGGCGGAGCTTTAGCCCGCCCCGGCTCACATAGGGAAGCTCTCCGCCAAGGATGCGGATATCTGCATCCTCCCTGACCAGAGTTCCTGCCTTGTCGGTCTTCTGCCCGTCAACCAGCACGAGCCCGGCCATGATAGTAGTCTTTGCCCGCCCGCGGCTCTGGGCGAGGCCAAGCTCCACCAGCCGCTGATCTAGTCGGACTTTACCGGCTTTTTTATTTTTTTCCTTTTTTACCGGCTCGCCAATAACCGGCTTATATTCTCCCTTTGATTCCATCTCCTGCGTCACAGCTGTTTCCCCACCGCTTTTTTGTACCGATCGGAAATTTTTTTCGCCATCTGCTCCGGCAAAAGCCCGCAGTATTCCCTTTCTTCCCGCTGGGTACCGTTGGGGACGAACTCATCTCCAATGCCAAACCGAAGCACCGGCACGGCTGCTCCCAGGTCGGCTATCGCCTCAAGCACTCCGGAGCCAAAGCCACCGGCCAGTACATTCTCTTCCGAGGTGACGATGAGCTTCGTCGCCGGATTGTTTATAACCCCGGTAATCAAATCCAAATCAATAGGTTTAATAAACCGCGCATTCACCACAGCGGCGTCGATCCCCATATCCTTCAGCTGTATCGCCGCATGCCGGGCGTTGTCAACCTGACTTCCTACGGCCAAAATCGTTATCGGAGCCGCAGCCGCGTTGACTTCTGGAATTTCGATCCGTTCACTGCGGCCATACTCCACCGGCCGCAGCTCTTTCCTGATTTCTACCCCAAGCCCTGCCCCCCGGGGATAGCGAATCGCTACGGGCCGGTTGTAGGTGAAGGCTGCCGCCAGCATCTGGCGCAGCTCATTCTCGTCCTTTGGGGCCATGATCGTCATATTGGGCAGGCTGCGAAGATATGACAAGTCAAACACTCCGTGATGGGTCGCCCCATCCTCTCCCACCAGACCGGCCCGGTCAAGGCACAGAAGCACCGGTACATTCTGCAAACATATATCATGGAAAATCTGATCGTAGGACCGCTGCATGAAGGTAGAATAAATGGCCACCACCGGACGGACGCCGCCGGCAGCCATACCGCCAGCCATAGTCACTGCGTGTTCCTCAGCTATTCCTACATCAAAGAAACGATCCGGGAACTCCTCGGCAAAAGCTTTCAGCCCTGTACCGCTGGGCATGGCCGCCGTAATCGCCACAATATCCCGGTTTTCCCTGGCCAGCTCCCGCAGGGTATCGCTGAACACCTGGGTATAGCTGGGGGGCGCCGCCTTCTTTTTTATCTGTCCGCTGATTACATCAAAAGGGCCGACCCCATGAAACTTTTCCGGCTCCATTTCCGCCGGCATATAGCCCTTGCCTTTTTTCGTGCGGACATGAACCAGGATTGGCCCGTCCAGCTGGCTCACTTCGGTAAACACCTCAGTGAGGAGCTTCAGGTTATGACCGTCAACCGGACCTGCGTAACGGAACCCCAGCTCCTCAAAAAGACCGCCGGGAACGATCGCTGACTTTACGCTTTCCTTGATGAGGGAAGCCGTTTTGTAAACGGTCTCACCGATATGGGGAATGTGCTTTATCAGCCCTTCAATTTCGTGTTTTGCCCGAATATATTCAGGGGTGATCCGAAGGCAGGACAGATAGTCAGACAGCGCCCCGCTGTGACCGTCTATACTAAGGCCGTTGTCATTCAGGATGACGATCAGATTTTTCTTCAGATCGCCGGCGTGGTTCAGCGCTTCAAAAACCTCGCCGCCAGTCATGGCCCCATCGCCAATTACCGCGATCACGTGTTCGCCGCGGCCGGAGATATCCCGGGCGGCAGCCAGCCCCAGAGCCGCTGATACGGAGGTGGACGCGTGGCCCACGCCGAAAATGTCGTAAATTGACTCTGCCCGGCGGGGGAAACCGGTAATGCCACCCTTTCGGCGGAGGGTAGAGAACCGGTCCCGCCGTCCCGTGAGAATTTTGTGGGCATATGCCTGATGGCCCACATCCCAAACCACTTTATCCTGGGGAGGCCGAAACACCTTGTACAGGGCGAGGGTCAACTCAATTGCCCCAAGGCTTGAAGCGAGATGTCCCCCGTTCTCCGCCACGGTGTCGACAATCAGCCGGCGAAGCTCCACCGCCAG
Organism: uncultured Schwartzia sp.; assembly: GCA_964540025.1. Taxonomy (GTDB): domain Bacteria; phylum Bacillota; class Negativicutes; order Selenomonadales; family Selenomonadaceae; genus RGIG250. The sequence goes on along the minus strand of CAZIKQ010000008.1, from coordinate 48,105 downwards.
CTGTTCCATCTCCCCAATGGTCAGCTGGGTAAGGTCAGCCGGACTGTTAATACGTTCCAAAATATGCGACATAATCTTCTTCCGTTCAAATACTATTACTATTTATTCCGGCAGATAAGATACTCCAGCAATGCCCCCAAAAATTCTGCTTTTTCTCCAAGGGGTTCAATGGCTTTCAGGCCATCGTCTACGGCCTGTTGGGCAAGCCGCCGCGCTTCCGCAAGGGAGGTGAGAGTAACATAGGTGGATTTATTATTGCGCTCGTCACTGCCTACCGGCTTGCCGATGGTGGCTTCATCCCCCACCACATCGAGAATATCATCGGTAATCTGGAAGGCGAGGCCAAAGGCTAATGCGTATTTTGTCAGAGCCTCCAGAGTCTTATCGTCTGCTTTGGCCAGTATGGCTCCGGAACGGATCGCTGCCTTAAAAAGAGCGCCGGTCTTGCCCAGGTGCATTTCTCTGAGCCGCTCAAGGGGAATATGCTTTCCCTCGGACTCAAGGTCTACCGCCTGTCCCCCCACCATTCCCTGAGGCCCGGCGGCAGAACTCATTTCCCGGATCACCGCCAGCTTCATTTCAGCCGAGGCTTTCTCCCTGGTCATAACTTCAAAAGCCAGGGTCAGCAGGGCATCTCCGGCCAGCGTTGCCATCCCCGCCCCGTAAATCTTGTGATTGGTGAGCTTTCCCCGGCGGTAGTCGTCATTGTCCATGGCCGGAAGATCATCATGAATCAGAGAATAGGTATGGATCATCTCAATGGCGCAGGCGCTGACGATAAAGTCTTCCCCCTTTGCCCCGGCAGCATCAGCCGCCGCCATCAGCAGAATCGGCCTGAGCCTTTTTCCCCCCGCCATGAGACTGTACTCCATAGCCTCTGTCAGGGTTTTATCCAGGGGTTTTCCCGATTGGCGCAGCTGCCGGGGAAGCTCGGTCTCCACCAGATCCCGCCGCTGATTCCATTGAGTCTTCATTTCCTTGATTGCATTCTCTGTCATTATAATCCCACCAATTTGTACTCTAAGCCCTGAGGGTAGTCATATCGGTTTCCGCAAGGGACCCGTCAGGCTTTACCATCAGATCGATCATTTTCTCTGCCCGATCCAAATCCTGCTGGCACTTCTCTATAAGCACTACGCCGCGGCTGTACTTTTCGGTAAGCTCCGCAAGGGTAGGCTCTCCCTGCTCCATTTCCGCCACGATCGATTCAAGCTCCCCCAGCGCCTCCTCAAAGGATTGCTCCTTCGCAACGATTTTTCTTGCCGCCATAATCTTCTCCGTCTATTATTTTCATAAGCAGCTGTCAGTTCACCGAGCGAACCACCGCGTTGATCTCTCCATCTGACAACCTTACCATAATGTCATCGCCAGCTTTTACCCCGCTGACACTGCGAAGCAGCTTACCATCACCGCTTCTGACAATTCCGTAGCCCCGGCGCAGCAAATTCATGGGATCCAGCAGGGCTAACCGCTCACGCTGGAGAACGACTCGCTGCCGCTTGGTCTCCAGGTTTCCCCGGCCCTTTTCCGCCAGCCGTTCCGCCAGCAGCTCCAGACTCTGCCGCTTCTCGGTTAAAAGCATTGCCGGACTTGACATACACCGGCTTCTTCTCAAGGCATCCAGCCTTGTCTGATTATACTTTATTTTCGCATTCGCCGCCTGACGGATCCTTGCAGCCAACTGCCCCAGCTTTTGTCCCAGCTCTACCGTATCCGGTACCGCCAGCTCCATTGCATTGGAGGGGGTAGCCGCCCGCACATCAGCGGCAAAATCCGCCAGCGTGTAATCGGTTTCGTGGCCTACGGCCGAGATGATCGGCGCCGGACAGCTATATATCGCCCTGACTACGATTTCCCGGTTAAATTCCCAAAGATCCTCCATAGAGCCGCCGCCCCGGCCGCAGACTACAACATCAACGTTATTCGCCTTGCTAAAGTAGTCCAGCGCCGCCGCAATCTCTTCCGCCGCTCCCTCTCCCTGGACCTTTGCCGGATGAAAAATCAGCCGGACACGGGGATTTCTCGTCTTTGCGACTCTGACCATATCCTGCAACGCCGCCCCGGTGGCCGAGGTTATTATTCCCACAGTCCTAGGAAATGACGGCAATTTCTTTTTATGTTCCTCAGCAAAGAGTCCTTCCGCGGCCAGCTTCTGTTTCAACGCCTCCAGCTGGGCCATTATATCCCCGGCTCCCACCGGCTGTACTTGATTTACCACCAGCTTATACCGGCCCTGGGGAGCATACAAATCCAGCTTCCCAAAAGCAAGGACTTTATCTCCATTCCGCGGCCTATACCGGAGGCGGCTGACGGTTGACGACCAGACAGCGCAGTCCAGAGCGGCTCCGCTGTCCTTCAGGGAAAAATATATATGACCTCTGGGCCCCGCATTTGCCCCGGAAACCTCTCCCACTACAGCCACCGCATGACCGGTGATCCGGTCACCTTCCAGCAGTATTTTTATATAGTGGGTCAGCTCAGTTACAGTAAGTTTTTTTGTCTCCATATATTTCACGGAAAAGGATCTAGTCTTTCTCTCCTATAATGCTGGCCAAAACCCCATTGACGAATCTTCCCGACTTTTCGGTGCCAAATCCCTTGGCGATTCTCACGGCCTCGTCAATAACTGTCCCCACCGGCGCCGCGCTTTCCTTAGGGGCAAGCTTCAGCTCAAATACTGCCATCCTGAGAACACAGCGGTCTATGGAGGCCATGCGGTTTATCTTCCAGATCCTGGATACGGCTGTAATCAGCTCGTCAATAGCCGCCTTATTATCAAGCACTCCGTTTACCAGAAAACGGGCAAATTTAAGATCATCATCGCTCAGCTTTGCAGCTTCTCCATTCCGGCCGCTGTCAGCCGCCATCATCAGCGCTGTTTCCAGGGCGTCCTCCTGGGACACATCATTCGTCAATGGCTGTCCCATGTCAAACTGGAATAATACCTGCATTGCCACAATTCTGGCATTTCTGCGACTCATTCAGAAGTCTCCTTAGCAATAGAATTCAGCGACGAAGCAAATCGTCCAATCTCTCTAAAAAATCTGTCAGCCGGCTTTCGTCCGCCTCAAGCCAGCGGCCAATGACAAACCCGGCCGCTCCGGTCAGCGTCAGGAAAAATGTTGCCCAAAACCCGATGACCAGCATGAGTATTCCCATGAATATCCCGCTTGCAGTGGTAATAAGCGTCACGGGATGGGCTTCCCAAACAGAGCGGAGCCTGTTTAATAATAATTCCTTCACACCGTCACCTGCTTATACAACCCGCTTTTTAGCCGCTTTCGCATCCCTGTTCATCCCGGCTGATACCTCTACAATATGTATCTCAACAGACACCCGGTCAAGACCGGTCATGGATCTTACGGCAGCCTCTGCCAGACTGCGGGCCTCCTCACCTAGTTCAACGGCATTCTTATCTGCCCCGTTACTTATGACCAAACCCACATTCAGGGCTATGGAGGGATTTTCCCCGCTCTCGGCCGCCCTGATTTTTGCAAAGGCTTCCCGGACTCCGTTTACCTTAGCCGCCGCCTTTTCAGCAACCCCCGTAATAACCCCGTGGGCAATATTGACCTTGCCCTTCTCTCCGCCACCGACGACGATCTCCCTCTCCAAATCAATGGATCGCTGTCCCCCCATGAAGAGAAGGACGAGCATGACGCTCCATACCAACGAGGCTATTCCGGCGCTGATGAGAGGAACGCCGCCGATAAGAGGCTTTACATGCGCCTCCACCAGGTACCAGGGTACAAGGCCTGAAGCCAAAGCTAAATAAGCCAGCGACGCTACAGTCATAACCACAGCAAACAAAAGCACCGCCAGGCGTTTGAATAACTGCACTGCTCACGGCCTCCTTTTCCGGCACATAAACAAGATCATGCAGAGGAGCAAAAGCCCCTCTGCCTCACTCAGATCAGTGGACCCGCTGATCGTCCTCTTTGTCGGAGTCCTGCTCCGGCATTTCCACGCCCTGAACATGGACATTGACCTCAACGACGACCAGACCAGTCATGCTCTCAATGGCATTCTTGACAGCCTCCTGCACCTTTAAGGCAACGTTGGGAATGCGGACGCCATACTGCACGATAATGAACAGGTCTACAGCCGTTTCCTTCTCGCCGACCTCAACCTTAACGCCCTTTGTAAAGCTCTTATGACCAAGGACCTCCGCAATTCCCCCGACAATACCGGCGCTCATACCGGCAACGCCTTCAACATTTGTGGACGCCATGCCGGCAATAATGCTGACCACCTCGTCCGCGATCCGGATACTGCCAATCCCTTTTTCCTTTACCATTTCTTCTGCCATGTTAATTCCTCCTTAGAATTTGTAGATAAATAGTAAAAATAACCACTTTACCTGTATGAATCACTATCTGATGCCGGCTTTTTATTTCGCCTTCACAGACAGGATCATCCTCAATCACCTTTGCAGTGATTTCAGCGACGGACGGATCAAACTGCCCATAAATTCAGCCCGAAACTTTCCCCGGGGAAAATCCCGGCACAACCTGCGGGATCATCGTCACATTCTCCCGCTCGAATGAAGAGCCAGCACCAAAACTTCACTGCTGCAATTCCCGTCATACAGCATCCACGCTATATGCAAGAGGATATTTTATTCACCGTTATGCACAATTTTAGCCCGAAAAGAACGGCAAATTTTCAGGCTCATTATAGCACGATAACCTGTTTAACCGCAAACAAAAAAGCAAGACTTTATACATATTCCGGTTCAGGCTGAACCCTGCTTCACGGCAGGGTTTCGTCCCTTCATCCTCCCTGATGGCTGCCCGTCATTTCAAAATTATTCATAAACCAACCCCTTGGCAGTTATCTCCCTCAGCCCGGCAGTCAACGGGCAGAAAAAAGCACCCCGCCTCAGCAGGGTGCTTTTTCATACTCTCTTTTCTAACGCCGCTATTTTGGAAACCAGCCTCAGCTGTTTTCCTTCCTCTTGCACATGATGACGGGAAAGACGTCAGCGCCACACTGCTGCCCAAAATCTGCACTTACTTAATTCGAGCGGAGACAACTTTCAGACCTTAATAATCCTCAAATTCTTCCATGGGTTCACTGAAATCAAGATGTCCCGAAAGGCTTTCGATCCTTTTTCCCTCAACAAGTATCTGGACCTTTTCAATTTCCGGACACTCTGTCAAGGTGTTCACCAGGGATGAGGCCAGCATGATTTCCCCCGTGGAACCCCCTTGAAACTCCTTTGTCAGCTCCACTGAGAAGTCTACCCTGGCAATCTTGTCTTTGACGGCGACCCCTAAAAGCTTTACGCCTTTTGGAAAAGGTCTTACCATTCCGTCCGCCCGTTCAGCGTCATCCGGCCCCTCCAATATCAGGGAAACTATTTCTTCGACCGGCGCCTCGCCTTTTATCTTCCTTTTTGCCGGTAGCAGCTTGTCCCCGGTCTTATTCGGGAAATAGACGGTAACTTCCCGTTGCGTTTCCGGCTTGGTCTTCCCGATATTTACTGTAACTCCCCCGTTATTAGTTACCGGCGGCTTCTCGCCGTGTTTCTGATTCTCATCGCAGCCGGACAGGGTCAAAGACAGCATGAGTACAAAAGCAAGCACAAGACAATTCTTCACATACCTCTTTATCCGGCAGTCAGTCGTCTTTTTCATTTCCTTCTACGCTCCTCTTTTGAAGTCCTGAGGGAAGCTTTCCTTTCTTTGTTCCGGTATCCCCGTCTTTGCCTTGGTGACAGCCTGGAGCCATCCCTGATAGAGCCGTTGCCGCTGTAATCCCGTAAAAATTCTGCCAGGCCCTCGGCTATTCCCACGGCCATGTCCTGCTGAAAACCGTCGGAGCAAAGCAGCATTTCCTCTTTGTAGTTGGTGATAAAGGCCAGCTCAACCAGTGCCGCCGGTACCGGCGAATGCTTGACAACGTAGAAATTGGCTTTCCTGACGCCCCTGTCTTTACGGCCGCCCCGCCGGATCATTCCAGCCTGTAAAGCCTGACCCAGCTTGTAATCCTCCGGAGATCTGCCGTAAATGAACGTGCTGGTACCACTGGCTTCAGGACTGGAAAAAGCATCGCAGTGAATGCTCACAAACACATCGGCACCCCTGGTACGCCTCGCCACATCCACTCTGGCGTCAAGCTCCTGATGGTCCGTTGCCTGCGGGCCATAAACATCCCGGTCATCCCAACGGGTCATTACGACCCTTGCCCCGTTGGCCTCCAGAATATCGTCCAGAGCCTGAGATACATAAAGGGTAACAGCCTTTTCCCGTATTCCGCTGGGGCCCGTTGCCCCGCCGTCAACCCCGCCGTGACCGGGATCGATAACGATGGTTCTTCCTTCCAGACCTTTCAGATCTACGTTGTACCCGTAGCTTCCCCGCCGCTGGATTTCCATTACCAGCCTGTCCGGCTTCCCGGCGCGCTTATCCGCTTTAGCATAGTAGATTTTATAGCCCTGCTTCTTTACGTTACCGGCAAACTTTACCGTTACCGTTACTTTCCCGTCCTTACTGTCATCAAAGCTGACGGCGCTGGCATAGCGGCCATCCATCTGGTACTCCTGCTCCAGCTTGCCCAGTTTTGTTTTCTTGAAAACCAACTGCAGCTGATTGGGATTTTTCCTCGTATATTTTCGGGAAAACTGAATCTCCGGAGTCGTTATCCCGTATTCCAGCCGGTATATTTCCGCCCCCGTTTTGGGGTTGGTGGAAATTTCTTCCTTGAAGCCAGTTATTTCGCTTTTTGCCGACGATGCCTCAGCATTTTCCGCCGGAGCGATAACCAGCCCGGCTACGCACAGGACCATCAACAGCAAAAAGCCTCTGACGATTCTTGACATCTGCAATACCATTCTTCCAATCTTATCCTTCATCACGACGCAGTTCCGCCAAAAGAGACGCCGCTTCATCCTCCGCCGCTATCGTAGCAGCCTCATCGTACTCTATCGTTATTCTCAGCCAGTCCCCTTCGTCAATATCTTCCGGCAGATATTTCAGCGGAAAAACCACCGGCTTTTCCTCATTGCCAAGAAGCAGCACCGCTTTTTCCTCTTCCCGGCGGTCAAGGCAGGCATGAATGCTTACGGTTTCCTTTGCCATATAATGTATCCCCTCTGTCAATACCCTGTCTGATCGTTTTTCTTACCCTTCTGAGCGGAAATCCGATACAGCTTGCCATCAACCTTCCTGCCGGTGGTGGTAATGGTGATATTTCCGTTGATATCTGTCCGGTAAAAATCGATCTTCATCTTTCCGTACCGGTTGCGGACGGAAGGATGGGGATGATGATAATCATTGTTCACCCCGCAGGAAATTACCGCCCAATCAGGTTTTACCGCTTTCAGGAAAGCTTCGGAATTAGAGGTTTTTGAGCCGTGATGGGGGCTCTTGAGGATGCTTGCCCGAACGGCTTCATTGCCATAGCGGCGCAAAATCCCCTCCTCCGTAACCTTTTCACCGTCCCCGGTAAACATCATCCGAAAGTCACCGAATTCCAGCCGTCCCACAATCGAGTTGATATTGAGATTGATCTTTCCATTCTCCATGCCGCCGTCCTTGCGCATTTCCTTCGTAGGACTGTAGACTGCAAAGCGAAGCCCGTCCCCAAAGTCCAAAACATCACCGGCGGTTAGGGTTTTACTCTTGATCTTCTTTTCCTTCAGCAGCTTGAGATAGTTTGTGTAAAATTTTGGTTTTGCCGCCTGCCCGTTATCATATACTATTGCCACCGGGAAATTTTTCAGGACATAATCGATTCCCCCCATATGGTCCGCATGGGGATGGGTGAGAATAACTGCGTCAAAGGAAGCGACCTTTTCCTCAGCCAGCCGCTTCTTCAGCTTCTCCTTCTCGTCTATATCGCTGGTATCGATAAGTATCGTCTTTTTCCCGTTCCTGATGAGGATCGCGTCTCCCTGTCCCACATCCAGCATTTTCACCTGAAGGGTACCGGCCGGTGGCGCCGCCGGATTTTTATCAGTCTCTGATTTAATACCAGGATCTCCCTGAACCTTTACGCCGCAGGCTGTCAGGAACAATGCCGTCAAAACGACGGCCAGCATGGATAAAAGCTTTTTCATAACGGTCACCTCAATCTTTTTTCCTACTTCCACACATCCGGGTGGCACTGTAAATACAGTCTTATGCACAGCTGCCCAAACCAGATACAAAAAGCCGTAAGGCAGAACATATCCGTATACCAAATGTTATCAAAATCAATCAGCGCCATCCGCCAAAGCAGCATGGCCCCGATGATCCAATCGGCAGGCTTTACCAGCTTCAAAACCTTTAACATAAAAAGTCCTTTCAAAAAAACTGCTCCAGCAGCCAAAACGAGGCGAGCCCGGACACGATGGAAGCTCCAATGGAATGAGTCTTGCAGGCTACCATTGTAACGATCAGCGACGCCCACAAACTTATATTTCCAGCAGAAAAATCAAAAGCATACCCCGGCCGCGCGAAAATTTCGGAAAACACCAGCGCCCCGAAAACCGAAGTAGGCACAAACTTCAGCCAGTGCTCCACTACCTTCGGTATCCTCCGGCGAGAAAGGAAAAGAGGGGGCAGTACCCGAGGGACATAACTTACCACGAACATTCCGAAAATCGTCAGCAGGATCTCCGTCTGAGTCATCCTGGTCATTCCGGCCCGTTCCCCCTTTCCTCAACCCGGTTTTCCCAGAACATCCCCACCGTAGCCGCCACCACCGTGGCCACAACGATGTGGAGCTTATAGTCAAGGAACGTAGACAACCAAAGGGCCAGAACCCCGGCCAAAACTCCCACGATTATCAGGCGGTGGTTTTTGAAATGGAAGGACCACAATCCGATAAACATTGCCGTAAGGGTATAACCCACAAGATTGATATCAATTTCCACCATGCTACCGACGATTTGACCCAGCACCGTAGAGAAAATCCAGGCCCCGTGAGCCGTCCAGGCCAAACCAAGCGCCTGGGGCATCGTCCAGGTTTCCCTCTTATCGGAGAAACGATTTTCGTTTACGGCAAAGGTCTCGTCTACAATCTCCTGGGCAAAGGCCATTTGGTATCCCCGGGAGCCGCTGCCTATGTACCGCACAAGGGTACTGCTGTACAGAAGGTGACGGAGATTGACGATAAACGTCGTCAATATGATGGACGACATGGCCGCCGCCCCGCTGCCCATCATGGCGAGAGCGATAAACTGTCCGCTGCCGGCAAAAACAAATACCGACATCAGAAAAATATCAAAGGCCGACAGCCCCACCGAGCCGGCTAAGATGCCGCAGGCCATTCCCAGCGGGAGATACCCCATCACGATAGGCAAAGCCGCCACAAGTACCTTCTTATCGATTTTTGCCTGTATCCCAAACATGAAAAAGAACACTCCAACTTGTGATTATCGGATAATGATACAAAATTTCCGTTCCTTTTTCAAGGATATTCAAAAAATATCCCCGTCAGCCAAATTCTTCTTCTCACCCATAGGCAAAAATTCTCCGCCGCTCTCTGACTCCTCGCCCATCACCCGCCAGATGAAAATAAAGGGAACCATTCCCGGCGTTTATTCCGCCCTTCGCTCCGGCTCCGGAGCCTTACCGCCCCGCTAAAGTTTCAGCGTAAATCCACGATAGACTGAGCAAGGAGTGTTTTAGGGAGTATTTCGACCAAGAAAGGAGTTGTATTTATAATGGCGGTAAAGGTGGGAAACAGTTACGTTTCCGAGGCGGCTTACGCCTACGCAAAGGCCAATGCCATGAGCGAAGCAGAGGATGGAAAAGGACAAACTGATTCCGGCGGGGTCCTGAAGGACTTGACGGAAAAATTTCCCGACATGAAATTTTCGATGGGGACAAAGCCATTCGGTGGCAGCGGCGTCAATAATATGTCCATCGCCCCGAATATTTTGCGGCAGATAGCCACCGACCCCGAAAAAAAGCTGGAGTATGAAGCGCTTATCTACGACTGCGCCTCCCTCACGGGTTCGCTGTCCAAGCGCAAAGGGCTCGTTTCCTTCGGCTGGATGATAAACAGCGACGGCGGCCTCGGCGCCTGGAGCATATCAAAGAGCGGCGGCGAACCTTCCCGCAGTCTCCTGAAGCTGGACAAGAAGCAAAAGAGCAGCTGGGAAAGTAAAATTTTGGAGTCCCTCAGACCAAAACAAGCGGCAAAGAAAAACACCCTCGGTAAAAAAGCCGCCATAAAACAGGATCTGGATGTTTCGACAGCCGCTAACAGAGCAGCCGTGAAGCTGGAGATTTCGGCGGCGGGAAAGAACGCGCTCCTCAGAGCCAGGAAGATAAACTGACACTGTTCAATAGCAAAGGATAGCTGAATATACTCCCAAATACACTCATAGACAGCGGCGGAAAAATCCGCCGCTGTTTTTTTATGACTTCATCAGTCTTCCCCAACTCTCAGGTTTACCCTGCCGTACCGTCCTGCCATCGGCCCATAGTTCCTTCGATCGAGAAACGACTTTCCAAAACCAGAAAAGGATACTGTCAGGCTATGACTTCTGATCGTTGACCCTTGTTCTACTCCCTGTTGTATTTCTGATATTTTTGAGGATTGAATTTCCCGCGCTCCGTGACGTTTTTAATTTACAAATCCCATGGGCATGGTATAATCATTCAATAAAAGCGAAAATTTATTCATGTGAGGGATTATCGTGAAAATAACGATCCCGACCGAGAAAAAAAATTTAGACAAACTAATGGCTTTTGCCCGGGATTTTTTGCGCATAGAGTTTCATACCCAGCACGACAACAATTTATTTTTCGTTGCCCTGGAAGAAATATTTACCAACATCGCAAGCTATGCCTTCGACGCCGAAGGCGGCAGTGCGGAGCTGGAGCTTGTCCGTCTGGACAGTGGAACGCTAAGGGCAACCTTCAGGGACGCGGGCCGTCCCTTCGACCCCGTAGCGTTTGACAGCTCGTCGAGGGCGCAAAGCTCCCTTGACGAGCTGTCCCCCGGCGGGCTGGGAATTTATCTCGTCAAGAATACCATGCAGAATTTAACCTATGCCCGGGTAGACGGATGCAATGTATTTTCTTTTGAGTGGGCCGTGGAGTAAAAAATGAAACCTGATTCGTCAAATTCGTCAAAGCCCGCCTCTCCCCTGTTTGGCTTTCTCGTCAGCACGGCGATATTCGCCCTGGCGAATATGCCGTTCAAATACTGGCAATTTCTCCCCACCTACGCCGACTTCAGAATCTCAGCTTTTTACCCTGTGACAGCGGGGCTGTTTTTCGGACCCTGGGGGGCCCTCGGCTGCGCCGTGGGCAATCTGATTGCGGATTTTTTCGGCACCCTCAACTTTGAATCTTCCCTCGGTATGCTGGCAAATTTTCTCTTTGCGTGGCTCCCCTACCGGCTTTGGCATACCATCCTGCCCCTGGATCACCATAAGGCGCAATTCATCTCGTCCACTAAGACCCTCGTTAAGTACCTCTTCATTGCGTCATTTGCCACGGCGTCTTCCATGGGCTTTTTGGCCGCCAGCTGCGAACTCCTCGGGGTTTTTGATTTCGTCGCCTTTTACCGGCCTGTTTTCCTCTGCAATCTTTATTTCGCGCTGTTCATGGGAACGACGTTTTTTCTTCTGGCAGCGAGACTCTCGCCGGTAAGTTTTTGCCTGCCGCAAAAGCTTTACGCCAGCGAATACCGTCATAAAGCTTATCTGATAGATTACGCGCTATGCGCCGTCATCATAAGCTCCATCGTCTTCAGGTGCGCTTTAGGCGACCGGGGAGGCGGTGTGGATCACTCTGTGTTTTTCACCGCGTTTGTCACCGACCTGGTCATAACGGCCAGCGTGCTGATCCTTGCGGCTCTGCCCCTAAGGCGAGGCAGCTCCCAAAGAATCGATGGGATAAGCAACGGGGAACCCTTGAAGCTCCATTACTCCGACGGCTTACAGATGCGGATTGTGACGGCTTTTTTTATCGTCATCTCCGCCAATACCCTCTACCTGCTCTTCATCCTGCTGAATAAATTGGCGGCGCTTTACGATGGCGCTCAATACGCAGCCACAATTGTCCCCGCCGCTTTGCGGATGGCCGGTATTTTAGGTTTGGTGTCCATCTTCGTGTTGGTCATCGTTTTGAGTTGGATCGAGAAAAAAATATCCTCGCCTATCGTGAAGCTGGCAGAACTTTCCAACAAATTCGTAGAAAGCGGTCTGCGAGCGGAGATACCCAATTATAGCGCCCTGAGCGGCGAAATAGCCGCGTTGGCCCGCTCGTACCAAAAGATGTCGGCGGATATAATTTCTTACGTCAGCGCTATCGAAACTCACGCCAAGCGGGAGGAAAGGGAGAAAGCCGCCCTGGAAACGGCAGCCAGAATTCAGCTGGGGGCGCTGCCCAAGCCCCTTGACGATGAAAATTTTTCTCTGGCCTCCTTCATCAGACCGGCCAGGGCTGTAGGCGGCGACTTTTACTATTACGTTAAGCTCGATAACGACCGGCTCCTGATATGCATTGCGGACGTTTCATCGAAGGGTATACCCGCCGCCATATTCGCATCGGAGGCCTGTATGCTGGTAAAAGTCAACCGGGATCTCCCCCTGGAAAAGGCCATAGCCAAAATCAACGACGAGCTTTGGGAGGTCAACGACGAGGATATGTTCGTCACTATGTTTGCGGGAGTTGTAGACCGAAGGAAGCGCCGGTTGGAATTTGTGAATGCGGGACACAATCCCCCGCTGATCCGAAAGGGAAATTCTATTGCCTGGCTCCGCTCAGAGCCCGATCTCGCTTTGGGGATCTTTCCCAATATGGCGTACCATCTCAACAGCGTAGACATAGACGGCACTTTTCAAATTCTCTTGTACACAGATGGGGCCACCGAGGCGGAAAACGTTGAAGGCGCTTTTTTCGGAGACGAACGCCTGAAATCACTTTATGAGTCCTTAAACAATATGCCAAATGGCAGCGCGAAGATCGCTGCTATCCTGAACAGTATTGAAAGCTTCGCCAAAGGCGCGGAGCAGTCGGATGACATAACGCTCCTCATGGCGGGCATTCGCCAATGAATAACCGGCAATCTGAAAATTTATACGGAGGCGACCAAAATGAACCGACAAATCAAGACCCCCCTTTCAAAGACGGAATACGGCATTTATTTCGACTGTATGAATGAGCCTGACAGCACAGCGTACAACATCGATCTATTTTTTAAGCTGAACAAAAATACCGACGTCAAAAAGCTGCAAAAAGCCCTGGAAGCGGCGATTGATGCCCATCCCTATCTAAAGCTGCATTTGACTGCGGGGGACGATGGCACGGTCTATAAGGTCATCTCTGACGAGCCGCCCCAGGTCCAAATCGAAACGGCGAGAGAAGCGGCCTTTGATAAAAAAAGTCTTGTAAGGCCGTTTAATCTGTTGGAGGACCGCCTTTACCGGTGCCGCATCTTCCAGCTCGAGTCCAGCGTAACGGTTTTTTGGGAAATCCATCACATCATTTTCGACGGCGCGTCGGTCGAAATATTCATGGAGGACGTGGATAAATCCTACCGCGGTCTCCCCCTCGAATCAGAGAGCTTCACGGGCTGCGACGTTTCCCGGGAAGAAGCCGCCCGGCTGAAGACGGCGGAATTAACACAGGCGGAAGAATATTATAACTCGGTCTTCGGCGGCTGCGAGCTGGATTCCGTCATGATAAACGATAAAAACGACGGTCAGGCCGCCGCCAGAACGCTTTACCATGAATTTTCCTCTTTTAGCGCCGCCGGTATAAAGGCTTTCTGCCGAAAGCTCAACATTAAGACCAGCGCGTTTTTCTGCGGCGTTTACGGCTTTGTGCTTGCGAAATTTGCCGGAGCGGAGGAGAGCCTGTTCGCCACCGTTTACCACGGCCGCAGCGAAAACCTCGCCCATACCTGCGGTATGTTCGTGAAAACGCTGCCCGTCTACTGCGATTTACGGAAAGGCGGGAGCGTTGCCGAATTTTTGCGTGGGTTAGACAAACAGCTGGAAAACAGCCGGAAACACGACTTATATTCCTACGCCGACCTGTGCTCCGAATTACAGATAAAACCCGCCACCATCTTCGCCTATCAGGGAGATCTCCTGGAAAACGTCGTCTTCGGCGGGGAAAAGATTGCCGTGGAGGAATTGAACGCTCCCGACCCGAAGGCTATGGTTTCTGCCGAGCTTTTAAGGACGGGAGGCAAATTTTCCCTGAAGTTTGAATACCGGGGGGATCTATATGAGGAGACTTCAGTAGAAAACTTTCTGCGCTCCTTTGAAAAAGCGGCGATGGAGTTTACCGCTAAAGACCTTATCGACGACGTTGACCTGACCGACGGCGAACAGCTAAAAGCGCTGGAGAGCTTTAACGACACCGGCAAGGACTACGAGGTAACGGACATAGTTACCCTTTTCAGACGCCAGGCCGAAAAATTCCCTGACCGGCCAGCCGTCGTCTGCCAGGATAAGAGCTATACCTATAAAGAGCTTGACGAATTATCGGAAAAAGTCGGCGCTTATCTGAAAAAGTCCGGCATCGGCAAGGAGGATGTAGTCTCGGTGCTCATCCCCCGCTGCGAGTACATGCCCATTGCATCCCTGGGAGTTTTGAAATCGGGAGCGGCCTATCAGCCTCTCGATCCGTCGTATCCTACGGAGCGGCTGGAGTTCATGATGAGCGACGCAAAGGCGAAGCTCCTTATCGCCGATAAAGCGCTGCTCCACCGGGTCCCGGACTATCAGGGGGAGACGCTGTTTATCGATGATATACCGTCCCTGCCAAAAAGCGAAAAGAACGGCCTTGTCCCATCGCCAGACGATCTTTTCATCATGCTCTACACCTCCGGCACAACGGGGATTCCCAAGGGCTGTATGCTGGAGCACCGCAACATCGTCGCTTTCTGCCAGTGGTATAAAAACCGCTTTGGGCTGACGCCGGAATCAAAGGTTGCGGCCTACGCAAGCTACGGCTTCGACGCCAATATGATGGATATGTACCCGGCGCTCACGACTGGCGCCTGCGTCTGCATCGTCGATGAATCCATCCGGCTGGATCTTCCGGCCATCGAAAAATATTTCAACGAAAACGGCGTGACCCACTGCTTCATGACGACCCAGGTTGGCCGGCAGTTCGCCTCCGAAGTCAGCCGTTGTTCCCTGAAAGCCCTGCTGGTTGGCGGCGAAAGGCTCGTGCCCCTCGCGCCGCCGGAAGGCTATCAGCTTGTCAATCTCTATGGCCCCACGGAATGTACCGTCTGCGTCACCTCCTTCGACGTGGATAAGCTCTACGAAAGAGTGCCCATCGGAGCAGCGCTGGACAATACGAAGCTGTACATCGTCGATAAAAACGGCCGCCGCCTGCCCCCCTGCGTCCCCGGGGAGCTCTGGATTGCCGGGCGGGGCGTGGCCAGAGGCTATCTAAACCGCCCGGAGCAAAACGCCAAAACCTTTATCAAAAATCCTTTTTCCAACGAACCGGATTACGGGAAGATTTACCGGACGGGGGATATTGCCCGGTACCTCCCCAGCGGCGCTATCGACTTCATCGGCCGAAACGACGGCCAGGTGAAAATAAGGGGCTTCAGGATTGAGCTGTCCGAGGTGGAGCGGGCAATCCGCCAGTTCCCCGCCATCGACGACGCCACCGTGGCGGCCTTCGACGAGCCCGGCGGCGGCAAATTCATCGCGGCCTACGTCGTGTCCCGGCAAACGATAAATATCGACGAGCTGAACCAGTTTATCCTGGCCGCCAAGCCACCCTACATGGTTCCCGCAGTCACCATGCAGATTGAAAAAATACCCCTCAATCAGAACCAGAAAGTAAATAAACGCGCCCTGCCAAAACCGCAAAGGAAAGCCGACGACATAGCGCCGCCGCAAAACCAGTTGCAGCAACGGATATTCGACCGGGTGAGCGAGGTTGTGGGCTCGAAGGATTTCGGCATCGCCACCGATATTTTCTATGCGGGGGTGACCTCCATCGGCGCGATAAAGCTGAACGCCCTCTTGTCGAAGGAGTTCGACGCGATCATAAAGATAAGCGATCTAAAGGAAAACAACACCGTCCTGAAGCTGGAAAAATTCTTCGCCAACGCCCAGAAGAGCGAAGGCTACGACCTTCTCGCAGACTATCCCATCACCCAGACCCAGAGCGGCATCTTTGTGGAATGCGCCGCCAACCCAAACTCCACCATCTACAATATCCCCTATCTGTTTAAGCTGAGCGATAAGGTTGACGCCAACCGCCTGAAAACGGCGGTGGAAAGCGCCATCGACGCTCATCCTTACGTCAAGACCCGGCTTTTCCTGAACGATGACGGCGACATACGGGCCGCCCGCCACGACGACGAATCGCCCCGGGTCGAAACCATAACGGGCAAATTGCCGGAGCTTGCGGCTTTGACTCGGCCGTATGAGATATTAAACGGCTCCCTTTATCGGGCCGAAATCTACAAAACCCCCGGCGCCAATTATTTATTCCTTGATTTCCACCACATTATCTGCGACGGAACGTCAGAGATGATTATCGTCGAGGACATAAACCGGGCCTACGGCGGAGAGACTCTGGAAAAGGAAATTTACACGGGCTTTGAGGCCGCCCTTGACGAGGAGCGGGCGCGCCAAACCGACTCCTACGCCGGGGCGAAAGCCTATTATGACTCCGTTTTCAGCGGCTGCGATGCCGACTGCCTGCCCGTAAAGGACAGGAACGGAGCCAAGCCCGCCGTGGGCAGATGCGAATTTATCTGCGATACGGCGCTGGACGAGATAAAAGCCTACTGCGACAAAAACAAGCTGACCCTCGCCGCCTTCTTCAACGGCGCTTTCGGCCTGACCCTCGCCAGGTTCATTTACCGGGACGAAGTAGTTTATACGACGATCTACAACGGCCGGAGCGATCCCCGCCTTTCCCGCTCGGTGACGATGCTGGTTAAGACCCTCCCCGTCTACTGCGATACCAATGGCGATAAAAAAATCGCAGACTTTTTGACCGGAATGAAAGACGGCCTCATGCAGAGTATGTCCAAGGATATATATTCCTTTGCGGAAATCTCCCGGGCCTACGATATAAAAGCGGATATAATCTTCGCCTATCAGGGGGCGGACTTTGCGTTCGACGCCATCGGAGGCGAAAAGGCCGGCGTTAAAGCGCTCAGCCTCGACGCGGCGAAAGCGCCCCTCTCCATCGATGTGGTTATTCGCGACGGTAAACCCGTCATTCTCTGCGAATACCGGGCGGATATGTACAGTGAGAGTATCATCCTGAACATGGCGCAAAGCCTGTCGGTCATCGCCGGAGAATTTTTGCAGAAGACATATCTGAAGGAAGTCTCCGCCCTCTCCGCCAAAGCGGAAAAAGAAATGGAGGACTTCAACGCCACCGATTATCCCGTGAACTTCCTTCCCGTCCATAAGCTGTTTGAAGCGCAGGCTGTAAAGCATGAAACCGACGCCGCCTTTATCGCCGCGGGAAAGAAGCTGACCTACGGCAAGCTGAACAGGGCGGCAAATAAACTCGCCCGCTTCCTGCTGAACAATGGCCTGAAGCCTGAGGAAGCCGTAGGCATGATTCTGCCCAGGACTACTGACGTGCCCATCGCCGAATACGGTATCATGAAAGCTGGCGGCGCGTTCCTACCCATGCTTCCCGACTATCCCGACGATCGCATCGACTACTGCCTGAGAGATTCCGGGAGCCGCTTCGTCATCACCACGGAGAAAATAAAATCAGAAAAGGCCGGGCTGTTTACCGATAAGCCCTATACTGTGCTCGCCATTGAAGAAGCTCTGTTAAACGAGGATTCAACGAACCCTGACCTCAATGTCACCGCCGACTCCCTGGCGTATATCATCTACACCTCCGGCTCTACCGGAACGCCTAAAGGGGTTATGATCGAACACCGCAACTTGTGCAATTTCGTGGACGCAAACCCCCTGAATCACGAAACGGTGAACTTTATTTCCCGCGGCAAAACGGCGCTGGCGGTGGCCTCAATTTCTTTCGATTTCTCCCTCATGGAGATACACATACCTCTCTGCAACGGCCTCGCCGTCTGCATGGCCAGCGAGGAGGAAATCCACAATCCCCTGGCCCTGTTCCAGCTGATCGAACAAAACGGCGTAGACGTGGTATCGGGAACGCCCTCCTTTATCGCCAGCTTTTTAGATCTGCCCCAGGCCAAAAAAGCCCTCAAAAATATCAAGACCTACGATCTGGGCGCCGAATCCTTCCCGCCGTCCCTGTACGAAAAGCTGCGCCTCGTCAGCCCCGAAGCCGTTATCGTAAATGGCTACGGGCCCACCGAAACCACAATCAGCTGTATCTCCAAGGTCATGACGGGCGGCAAGGCCGTAACCATCGGCCGGCCTGCCGCCAACGTCCGGGCCTATATCCGGGATAAGAGCGGCCATATCCTTCCGGCGGGAGCCCGGGGCGAGCTGGTTATCTGCGGCGACGGCGTGGGCAGGGGATACGTCAATCTTCCCGAAAAAACAGCGGCTTCCTTCATCCGGCTGAAAGGGAGAAAAGCCTATCGAAGCGGCGACCTGGCCCGATACAACCATGAGGGCGAAATAGAGTTCTTCGGCCGGCTGGACAACCAGGTAAAGCTGCGGGGCTTCAGGATCGAGCTTGACGAAATAGAAGCCGTCATGAGCGAATATCCGAATATCAAGCGAAGCGTGGTCGTAGTCAGGGAAAATCCCGCCGCCGGTCAGTTCCTCTGCGGCTACTTCACCGCCTCGCAGCCCATCGACAAAGCCCGGCTGACCGAGCACATGAAGCGCTCCCTGACTTACTACATGATACCCAGCGTCCTGGTCCAGCTGGACACCCTGCCCCTCACCTCCAACGGCAAAATAAACAAAAAGGCCCTCCCGGAGCCGGAATTTACCACCGAAAAACGCAAATTCGCCGAGCCTGAAACGGAGCTGCAAAAAAAGCTCTGCGCCATGTTCGCCAAGGCGATTGGGGCGGAAAAGGTCGGTATCGATGAAAACTTCTTCGAGATCGGCGGCACCTCCCTTTCCGCCTCTAAGGTCGCAATGCAGGCCATGACGGCAAATCTCCCCATCGTTTACAGCGACATTTTCGATAATCCGACGGTGGAGGCCCTGGAGCGGCGCATTTTAAGCCAGGAAAGCAAAGGGCCGGAAGTGAAAGCAGCGGCCGTCGAGGTCAAGCTGGAGGGCGTGGCTAAAGCTCTGGCTCATAACGCCGCCGACTTTGTGGAGGAAATTACCTACACCGGTATAGGAAACGTCCTCCTGACGGGCGCCACCGGCTTTTTAGGAATTCACGTCTTAAAGGAGCTGTTAAAGGACGAGAGTTCCTCCGTTTACTGCCTCGTAAGGCGGGGCGAAGCGGAAAGCGTCGCCCAACGGCTCAAAAATATGCTGGCTTACTACTTCGACGATCCCATGGACGAGCTGTTTGACGGGCGGCGGATCGTCCCCGTTGAAGGTGACATAACGGACGAAGAGCTTGTTTCAACCCTGGGAGAATACGACTTTAAGACCGTTATCAACTGCGCGGCCTGCGTAAAGCATTTTACCAATGACGACACGCTGGAGCGCATCAACGTAAAGGGCGTAGAAAATCTCATTGCTCTCTGCGCCAGAGAAAAGCGGCGCTTCGTCCAGGTTTCCACCGTGAGCGTCGCAGGCGTAAACATCGACCGCAAGTTCCCCAGAGAAAAGGTTCTCCACGAAAACGAGCTGTTCTTCGGTCAGGATTTGTCCAATAAATATCTCCACACGAAGTTCCGCGCCGAAAAGGCAACGCTGGAAGCCATTGCCAAGAGCGAGCTTGACGGAAAAATAATCCGGGTTGGCAACCTTATGAGCCGCCACAGCGATGGAGAGTTTCAGATAAATTCCGTCACCAACGGCTTCATGAGAAACCTGCGGGCTTACGCCGCCATCGGCAAATTCCCCGTCTCCCAAATGGACGAAATCGTAGAGTTCTCGCCCATAGACTGTACCGCCGCCGCCGTGGCGCGCCTTGCGGGAACGAACCCCGAGTTCACCGTGTACCACGCCTGCAACGGCCACAAGGTGGAGATGGGAGACGTAATCGCGGCCCTTAACGACTGCGGCATAACGATAAGAGTCGTCAAGGACGAGGAATTCAGCGCCTCCCTGAAGGAAGCCCTGAAAGACGACAGCAAAAATATGCTTGTTTCGGGACTCATCGCCTACCTCTCGTCCGGGGGCGAGGAGAGCGCGGAATATATCGGCTACGACGGCTCCTTTACCACCAAAGCCCTCTACCGGCTGGGCTTCAAGTGGCCGATCACCAACGAAATTTACCTTCAAAACGCCTTCGAGGCCCTGAATACCCTGGGCTACTTTTACGGCCGTTTTGAGTGATTTTGGTGATATGGCGTAAAAAAACATTATGGAAAGAATGGAAAGAAACGATCAGCTGATCAAAAAGAAATTTTACAGCTACCTTGTGCCGGGGGTGCTGATGGTGGTGGCCATGCAGATCGGCAACGTAGTGGACGGCGTCATCGTCGGAAACCTGCTGGGCAGCACCGCGCTGGCCGCCGTATCCCTGAGTATGCCCGCCCTCTACGTCCTGCAGGCTCCCGCCTTCGTCCTGGGCGTAGGCGGCGGCGCCCGGGTATCATATTACCTGGGCCAGCGGGATGTGGCAAAAGCCTCCAAAACCTTTTCGGTCTGTCTGGCGACGGGACTTCTCGTCTCCCTCATCCTCTGCGGGACGGCTCCCTTTATATCCCGTTCATTAGCCGATCTTCTGGCGGGAACCCGGGAGCTTTCAGAGCTGGTATACCCTTATATCCTCGTCAATATCATGGGCATACCGCTCCTTGCCCCCGCGATACAGTTCAGCTACTTTTTCAACGTGGACAACAACCCGGTCCTGGGCTCCCTGCTTTTTATCGTCGCCAACATCGTGAACCTGGCTCTGGACGTGATCCTTTTGACCTGCACGCCCCTGGGTATGTACGGCGCCGCTCTGTCGACGGTCATCGGCTACGGCTGCGGGCTTTTGCTGCTGATACCCTACTGCCGCTCGAAAAAGCGGATGCTGAGCCTGAAGAGGATTTCCCCTGCCGACTTTGGCGAGCTGCTCCCCGATACGATTAATACGGGAACGCCGTCGGGTATGTTTTACATCATGCTGGCGGTCAAAGACCTCATAATCAACTCCTGCGTCGTGCGCCTGCTGGGACAGGCCCATATGGAAATCTTTTCGGTCTGCACAAACTCCGTCTTCATTGCTGAGCTCTTTATCGGCGGCGTCGTCGGTCTCGTGCAGACAATCTGCGGCATACTCTACGGCGAACGGGACTACTACGGCATCAGGCGCCTTACCCGGCGGGTCCTTACTATCTGCCTGACCCTGACGGCCATGCTCACGCTGACCTTCCTGGCGTTTCCCCAGTATATCGCCGCCTTCTTTGGCTACGAAAACGCTCTCCTTATGGATACCGCCCTCGTATGTATCCGGGCCTTCAGCCTCTGCTTTGTCTTTTACGCCCTGAATAAATTTTTGCAAACCTATTACCAGACTATCCTCCAGCCCTTTCCTGCCGCCCTGGATACGATACTGCAAAATTTTATGTTCCTGATCCCCGCCACGTTTTTGTCCCTGCATTACTGGGGCATCGTCGGCGTATGCGCGGCTCCTTTGGCCAGCGAAGCCCTCACGGTCATTACCGTCTGCGCCTTTACGAAAATTCAGCAAAAGCGCGGTAAACTCCCCCAAAAGGGATTTTTGCTCATCCCGGAAAGGGACCAAGGGAGTTGCCTTGACCTGACCATTAAGGGAACGGAGGAAGAAGCGGTGATCGTTTCGGAAAAGCTGGTCGCCTATTGTCTGAGCCGGGGGCTGGATCGAAAAATCGCCAACATCATCGGTCTTGCCGCCGAGGAGATCGCGGTCAATATCGTGCGTTACGGCTATGAGCGGGCCAGCGTGAAACGCAGCTATATTGACATAAACCTTTCTCAGGCCGACGGCAAATTCATCCTCCGCATCCGGGACGACGGCGTTCCCTTTGACCCAACCCGCTATGCGCCGGAGGACGAGGGGGCTTTCAAGCTCGGCGGCATAGGGCTTATAAAAGCGGCGGCCACCAAGCTTGATTACATAAGGGTTCTCGATATGAACAACACGGTAATCGAGCTTGATATGGAGGCTGCGCAAAACAACGCGCTTTCCTGACTCACAGGCTGGCGAAAGCATAAGCTAAAGGAGGTGATCAAAGTGAACCTGAAAACCACGGCAGAAAATAATACCGCTACAATCTCTATCGACGGACGGCTCGACACAATGACGTCCCCGGAGCTGATAGCGGAAATAGAAAAGGTCGCTCCCGCCAACGACAAGCTGATCCTCGATGTTTCAGGACTGGAATATATTTCCTCGGCAGGAGTCAGAGCGCTGGTGACCGCTCACAAGCAGATGGCCAAAAAAGGCGGCTTTACCGTAAAATCGCCAAACAAAAACGTGCTGGAAATAATCAAGCTCACCGGCCTGACGGCCATCCTCAACATTCAGGAATAAAACCCTTAATATCCATGATAAAAAGCCCAACCTTGCATAGCTTTTCAAAGCCATGCAAGGTTGGGCTTTTTTATCATGGAAACAATTTTCCCCGATGTAAAATATCCCCTTCATCCTCCGCTAAGGGCCAGCGGCGCATTTTCGGCTATCGCCGCCAAAAGCTCCTCCGGGTCCAGCGGGACGAAGCCTATCGCTTCCTCTTCCTCGGTAGCCACGCACAGGGAGCAGTCAAAAAAATCTCTCCACTGGAGAAACCAATCCTTTCCCAAAACATTGTAAAATCCCCGGGCGGCTGGCGCTACATCAACGCTTTTCGGCAACAATCTAAAGCCCAGCCCCGTGGCTTTCATGACGCTCTCCTTCCCCGTCCACAACTCAAAAAAAGCCCTGTCGCTATTTTTCTCAAAGAGCCACGCCCGCTCCTGGTCAGTCAGGCAATCAGCTTCGAGAAAACCGGCGGAGGAGACGACCTTTTCGATATCCACGCCCACCCGGCAGCCAGCCACCGCCAGAATCACGTAATCCCCCGAATGGGAAAGACTGAAAAAATCGCCCCCCGCTAAATACGGCTTGCCGCAGCCATCAATCGCGATCCGTTTATACTTTTCTTCGCCAAAAACGGCCCGCAGCAGCAGCCCTGCCAGCAGGCATCTCGTCTGGTCATCCGGTCTGAGATAACGGCTCAATCGCTGGCGGCGGCCCGGCGAAATATATTCGACGCCCCGCAGATCCTTCAGCTTTGTTATAGCGCAATAATATAATCTCATATCGCAAAATCTTAATCTCTATTCTATTTCTGATATTCTGGAAAATCAATTGCCGGAGACCATATCCACAAAATTTCCCTGCCGGAACACGGGGATGATTCTGCCATCCTCCCGCACTCCGTCGATGGCCAGATCCGCCGTGCCGATCATGAAATCCTCATGGAGGAGGGAATTGTTCAGCCCCCGGGCCAGCCGTTCCTCCACCGACAGCCTGGGCCCGCCCTCCAGGCAGGTAGGATATGCCCGTCCCAGAGCAAGGTGGCAGGCGGCATTTTCATCGAACAGAGTATTGTAAAAAAGGATACCGCTGTTGGAAATGGGCGAATCAAAGGGTACCAGCGCTACCTCCCCCAAGCGGGAAGCTCCATCATCTGTTTCCAGAAGCTCCCGCAAAATATCCGCTCCTTTATCCGCCTGGAAGTCCGTCACCTTTCCATCACGGAAGGTCAGGGAAAAGCCCTCGATCAGGTTCCCTTCGTAGACCAGGGGCTTCGCCCCGAAAACCTTACCGTTTACCCGGCGGCAGTCCGGAGCCGTGTAAACCTCCTCCGTGGGCATATTCGCCACGAAAAACCGGCCGGGATGGCTGACGTTTTCCTCCGCTCCTCCGGCCCAAATATGTCCCCTGGGCAATCCTACCGTGAGATTTGTCCCCAGACTGTTCTGATAGCGCAGCTCAGTGAAAGCGTTTTCATTGAGCCAGCCGGCGGCCCGAGCCAGAAAATCAGCGTGCTTCCGCCAGCGGCCAGCCGCTCCGCCGTCCCCCTGGACCCTCACCGCCGAAAGAATTGCTCTCCAAAGTGCATCCATCGCCTCATCCTCTGCCGCCTCCGGGAAAACCTTTTTCGCCCAGGCCAGGGTGGGAGCCGATACGACGCACCAGGAATTTTCGTTGTTCATGAGCCTTTCCCGGTACTCTTCCAGAGCCGCGGCGGCGGCCATGTTCGACATTTGCAGCCGCTCCGGGTCGACGCCTTTGAATATCTCCGGGTCTCCGGCGGAAATTGAAACAAAAGCCGCGCCGCTTTTTGCCTGAGTAAGGAGAAGCTCCCGTCTCCATTGGGGGAATTCGGAAAATATCTCCGGCCTGCCCAGCCGGAATCTGGCGCGGCTGAACAGCTCATCGCTGTAGAGTAATGTCACATCGTGAGCTCCCGCCCGATAAGCCGCCGCCCCGATGGCTCTGGCCAGAGGCGCGCAGGTAACGGGGCTGCTAATGACCAGCAGCTGGTCTGGCTGGAGGTTGACCCCGATTTTTATGACCAGTTCTCCATACTCAGCCAGATATTTTTCCGCAATTCCCTTATCAAAATCCATCTTGTCTACCATCCTCACAGCTTTTTGAGAAATTTTACCATTCATATATGAATCCTGGCTGAAGCATCGGGACAGCAAAAAGTCCCCCGCCCTGAGGCGGGGGGACAATTTTTTCAATTATTGCGCGGCCACGTCTTTTACGATCTGTAAGGCCAGCCGGGCCGAATCATACAGATCCTTTTCCTTTATGTATTCTTCCTTTGTGTGGCTGTTTGTCATGCCAACGCCCAAAACCGTGGTGGGAACGCCATAGGCATTGAAGAAGTTGGCGTCGCTGCCGCCGCCGGACTCCTCTATCGATACCTTGAAGCCAAGCTTCTCGGCAGCCTTCGCCGCCACTGTAATCGGCAGGGCATCCCTGGCAATCGTGAACGGGTCATAAGCCGGACGCAGCTCCACGGTCACCTTCGTGCCGGTTTCCACGCCGCCAGCTTCAAATATCTTCATGCAGTCGGCAGTAAGCTTATCCAGCTTTGCCTTGTCACGGCTGCGGGTCTCCATCAGAAGCTCCGCCCGATCCGCCACCACATTGGTGGCTTCACCGCCCTTGATAGTGCCTATATTGCAGGTGGTTTCTTCATCGATCCTGCCCTGAGGGATCCTGGTCAGCATTTTTGCCAGGGCCACGATGGCATTATTGCCCTTTTCCGGAGCGATCCCGGCGTGGGCGGCCTTTCCCTCCACCCGGACAAATATTTTATTCTGTCCCGGAGCCATGAAAACTATTTTTCCCGGAGCGCCATGGGTATCAAAGGTATAACCGAGATCCGCTTTCAGCAGGGAGCTGTCCATATTCTTGGAGCCGTTTACCCCGCCCTCCTCCGCGCAGGTAAAGGCGATCTGGATGTCGCCGTGAGGGATGTTATCTTCCCTGAGCACCCGCAGTGTCTCCAGGATGGCCACCACGCCGGCCTTGTCATCGGCCCCGAGGATCGTAGAGCCGTCGGAGGTTATGACGCCATCCTTCAGGATTGGCTTTATCCCTTCGCAGGGCTCGACGCAATCCATGTGCGCCGTAAGCAGCACCGTGGGCACGGCCAGCGTTCCCTTGAGATTTGCCACGAGATTCCCCGTGTTGCCGCCGATCTTTTCACCGGCATTGTCTTCGGTAACGGTGCAGCCAAGATCCTCCAGCCTTTTGGTAAGCAGGTCCGCAATCTGCCGCTCGTTGCGGCTGGAACAGCGTACCTGAACCAGCTCATAAAACTCATCAAGTATTCTCTTCTCGTTTAACATAATGTTCCCGCACCTCCTGTACAAATTACAACATTATTAAACAAAAAGCAGGGGCGGTACAAAACCGCCCCCGTTTTTTAGAACAGCAACATGAAGGAAATAACGCCAATGAGCATGGGAACAGCATTGCGCTTAGCAATGTCCATGGGGCTGACGTTTGCCATACCGGCGCAAATGATGGCCGCGCCGGCTACCGGAGACATAGAGCGGCCGATGGCCCCGCTCATCTGCGCCAGAGAACCCAGGTTCATAATAGTCATGCCGAATTTCTCCGCATGGGGAGTGATCGCCCCGTTAAAGGCCAGGGCGGCCGCGTCACCGGACCCGGAAACGATGGCGATAATGTACGTACCAAAAGCGCCGGCTATCTTGGCGATGGACTCGGAGCCTTTCATCAAGTCGATGAGAGCCCCGGTAAGACCAACGGCTTTCATACCGGCGGTAAACACGGCGGCAGCAATGATTAGTCCGATAACGCTGCCGTAGCCCTCGCCCATACCCTTGAAGAATTCCTTGGTAACATCCTGAGGATTTGACATGGTAACAATCAGGGCGGCAAGAACGCCAGTGACCATTGCGGTCTGAACATTGGTGGCCGGAAGGATAGCTACCTGTTTACTGCCGAGGATGAGCATGACCAGCGGAATGAGAGGAACGAGGGCCTTGATTGGGTTCACGTGGAATTCCTCTACCTCGCCGCCTTCCTGAGCAGCTGCGTAAGCATGGCGGCGCTCTTCGCTGGGCCCTTCCTTTAGGACGATGGATACCACGGTAATCGCCGCAACCACGATAAAGGAAGTAATGATGGCCGCCGGAGCTTCGTTCATGATGACGGTCATAACGTCGGTATTCGCCAGCTTGGCCACCACCGGGTTATGGGAAGTACCCGGGCTGATAGCGCTGCCCCAGGTACCGGCCATTACGGCGCTGGCGGCCATAGCCGGATGAACCCCGGCCGCCATCATGGTGGGGATGAGGATACTGCCTACTGCCGCCGCGCAGCCCGCCGCGGAGGGAATGGCAATGTTAATCCACCAGGTGAGCAGCATCGCCATGGGAATGATTATAAACTGAACCTTGGTAATAACGGAAGAAATTGCCGTGACAAGATGTCTGTCGCACTGGGTATACTTCATTACAAAGGAGAAACCCATAACGCTACAGATGGTGGGAACAAGAGTTTTATGCACCATCGTCTGGGTGAAGGTGTTGATTAAATCATTCAACGCTCCGCCAACGAGGCACATAATGAGACCGGCCGCAAAAAGTACCATTCGCGCTTCGTACTTTTTGATGATGAGAGCAAAGGTAGCCAAAACCACCGCTCCGCCAAAGAACATCATAGACAAAACCTCCTATAAAATTTTTAACCCGACGAAAAACGCTTATATTACCACAATGTTACCACAAAACCTCCTGTTTCGTCATCTTTTTTTATTGTTTTGGATAAATTTCCTATTCGTCCCTGACCGGCCTGCTCCTTTCCGTCTCCCTTCCTCAGCCAGATTTCCCCGGCAAACAGATGATTTCCTGTAGCGGCGAGGAACAGCAAAAACCTCTCCGGTTTTCACCGGAACCTTAACCCCTGTGACAAGGGGCTGTGCCCAAGAAATCACAGGAAAAGCCGCCCCGTTTTTTCATCGGAGCGGCTCAATATCCAAACTGATTCTTTTCATTACTACTTGATGACCGGTATCAGGAGCTTCCAGCCCACCGGCAGAGGTTCTCCCCTAGACAAAACATTCACCTCGGCGATTGCGTCCATCAGGCTTTCCTGTTTTTCCGGATCGGCGGTATAACGGCCGGCAATATCCTGAAGGCTCTCTCCCCGGGAAACAGTGATCTTCTCGAAGCTGCTGCTTCTGAGGTATTCGTTATGAAATTTCAACGGGGACCAAAGGCAGGCAAATATAGCGGCCAGCAGGGCAACTATCTTCACCGGCAGGAGCGCCTTAGCGGCAATCGATTTTATATTCGCCATTTTTTGCTGGAGAAAAGCCGGATTTTTCTGCTGCCTGTTCGGAAAATTCAGATTTGTTTTTTCTTCGATTATCTGCTCGTTTTTTGTAATGGAAAGCCTGCTTGTCCGCCGGTACCTGCGTCCATAACCATTAACTGCTGCTGCGCTCATTTTCTTATCCTCCCTTTGTTTAGCAGGGTTACCTGTTATATATCAGAGGTCCCGCCAGATCTTCATCTTATATCAGCATTTAGAACACCCTTAGGTCTATGTTTCATTTTTAGAATATTTATTTGGCGAATTTCTGTTTTAATAATAGCATAAGCCGATTATTTGTCAAGCCACAAACCGGCCGTTTTAGAAAATATTTTTGTTTTATGTCACCGCCTTAATATGATCCGCATCTCCTCCCTGCGCCCCTATTATTTCACATACCATCCTCTAATAATGGTACTTTGAGAGAAAAATCAAAAAAAGCTGCTGCACAGGTTCTTCCCCAGGCAACAGCTTTCGTTATTATCTTATTTTAACGGCGCTCCTCAAAGATGTACTTTGACGCTCCCGGCGGCTGCTCTCCATTTTTGACGGGATACGTATTGTTAAAGCAGGCGTAGCAGAGCCGCTCCGGCTCCAGCTTATCAAAGGATTTCTTCAATCCCTCGATGGACAGGAAGTGAAGTCCGTCCGCACCGATAAATTCCCTGATTTCCTCCACGGTCTTTGTCGCCGCGATCAGCTCTTTCCGAACGGAGGTATCAATGCCGTAGTAGCAAGGGTAACCGATGGGCGGAGAGGATATGCACATATAAATTTTCCCTGCCCCGGCTTCCCTGAGCATTTTTACAATCTTTCCGCTGGTAGTGCCCCGGACGATGGAATCGTCCACGATAATGATATCCTTGCCCTCAACTACGCTTTTAACGGGATTCAGCTTCAGCCGCACCGATTTCTCCCGGCTTTTCTGATTGGGCTGGATAAAGGTGCGGCCAATGTAACGGTTCTTTAACAGTCCTGTCA
Organism: uncultured Schwartzia sp.; assembly: GCA_964540025.1. Lineage (GTDB taxonomy): Bacteria > Bacillota > Negativicutes > Selenomonadales > Selenomonadaceae > RGIG250. The sequence goes on along the minus strand of CAZIKQ010000008.1, from coordinate 19,330 downwards.
CAAAGGGAATACCTGACTCAAAGGCATAGCCGGTAGCCGCCGTGGTGCCGGAATCCGGCACGCTGATAACGATATCGCCCTGAAAGCCCGATTCCCGGGCCAGCATCCGGCCCATCATAAATCTTGCCTCATGAACGCTTTGCCCGTCAATTATAGAATCTGGCCGGGCAAAGTAAATGTACTCAAATACGCAGGAGGCAGTTTTTTCGCCCCTGGCAAAGGGAAGGGAACGGATACCATCCTCATCGATGACGACGAGCTCCCCCGGTTCCACGTCCCTGACAAATTCCGCTCCGACTACGTCGAGGCCGCAGGTTTCCGAGGACAGAACCCAGCCCTCTTCCAGCTTACCGATACAGAGCGGGCGAAAGCCCTGAGGATCCCTGGCGCCCATAAGCTTGTTCTCGGTCATGATGGTCAGGCAGTAGGCTCCCTTCACCTGCTTCAGGCTCTCAATGATCCGCTCCTCAATGGTTCCCGCCCGGGAGCGGGCAATGAGATTCAGGATGACCTCCGTGTCGATTGACGTTTGAAAGGCGGAGCCGTTTATCTCCAGCTGGTGCCGAACCTCCGCCGCATTGGTAAGATTGCCATTGTGGGCCAGGCTCAGCTTGCCTCCCGAATAATTTGCAATGAGGGGCTGGGTGTTCATCAGCAGACTGGAGCCGGTAGTAGAATACCGCACGTGGCCGATGGCGATATACTGATTGGCCAGATGGGGAATCTGCTGGCGAAAGACCTCGTTTACCAATCCCATCCCCCGGGTTACGTCCATCCAAGCCCCATCAGTGTAGGCGATGCCGCAGCTTTCCTGCCCCCGGTGCTGGAGCGCCTGTAACCCCAGACAGGTTAGTCCCGTCACGTCGGCGGTACGAGAATAGACCCCGTATACGCCGCATTCCTCATGCCATTTGTTTTCTGCCATTTTCTTCTCCCTCTTATAAAACCGGTTCCCGCCCTGTAGCGTGAACCGGGCTGTCCGCCCATAGACGACCGGTGAGAGCGGCCGCTCCGGGGAAAACCTCCCCGCGGCAGACCTCCCTCCGGCATTTCATCATTCTGTTTTACTCAACATCCTGCAAAGCGGCGAAATCCTCTTCACCGGTGCGAACCTTTACTACCTTGTCGACGCCGTAGACGAATATTTTGCCGTCGCCGATGTGACCGGTGTACAGGGTTTTCTTGGCGGTCTCGATAACGTCTGCCACGGGGATCTTGCTGACGACAATTTCCACCTTTGCCTTCGGCAGCAGGGTGGCATCGATTTCAACGCCCCGATACATTTCCCCGGCGCCCTTTTGAATACCGCAGCCCATTACCTGAGTAACTGTCATACCCGTTACGCCCAGGTTGTTCAGGGCGTTCTTCAGGCGCTCGATCCGCTCCTGCTTCGTGATGATAACCACCTTGTACATACCGGTAGGGGAAGCGGCGCTGTAGTCTGCTACCGGCACGGCTGCCGCCTTTTCCATGGGCGTGGCCGCCGCATAATTATCGTTGCCCAGATCGGTGTTTTCATTGACATCCATGAGCATGGTATTGGAAACGTCGATGATGGAGAAGCCGAGATAAGCGGAAGCCAGACCATGCTCCGCCGAGTCGAGACCGATGATCTCTTCGTCCCTTTCTACCCGGAGGCCAATAACCGCCTTGATGCCGTAGAACACGATGGTCATCGTAACGAAGGCCCAGGACGCTACCGCCGCCAGGCCAATCATCTGAATGCCTAAGAGCTTCAGGCCGCCGCCGTAGAAGAGACCCACCAGCTCATCGTTTCCGGGAGCGGCGGTCGTGGCGAAAAGCCCCGTTGCGATGGTGCCCCAGACGCCATTGAAGCAGTGGACGGCTACCGCGCCAACCGGGTCATCGATATAGAGGACGTTATCGAGGAACCATACGCCGAATACGACCAGAAGCCCGGCCACAAAACCGATGGCGATTGCCCCAAAGGCATCCGTAACGTCGCAGGGGGCGGTAATCGCCACCAACCCGGCCAGGGATGCGTTCAAAGTCATCGATATATCGGACTTGCCAAACTTGATCCAGGTGTAAACCATCGTTACTACGGTAGCGATGGCCGGAGCGATAGTCGTGGTGACGAAGATGGAGGCCAGCTGTTCCACGCTGGTAGCGGCAGCGCCGTTGAAACCATACCAGCCGAGCCACAGGATGAATACGCCGAGGCAGCCGATAGGCAGATTGTGGCCGGGGAACGCATTTACTTTTACTACCCTGCCTTCTTTATCATAGCTGAACTTACCGATGCGGGGGCCCAGCACCTTGGCCCCAACCAATGCGGCGATACCGCCCACCATGTGGATGGCGCAGGAGCCGGCAAAGTCATGGAAGCCCATCTGGGCCAGCCAGCCGCCGCCCCAGATCCAGTGAGCTTCAATCGGGTAAATGAAGCCGCTGATGATCGCGGAGTACACGCAGTATGAGAGGAATTTTGTCCTCTCGGCCATGGCCCCGGAAACGATGGTTGCGGTGGTGGCGCAGAATACCAGATTAAAGACAAAATTGGACCAGTCAAAATTTGCATAATCGCTAAAGATGCCATAGCCGGGTCTGCCGATTAGCCCCATCATATCCTCACCCAGCAGGAGGCTGAAGCCGATGGCGATAAAGGTCACCGTTCCGATGCAGAAGTCCCCCACGTTCTTCATGAGGATGTTCCCGGCGTTCTTTGCTCTGGTGAAGCCGGTCTCAACCATGGCGAAGCCCGCCTGCATCCAAAAGACAAGAGCGGCTCCCAACAGGAACCACACCCCAAAGACCTGATCGCTGATCGCTTTCGTAATTTCCACAGACATTTACAATTCCCCCTAAATTGTTCTACAAGCAAAAAAGACGCCCGGATACGTCTGTATCCAAGCGCCTTTGCTTTACGGAGTGGAGTTTATCACTTGCCTTTATACAAGTCAATTATTTTCCTGATATATATTGTATACCGGATGTCAGATCCTTTCAGCGGTGATGATCGAAGCTCCGGTACATATCAATCGGTTCCGGGTTGTCAATAAGGCTCCAGACCCCGCAGGGGCAGACGGCCTCGCAAATACCGCAGCCGATGCACCGGGAATCATCGGAAACATACTTCCACTGACCGTTTCCCAGGTCGATACGGCTGATGGCCTTCTCCGGGCAGGACTCCAGGCACATACCGCAGTCACGGCAGGAACCGCAGGAAATGCAGCGGACGTGATCGTCCCCCGGAGCAGGCAACGCGCGGTGGTGATACTTTTGAAAATATGCTTTATTCAGACGATCCGCCGGTATTACGGCCTTCTTTGCCTCGGGAATTACCGGCTCATTATTCAGATACCGGTCAACGGCCCTGGCCGCTACAATGCCGTCGCCGATAGCATCGGTAAGGCGGCCCGGCTTTATTACGTCCCCGGCCGCAAAGACGCCCGGCAGTACCTGCTTTTCCGCATTGGGGACAAGCCAGTTGTCGTTGTACGTCTCAATACTTTCCGGCAGGAAATCCAGTACCGGCTCCTCGCCGATGGATACGATAACCTGATCTGCCGCAATAAAGGTTCCGTCCTCCGCCGTTACCCCCACCGGGGTAATGCGGGACAGCATAAAGGGACAGACAATCCGGCCGCCCAGCGCGCGGAAAGCAGCCAGCTCCCGGTCGGAGGCGGCAGGCTTACGGCGGCACACGGCGACGACGGACTCAGCCCCCAGCTTATAAGCGCTTACAGCCACGTCCATCCCGGAGTCACCGGCGCCGATTACCACAACCCGCTTGCCGGTATGAGGGGTTTCACCCCGATTGATTGCCTTCAGGTAGTCAATCCCCATGGTGAGATGCCCCACCCCCTCCCAGGTGGAGAACCAGCGGGGACGGCTGCCGCCAACCGCTACCACCAGCGCGTCATTATCCTTCCGCAGCTCTTCAAACCTGGCCTTGTCCACGCGGGTCCCCGGGACAAATTTTACGCCGATACCTTCAATGCGGGCCAGTTCCTTCTCCAGCCGTTCATGAGGCAGCCGGAACCGGGGGATCGCCCGCTCAATTTTCCCGCCGGCTTTATCGCCATCGTCATACACGGTGACGCTGTGCCCTTTACGGCGCAGCTGCCAGGCCGCCGAAAGCCCGGCGACGCCGCCGCCGATCACCGCTACCCTCTTGCCGGTTTCAACCGCCGGAGCTTCCACCGGCGTTTCGGCTGACAAGAGACCAAGGGCGCCAATCTGAACAGCTTCGTCAACCGTCCTGCGGGAACACCCTTCCATGCAGGGATTGGGACAGAGCGTGCCGCAGACGGAACCGGGAAAAGGAGTATATTCAAGCACGAGCCTGGCCGCCTCTGACAGGCGGCCCTCCCGAATGAGCTGAAAGCGCTTTTGAGTGGGAATGCCGCAGGGGCACAGGAACTCACAGGGAGCGGAATATTTTCCGTTCTCCCACCGGGGTGTCCGCAAGCGGTAAATACCAGTATTCACCGTATTCAGCACGACGCCGTCATCTGCCGCCACATCCGAGAACAGCCCATCCTTAAACCAGCTGCTCAGGCGGAAGGATCGAAGCTCCGGCTCCTTCTTTGGCTTATGTTCTTCATAAGAGAGAGGGCGGAGCTTCCGCCACTGCTTCCAGTCCGTAAGGCGGGACAGCAGCTCCTGACGGTCTACCGCCTTCAAAAATTCCGGCATACCGCTTTCCAGAAAAGCGATATCCGCTTCGTCCAGAGCTTCTTCAACGATATCATCAGGGTAACCGGCTATATTGCCCCTCACATAAACGACGCCGCCAACCATACCCACGCAGGGACGATCCCCTAAAACGGAGTCGGAATGCTCCTCGCCGATACCGCAGACGACAGCCCGGCCGCCGCCCATAAATTCAAAGGAAAAGCTCCCGGTACCGTTCAATATCCACAGCTGCGGCTCCTCGTAGAGGGGGTCATGCTTCATCAGGGAACCGGTACGGGCGCCGGCCCGGCCGCCGATATAAATTTTACCCCCGGCGGCGCAGTGGCCCGCCGTATCGCCCGCATCCCCCCGGATGGTTATGAGGCCGCCGGAATTCAGCCAGCCCGCGTCAGCGGATACGGAGCCGTGGGCAAGGATTTCCGTATTTGGCAGGCACATGGAGCCCAGCCGCTGACCGGCATTGTTGACCTCAAAATGCAGGGTTTTCCCGTCCTTGTTCCAAAGGGGGCCGCCAATATCATGCTGGCCGCTGGCGTTGATATAAAACTCCGTCTCGCCTTTCCCGACTGCTTCCTCTATTTTCAGCAGCAGGTCCTCGGTAGACATACGCTCATGGCCGATAAAGGTTTCGATCGTAAACATTGTTTTCTCTCCCTTCCCGTCAGCAGGCGTACTGGAGGCCAAGCTGATCGGCAATCGCCTTGTCCGTGGCTACCAGCGCGTCGCCGCGGCCTACCGGCAGGCTGCTGTTGCCGATGGGAGCCATGAGCTTCCTGAGTTCCTGGTCAAAGGCCAGAACGTAATCGACAATTTTCTGAGCCCCCCGGTCTACGTCCAGGCGCTTAACCAACCGGGGATCCTGAGTGGCAATACCTATCGGGCACTTACCGGTATCACAGGAATTGCAGCGGCCGTTTTCACTGCCGATACAGCCGAGCAGCTGCACGAGAATCCGCCCGCAGAACACGCCGTTTGCCCCCAGGCAAATGAGCTTAAAGGCGTCGGCGGCCGCGTTTCCGGTAAGACCGATACCGCCGCCGCCGTAGAGGGGAATCTGCCCGGCCTTACCCTGAGCGACAGCGGCCATATAGCAGTCGCGAATCTTGGAAACAAGCGGATGGCCGGTATGGTCAAGGGAGATTTCATTTGCCGCGCCGGTGCCGCCCATAATGCCGTCCAGGAAGAAACCGCCGCAGATCTTGTACGGATCCCGGAGCAGATTGTTGTAGACGGCTACCGAGGTGGAGGAAGCGGCGCACTTAATGGCCACGGGTACCCGGAAACCAAAGGCGGCGTTCAGGGACAGGTGCATCTTCTGAACCGATTCCTCGATGGAATACAGCCCCTGATGGTTCGGCGGGGAGCTTAAAGTCGCCCGGGGAACGCCGCGGATGGCCTGAACGTGCTCGGCTACCTTTGCCGCCGGCAGCAGGCCGCCGTCGCCGGGCTTTGCCCCCTGGCCGATTTTAATGATGATACCGGCCGGGTCGGTCTTCATAGAGGGCATTGCCTTGATAATCCGATTCCAGCCGAAGTGGCCGGAGGCGATCTGAATGAAAAAATACCTGAGGTAATCCGACTCCAGCAGCTTAACGGGCATACCCCCTTCACCGGAGGACATGCGAATGGGAATACCGCACTTCTCATTGAGGTAGGCGGTAGCGAGGGCAATCGCCTCCCAGGCTCTGGTAGACAGAGCCCCGATGGACATATCGGAGAAAATCAGCGGGTAAATCCAGCGGACCGGCGGAACTTTTTTCGTCAGCTCCAGCCTGCCATCCACCACCTTTACGGGGATTTCCCGGGAGTCGAGGACCCGGCCGAAGGGGGCCCTGATATCGAAGGTATGGCGGTTTGCGTCCAGGGACGGGTCAGTCATCTGAGATATGCGGCCGACGACGATTTTATCCAAAGTGTGCATGGCATTGAGATTTGTCCGGCCGCCCCGTTTGATGGGGCCGAAATCCCTTGAAAGAAGATCCTTGCGGGGGGCGGGATTCTGAACCGGCCTGATGGCCCCGTTGGGACAGACCCGCTCGCACATACCGCACCCCCGGCAGAAATCCGTCAGACTCGCCACCTGCTTTATGACCGTGATTGTCTCCGCCTTATGCACCGGCTTTGGCTGTCCGGCTTCGGACACAGTCACGGAGCGGCTGATAACCACGGGCTTTATGGCCTTAAAGGTGCAGCCGGCTACGCAGCTGCCGCAGAGCGTGCATTTGGCGGGATCATGCTCGATTATCCAGGGCAGGTCTCTCACGGCCACATCCTGCACTTTTATTGCCTCCATCTCTCCACCTCCAGGTTATTGTTTACAACTATCGTTTCCCGTTCCCCGGGGTATATGTCCAGGGCCACGTTTCTTTCCGGCATAATGTGATTCAGGCCGACTACGTCGGAGGACATACATACCATGTTATCATCCCGGCCGATGACGATGGGACGCAGCTTCTTGCTGTCGCAGCAGGTCATCATGCGCCCGTCCGGCAGACCGGCAATGATGGTATTTGGCCCGTTGATTTCCAGGTGAGCCAGGGACTCTCGTATCGACAGCAGCACGTCCTTGTCCGGCCGCTTCTCCATTTCCGTGAAGGGAAGCGGCGTAATGACGTGCTTGTAGTAGCTGAGCGGCCACTTCAGTTCATGATGAACGTAATGGAGAGTGTAAAGGAAATTTTGGGAATCCGACTCGAAGCCGATATAGCCCCGGTTCAGGGATTTTTGCAGCTGGCTGTTCTTGGTGGTGAAGGTATTTTCCCCATTGGCGCAAAGCGTATAGCCTTGGAGGAAAAAAGGATGGGCCGCATAGCGGACGATGGCGTAATTTGTATTCTGCCGGCACTGGACGATGATATTCTTGGCCAGCAGCACCCCGTTGTCATCCCAAAGACGGAAATAGGTCGCTATATCGTGGGGATTACCGATTTCCTTCAGCGTCAGCACGTCCGGCCAGAAGGAATAAACATAGCCCTCCCCCGCCTCGGCCAGCATCTTGCGGAGAGCCAGCCTCGTATCCAAAAGCAATGTTTCCCGGTCTTCAAATTTCTCATAATGAGCAGGATAATCATAGCAGCGGAAAATGTAAAAGGGCATGGGAACTATATCAAGGCCCGGTCTCTTATCCGGCCCCGGCGTCCAGGAAGACAGCTGGGCAAAGCCGAGGCTGTCCATGTATTCCTCCACCATGCGGGCGCCCTCCTTGGTGCAGGCCAGAGAAAGCAGCGGCCTGTCCTTGTACGGGGCGAAGATGCCGTATAAATCCTGCATGACCATTGCAAAACCCGAATTATCATAGCCCTCCTGCTGGGGCAGCATAAGCTCCAGCGCCTTTGCCGGGCTTACCGGAGTCGAACTCTTGATGGAACCGATTCTACACATAATGCCTCTCTCCCTTTTCCGCGATTCCCAATTCATCGGCAAATGCTCTTGTCCGCACATTGTATACAAATGGTATAATTATGCGTTACAATTTGCGGCTTTATTATAATTCCCTCAAGGGCTTTGTCAATTCATATAAACTATGTATTCAGTATTTATGCAAGTAAGGGCTAATATCACGCCAATATTCTTTCTTTTCTGACAATTTATGATGAACAGCCCGCTAAAAACCAACGAAAAGCTATCAAGCCCCAAGGGAAACACTGTATACAAAACCTGTGCAAACAACCTACTCCAACTTTTCTAACCATCACGACAGCCGCTTTTGTAAATTTGCCCGATTTTCTTTATGACAAAAAAAGTCTCCCCCTCCTTTAAGTGAGTGGGAGACATCTATTGTTACAGACCAGCGCATACCAATAGCAATGCCGTTTCACAAACAGCTCCTTCACGTAGTACGCATTATTGGCAAAAAACATTTATCTTACGAACATGACTGCCCCATTCATGAGAAAATTATTGGTCGCATTAGCCGTGAGAATCCGGTCGGCGTCCTCGACCGATACGACAACGTTGACCGGGTTTGACGAATTTTGGCCGCCCTTCACTTCAACCGCTTTGACCACGAGGGGATTAGCCCCGGCCCGGCTGCCGCTGGTAGCGTCTTCAACCGCGTTGGCGTAACCGACCATCCCTGAATTGATGGCGATGGAGGTTTCAATGTTCTCGATACCATAGACGGCCCGGCCGTTGGTATCGTAAATGATCGGTGAAAAAGTCGGCTCCAGCCCCAGCGATGACGCATCGACGACGACTCCGGTATAGGCCGTCCCCTGCACCGCCTTAACCTCCTCCTGGGAAATCACCGGCTCCGTAACCGCAGGCGGCGGAACCGGCTTTTCCGTTGCCGGCCGTATAGCGGAGAACGCCGCCGCGGCCAAACTGCCCGTAGAGCCGAAAAGCGGCGCCTGCATTTTGACAAAGTAGCTGCCGTCCGGGTTCTGGCCCTCGTCGATAATCTGCGCTCCTTTCAAAACCCCGTCCACTCTCGTCTTTACAATGTCGCTGGTGACATACAGGTCTTCCATGGTGGATTCGGCATTAACGGAAACGCCCTTAATGATTTCCAGCAGATTCCGCTGGGCGTCCATGACCGCGGCTCGATGGGCCAACGCAGGCCCCTTTTCACTTAAAAGACCGATACCGATGGCTTCGATATAAGAGTCCGACCCCTTCATCCAGTTGACGCCGCCGTTTGCGGACTGTGCAATGGAAATGTTTACCGGAATATCGGCGGCGTGACAAGGCAAATTAACAAAAAACGGCATTGCCAATAGCATTATTCCTGCGGCGACACTTCTTTTTACCAGTTTACGCATAATACACCCTCTCTTATACGTTCACAACATTGGAGTAATCATTTTTGAATGAACCAATACTCACTAAACAATGACCTTTCATCCTGCTTGATACTATATAGGTTAATAAACTACTTGTTCCACGCCAAACCATTGCGCCGCCTCGTCCCATTTGAAGCGAAACTCTCCACCCTTATGATATCTCTGCTTAAACTCAGCAATCTGGTATTCGATGACGACCGTATCTCCTTGAACATAACAATTATTAAACCACGGCCCTCTCATGCCAAAACTATCCTTGCCAAAGTATTGCTTCAGCACCGGAACCAGATCTATATACTTAACAAAAACTCCATCATCCCGTTTTCCCAGCAGGATGTAATTTGTAGTTCCAGCCACCGGCCCGGTATTCTTCAACAAATACATTGTAATATTGGAATCGTTAGGCAAGCGGCTTACAGAACAACCTTCTCCCTCGCCTGCGCGAACATTGACTAAATTTGACTTGCTTTTGCCGCCAAATTGCGGCAAATAAGAATCTTTGCCCCTTTTCGTGCAATCATAATAAAAATAAAGCGCGTCTTTTCCTCTGCCAAAGGTCGCTGTTCCCTTATCGTACACTTTGAATTTTCCGCGAGCAACTAACGTCCCACTGTTAGTTGAAGCCCCTTCGATAGTAAAACCGCCTGCCGGTGTTCCGCCAACATCTCCGATTTTTTCCGGTTGTTCAAACTGCATTGCAAACGCGTTGCCACAAAGCATCATCGCGCAGGACAATGCCACAATAATTTTTCTCTTCATTCGTCCACTGCTCCTCTCTCAAATTGTTCTCCATAAACCTTCCTATGAGTACCCATAAATCACTTTACTCAATCATGCGTCCAATACACGATGGCATTCATTTTTGAGCTTCCAAACCCGCCATATACATTGGTGCGATTGTAATTATTCGCTCCTGCCTGAGCAATCACCGGGCCTTTACTGCTGCTATAAAAATATCCGTTTCCTTCTGGACGTACCACGGCAATATGCCCCGACTTACCGCTGGGATTCTTCCAAATAGCAATAGTAGGATACCCGCTATTGGCGCGGCTTTGCGCTTCAGAAGCATTCACCGTTCGCCAGCCGTATTGTCGAGCATAATTGTTCATCCACACGCAAGTTGAATTGACATTTATTTCATATGCTCCTCGCACAGTAGAATTGGCCGGAGCATTATTCTTTATCCAATGTGGAAGCACTACATTCATCGCTGACATAACATCCCAGGCGAAAATATTACAATAAGTCGCGCTACTGGTTCGCCGATATCGATTATTGGATGTTACATTAAATTGATCAATAACGCTATTGTATACATTACTGCTTCGACTGCCAGCTTTGTTTTCATAATGAGGTAAATTTTCTTTGGATTTTGGGCTGACGCTCACATTATATTGAGACTTAACAATAAGCCCATTATTATTCGCTGATGCCGGTATATCAATTATTTTTGTCCCAATTTCTTTATACGTTCCGCCTCCCACATCATTTAACGCATAAAGTCTAACGGTACGTCTACCGCACCACTGCGTCGGAACAGTTATCGTATCGTCAAAACCGTGTCCGTTATATCTGCCGTGGTATTTGTTCGCCCTGATTTCATAGCTTGGCACATTGGAATTGCCTGCTGTTCCGTCAATATAGACATGAACTTTCACCTTATGGTTCATATTGTCTTCGTCATACGCATAGCCAATAACGCGTAACTGATTTGGCAATGTGCCGTAGCTTTCAAACGAACCTTTCGGATCATGCCCCGACCGATCTATCATAATTTGCAGTTGAGTTACGTCTGTAAGCGTATGGCGTCCATCTCCGTTAAGGTCTGCGTTCTTCGGGCAAGGAATAGAATTAACTAATCCCATATAATACCTTTGCAATAAATCATAGTCGTTCCTATCGACCTTACTATCTCCATTCACATCACCCTTCATTCGGCCGTCTATAGATACAGGAATCTCAGCGGCAACGGCACTGCTTGGCACCCAGCCAATCTTATAGCCTGCGCCATTATTTAACCGATAGATAATCTGCGCCCGTCTGCCGTTGTCCGCCAGCAAGATGACTTCTTCATTGTTCGACACGCTGCCGATGGTCGCACTTCCACCACTCGTCCGATAGGTGGTTTGCGCGCCTTTGACCCGTGCGGTACGGTTAGAATAATTGGGATCGTCAAAGAGCTCGTTCACCCGGCAGTAACGGTTCACGGTACGGCCGCCGCTTCCAGGATGGGATATCCGTGCCCAACCGTTACTCACTGAATAGACGCGGATCAAATCGGTATTCGCGTCCGCCCAGCCCGCGCGGCGAGAATCGCCAGCGTGGTTATAGGTGTCTAGCCGATGATCCACATACATTTGAATAGGAAATCTGTCAGTAACGATCCCCGCCTCCGCCTGAGGAAATGCCGAAAACAACATAAGGCTTCCAACGAATCCAGCGCCGATAATATTTTTCAGAAATCTTTTCTTCATGATTATTTTTTCCTCTATCAATTCCATACAGTAAATACATTTTTAGGATTTACCGCTATTCCGTTTTTCTTAACCTCAATATGCACATGGGGCCCACTGGCATTTCCAGTTGATCCTGTCCACCCCAGTAATTCTCCTTTTTTCACATCTTTTTTAGTCGCGATAACGATTGTTTGGCATCTATATCTTGAAGTACCGCACGGATAACTCAATGATGACGTATACTTCGGCTGTACTCCGTTAAACTTACTCAAATGGGCACACAGGACGTAATATTGACCGTCACTTGAAGTAAATACAATATTGTTCCCGTAGCTCGCCAGCTTGCCATAAGAAGTTGAATACGACTGCCGAAATTGCACCGTGCCATCCGCAGGCGCGTAAAGCGGCGTTCCTGACGGCGCTATGTAGTCACATCTTTGCCCATTGGTCTTTGCCGATGAACTCCACTCAATAGATCTACCTTTAAGCGGATATAACAATCCTTGCGACATTGGCACTGAAATAAAAATATCCTTTGCTACCCAGCGTTCCTTCGTGCCGTTACGAACCGGATAACGCACAAAATAGGCGTTTCCTTCTTCCTTCAATACAGTAACCTTGTCTCCGGCATCTACATATTCCGTCCCATTTCGCCTCGTCAAAGCGGAATCCATGTAGGCGATGGTGCGCTTTGCGGCAGTGCCCTGCCATTCCCGATAAGACGGAAGCGGCTTTATCACAGGGATTGGCTTCGGCGTTGGTGTTGGACTATATGTCCCCACTATCTTCGTAACGTCAGCGATATCAATTTGCCCATCGCCGTTTGCGTCCGCATTCTTCGGGCAAGGGAGCCCCGAACCGGGGTTCAGGATATATCGCTTCAGAATTTCCGCATCGGTTTTGTCTACCTTACCGTCGCCGTTCACGTCGCCTTTCAACTGTCCATCTACATTCTTATTGACAAGCCTTGTAAGCATTGATACGTCCGTAATGGTATGTCGCCCGTCGCTGTTTAGGTCCGCGTTTTTCGGACAGGGAATCGACGAGCGCAGACCGACAATATATTGATCCAATATATCCGCATCGCTTTTATCTACTTTGCCATCGCCGTTTACATCGCCTTTCAGGCGTCCGTCCATGCTATTAACGTTTGGCGACGTATTGACGGATACCAATTTCCATCTTCCCGCCTGTCCCGAATGCTTTGCCCAAAGCTGAATTCTTCCGCCGGGATACACGTTGTTATTTTGAAGTTCCATAATTGGATTAGAATTCAACTGACTTTGGATAATGTATGAGCCGTTATTTTGCTTAATAAACCGCCAATGACAACTGGCTGTGTTGTCGTTGTGGTACAGCCACAAGCCGGTTCCGTTGCTAAAGCTGCCCCATTGGACGTTGACGACGTATCCTGTGCGCTTATGCTGGATGATATACCAGTCGCCGCTGATGCGCCTGATATGAAAAATTTGAGCATCCGTTCCGTTTTTATTATACAGTTGCAGAGCGGTTTGCTGCGAGGCAGCGCCGCCCCCTTTTACATCAAGCGCGTAGCCGGAGTTTGCTTCGGGAACAAGATAATAATCTCCCTCGGCAATATTGGCATAAGCTCCGGGAATAGCGGCAAATACCGTTGTGGCGTAAAGCAACATTACAAGGATTGCCGCAAACGTCTTAAACTTTTGTTTCATATAGAACACCTCTTTCTTCAAATATTTTTAATCACAAAAACCTTTTCGGAAATAAAACCTATTTGTTACCCCCTGCCCCGTACAGCCTTACAGCCAGCACGTTCACGGCGTCAGCCGCCGCCTTTTGTATAGCGTTATGCACGCTGTCGTAGGTGACGGTGTAGGAGCCGATAGTAATAACTCCCGCCCGCTTTGAGCTGACTGCTACATAGGAGGTTTTGGACTTTCCCTCGCCTTTCGCCGCCATTACGATGTCCCCGGTCGCCACATCCATCATGCGGAGGACGATATGGGCTTTCGTGGTGCCGATAGTTACGCCGCCTACTCCCTGAACGGTGGTTCCCGTGTCGCTGACGCTGACGTCGGTGATGTTTCCGTAGACGAGATAATCTGCCCCCAGCAACCCGGCGATCCGCTGTGCCGTATCCGGGTCGATAAGGCCCTCGGTGTTCAGCCCTTCGGCTCTTAATTTTTCCTGCACCAAATCCCGCTCGGCCACGTCGAACCGCCCGTCGCCGATGAGATAATAAGCAGTGTATTCACCCGCCGCCCTGCCCGCTCCTTCGAGATCCAAGTTGGAGGTATATAAGGCCAGATCCATAACCGCGACTTTTGGACAACCTGTCATTACTGCCGCCGAAGCGGACGCGGCGAACAGGAAGAACAAAAGTCCAACCATCGCGATAAACCGCCCTGTTATTCGTCTCATTTGACGAACAGCTTCCCATTATCCATGTCGGTAACTAAAACCTCCACAACTTTTTGCGCCATTTGATCCAGCGCTTTCGCCACCAGATCCATATGCAGAGTGTCGCTGCCCGTAGTAACGCCCACGGCGCTGACCTGATCCTGTTTGTAGCCGCTGATAATCGGTTTTTGCCAGACGACTTCCCCCGTACTGGCTTTGATCAATCGCACATCCCCCGATATAACCACGCTGGTCTCTTTATTTTCAATGCTCCCCGCAACGTCTTCCAGTACTCTTCCCGCGCTGCCGCCCAGAATCATACCCAATACGCCTACTCCTTCTTTGACATATTGCGTACTCTCATTCAAATAACTAAAGTGTCCTATGTTAAAAATCGTGCCCTGCGCCAGATATTCAGCGTTATGCGCTTCGCCGATCTGAGCAGTTAGCGACGGCGTGACGATTTGCCCCTTGTACGCTACGGAAATAGAAGCCGCCTGATCCTGGCTGTCAAAACCCAGCCGCTCAAAGAGCTGCGTGAAATCATCATCCTCCATCGCGGCTTCCATACCGCCAATCAACCTTATGTTTTCATCATAAAGCAGGTCGGCAGTTTCCTGCGCCAGGGGTCTCGTCTCTTTGAGATTAAATTTTCCGCTGGCGATCATCTTTTCCATGACGAGATCCGACAGTATCTTTTCCGGCTGCAATCCCTTGAATCTGGTGTTATTGGTAAATTCCATCAACACGCAGGACGATTTGGCAGCCGCGCCTTGCGCCGCGGCATTTGCCCCGGCGGACGGAATCTGCAATGATAAGCACAGAACCGCCACCGCCAAACAGGTAATTGTCTTTTTCATTTCGCGCCTCCTATTTTTGACCCCATTCCGTTACGACTTTTAACCCCTCTGGCAATGACAAATATTGCTTGTCCGGAACGGGGGAAAACTCCTCGATGGCAATCAGGCTCCGTTCTATTACCCCTTGGGACACATCGAGGGATTCGGGAAATGAAACGGCGGCGAATTTTACCAGCCGCCCCTGATCGAAGTAATAGCGGGCGGCGTAGTAGCGTCCCCCCTCCGAGGCGGCATAGTCCTCGTAGGATAAGCCGCTTTTTAGCGTCCCCGAATTTACCAGACTGTATTCGGGCATATTGAGAAATGTCTTGGTAGGATCAGGCGGGTAAATAATCGCCAGCATTTTCGCGATCCTCGGGTCGCCGTAGTCCGTTTCCTGCATCATGGCGTCAAAGGGGCTTAACGCTGTATAATGCTCTCCTGCCCTCACCTGACTGCGCTCGTATCCGCCTGCAAAACGCCCTGCATAACTGGACTTTCCCTTGCCGTTGTCGATTCGATAATAAGAAAACGTCTCGCCGTTTTTTACCAACATACAGGTGTGTCTGACCGGCGATGGCTTTGCCGCGCCTTTTTTGGCAACGAACTCCTCCGTCGTTTTAGCTCCGCCTGAAAGGGAACTCTGCGAAACGGAAACCGTAAAATCGCCGTCAAATTTATCCAGGTAGCGTGTTCCACCATCCACGATGATGATTCCTTGATGTGGACGAACGACCCAATCAGTATCGAACCATGCAAACTCTCCCATGCCTTTTCGGTTATGTTCCTGTTCAAGCGCAATCGTTGGCGTGATACTGTATTTAAGCGTAAAGGATTGTTTAGCCACCATATTGCGATATGCGTCCAGTTGCGCCGCCTCGGTGGCAAAAGGTGAACAAAAAAGCGTCGTTCCCGCTAATATTGCCGCAAGCCACTTATTTCCCATTTGTCAAAGCGCCTCCTATCGTTCCCACTTGGACGTCAATGCCCAGAAAATCGTTTACGTCGCCCATACCGGCGGCATAGACTTTTGTTGGCTTATCACTGATGAAAAAAGCGTCCTCGGGAAGCTCGGCGGTCAATTTCCAGATTTCCATAGTACCCAAAGATTCTTCCTTTCCATTTCGCGAGAAATACCGGCGAATTTGCGATAATTTTCCCTCCCCGTCATATAGAACATCGTAAAGGATTTGCGCCGCTACGGTTCCCCCGGCGGTTTTTATGTCGGCCACGTAGCGATCGCAATCGTATTCCTTTTTCTCCAGCGTAACCTTTCTGCTCTCCACAAACGCCGGAGACGTTCTCGGCGGCATATTGTAATCCCGATAGGCTGCAGAAAAAGCAATTTCCCCTAGTACGACAGGATTTATTTTCATATAACCTTTTCTAACCTGATATGAATCGTCATCGGTAAATACCGTCAGGGCATCAGGTAGCTCCAAAATATTTCTAACTATGCTCCAACCCTCGGTTGGGTCAAGTTGAGGATCGTTTATCCTAGTAGCTGGGCAAACATGAGCTTCCTTCGGCTTTTTATTCATCATTTGCGCAAATATTTGTGATATATCTACCGCAAACGGATTTCCAAATACATAGTAATTGCCGTTTGCATACAGCCATTTTGGGGCTTTAGGGCCACGCTTTACCTTTGTTCCACCGCCTCCAGCAAGCAATCCGACTATACCCGGCACCCAGCTTGTTTGCTTTCCACGTTTAATTTGAACAGAACTTACCAACCGTTTCCCTTCTTCGCTAGACAAAACTTCAAGCTGAGAATAACCCATCGGTTTATTTTTCTTGCTGTCATCGACCATTTCATATTCCAGATAAAAATTATCCGATCGGAGCATTTCCCGGTAGCGCTGCGCCGATGGATGCTCGGCGCTCACCGGCGCAGCCGTCAGCGCCAGAAGCGCCAGGGCCGCCGCCAGCTTTTTCCTGATTTTCATAAGTGTCTCCCCTTTTGATAAAATATTAAAAGCCCGTTTTGATTTTGAGCTTCTTACCGCCGTTAAGCGTAGTCATGAGTCCCATTTTGCCGTAAATGCAGTCCCGCACCGCCTTACTTATAGCGTTGCGCATCTGAATATCTGCGACTTCCTTCGTCCCGATGGTCACCTTGTAATTGTGCTCCTCATCCTCGTAGTTCGTAGTCTGCGTCCATTTGTAGGTTGCTTCGTTTTCCGATTCCGTGCTTGAAGACCCATTCATACCTTCGTCAGGATAACCATCGTCGGCACCGTAAGATTCACCGGTTCCCCCGGTGGATGTTTCACTTGCAGTCTTCCGTGCTTTCAAGTCCACGGTAGTAGTCTCACTGTCATTCCGTTTCCTGCGGTATTTCTTGAACGACACTTCCGTATGACTGCTGGTGGAACTTCCCTTACCAAGGCCAGCGACGACGATGCGCCCCGTCTCAATGTCCACGATACGCATGGACACATTCGCCGTGACCACGTGTTCATTCGTATCCAGCCCACCCTTTTTACCGTGCTGATAGCCGACCACATTTTCCTTCGTCGTCAGTCCCGTGAGATTACCGATAACCATAAACTGGGCGCCGAGAAATTTCCCGATAGCCGGGGCAGTGGTTTGATCGATCAAGCCAGACATATTTACGCTGTGCATTTTTGCGGCGGCGCTCAGCTCTTCATAATCGATAAGGTCGAACCACCCCGAAGCGGCCAGCTGATAGATTGCGTATTCCGTCGCCGCGCTGAAGTCCGTTTCCCGCAGACCGCCGCTCATCACAGCCTTATTGCCAAAATTCATCACGGCCACCCGGGGATAGTCCTTGATATTTGCCGCCGAGGAAATGTTAAATCCCAGACAAATCATAAGAATAACGCTAAGCGTCAATATTTTTCGCATTGCAAAACCTCCCATGGTATATACGATTATTTATGATTAACAATTTTATAAACTGACTTCCAATGTGTTAGCCGAGGATTTCTCCATAAACAAATCACATCCGGCCTCCCGCAAGCGCCGATATATTTGCCCCGGCTTCATATCCGTATCCACATCGAAAGTTCCTTTACCGTTTTCGTATCCCCGCAAAATCACCCTACGGACTCCCGACAAGGAACGAAGGGCTTCTTCCAGCCTTAGAAGCTCCGTCTGACCGCTGGCCCGGACAAGGAGCCGTATACTGCCGTTTACATCGGCTCCCTTACGGGCAAATGACTTTTTCACAGCCTCCGCCGCTTGGGCAGCCAAATTAGCGACCGCTTTGTATTTTGCATCGGTTTCATTGCTGCCGATGCTTTCGCCTGCGGTGTGAAATTCACCAATCGTCTCATGCGTATCGGTTTTTATAATTTTGGCGTCCATATTGGCGCTGACTTTATGCAGTCCGGTCTGAACGCTTGGGGTACCGCTCGTTTCGCTGGTATAATCGGAATATTTAGGGAGGACGATGGGAGCGGCGCGAATCGATAATTGACCCATGACCAGATAGTCTACTGCCGAACTGATTTCGCCTATCGCCGAGCCGTTTTGGTCTATTGTCAAGTCACTTTGGTCTGTTGCAAAACCGTTTTGATCCATTGCCGAATCGCTTTGATCTATTACAAAATCGTTTTGGTTCATCGCCAAACCACTCTGACCTATTGCCAAATCGCTTTGGTTCATCGTTAAATCGCTTTGACCCATCGCCAAATCGTTTTGGTTCATCGTTAAACCGCCTTGATCCACCGCTACGCCGCTTTGGTCTATCGCCAAATCATTTTGACCTATTGCCGAATCGCTTTGATCCGCCGCTAAATCCCCTTGATCTGTTGCCAAACCGCTTTGATCTACCACCAAATTGTCTTGATCTGTCGCCAAATCGTTTTGACCCATCGCCAAATCACCCTGATCTGTTGCCAAACCGCTTTGGTCTATCGCCGAATCACTTTGATCAATCCCCAAACCGCTTTCATTCATAGGCTCCCGCCCGCTCTGGAAAGTGTCATAATCAACCAGGTGAGAGAAGCCCTCTGATAAAAGTTTTTCATAAATGATCGTCTGGCAAAGGTCAGCATAACGAGTCCCGCTCATGCCGTTCCCTTCCGGGCGCTGCCTTATCACCACGGCGATCCGCGGATCGTTCAGCATCATCAGCATCGTCAGCTGATCCATAAGTTTGGCATCAGAATTCGTATCCACATCGATAAGCGCCTTGACTCGATAAGCGCCGCCTGCCGGGCCTTCCTCCAAAACGGTTATTTTC
>CAZIKQ010000007.1:21308-60319 GCA_964540025.1 uncultured Schwartzia sp. | reverse complement strand
CTGGGGGAGCTGGCAGTCCGTCAGGACTGACTTAGAGGGACTTTTCAATTTCATGTTACAATCTATTTTTTATGCCAAAAGATTTTCATTTCCGGAGACTGTCTACAAGCAGGACAATGACAGGTGGATGTTGAAATATACCATCCACGTAGGTAAGCAGTTAATTGCCGGAGATAACTTGAAAGGAGATATTTTAGTTATGAGTTTACTTGGCGGGGGAGTATTTTCCCTTTTTATCCTGATTGGCGCTGTGATGTTGTTTCTTCATTTTGTTCCCATCGGGCTGTGGATTTCCGCCATTGCGGCCGGAGTCAGGATCAGCATATTCAATCTTGTGGGCATGAGGCTTCGCCGGGTCGTTCCGGAGAAAATTGTCCTGCCCCTTATCAAGGCGAATAAGGCCGGTCTTGACGTGAATGTGAACCAGCTGGAGGCTCACTATCTGGCCGGTGGAGATGTGGACAATGTGGTAGATGCCCTCATTGCTGCTCATCGCGCCGAGATACCATTGCCCTTTGCCCGATCTGCGGCTATTGACCTGGCAGGTCGGGATGTTCTGGAAGCCGTTCAGATGAGCGTAAATCCCAAAGTCATCGAGACTCCGGTAATCTCTGCCGTGGCCAAGAATGGCATCGAGCTGAAAATCGTTGCCCGGGTTACTGTCCGGGCAGATATTGACCGGCTGGTGGGCGGCGCTGGTGAAGCCACTATAATCGCCAGAGTTGGCGAAGGTATCGTCACTACCGTTGGTTCGGCTGAAAGCCATACCGCCGTACTGGAAAGCCCTGATGACATTTCCAAGGTGGTTTTGGGCAAGGGCCTTGACGCAGGCACTGCCTTTCAGATTTTGTCGATTGATATTGCCGATGTGGACGTAGGGAGAAATATTGGCGCTGCCCTTATGACTGACCAGGCTGAGGCCGATAAGCGCATTGCCCAGGCAAAAGCCGAGGAACGCCGGGCCATGGCGGTGGCGAAGGAGCAGGAAATGAAGGCTTATACCCAGGAAATGGAAGCCAGAGTGGTGGAGGCTCAGGCGGAAGTGCCCCATGCAATGGCCCAGGCTCTCCGGGAGGGAAAGCTGGGGGTAATGGATTATTACAACCTGAATAATATCAAGGCTGATACCGATATGCGAGACGCGATTGCCGGAAAAGGGGACGCTGCTCCAAATGGTAAATGATTATGACTGAATCGATAGCGGCTTTAATATTTCCCATCCTGTTTATGATGATGCTGTTGCATATTGTGAAAGGACTGCTTGGGAAACAGCGGATTGAATCAGGGGGAGGAACTCCTGAAAGACAGGATACAGCTACGGATAACGCTGAAATGATACCAGAGGGAAATCAGCCGGATGATCTGGGTTTTGAGATACCACGGATGCGTCACGCCCCGCGGATAGAGCGGCAGGGTGGTGTCTATCAGGGCGATGTTTACCACGAAACAAGAGCCCACGGTACCGGTAATATTTACGAGAACCGCGAGGCTTGCCAGGCTTCGGAAAAGGGCAGCTCTATTTATGCGGGGCGGCGCCGCTGTTCAGGAGAGATGGCGCCGTCGGAATACAGCGGAGCCAGACCAATTACTGCGGCTGACGAAAGCCCGATACAAAAGCCGGGGAAGGATGTTTTGCTGACGGCCAGGGAGCTGCGGGCGGCCATTATTGCTTCAGAGGTATTAGGAAAACCCAAGGCCCTGCGGAGAAGATAGAAATTTTCCCCAACGCTAAACTGATTGCAGGATTTTTGGCTGGTTTATTCTTAGGTGATTCACGGGGGAGCATAGATGTCAAAAGGTACAGGAGCCGGTTTTTTTGAAATCATTTCCGGCCGGGCAGGGACCGGTAAGACCTATCGGTGCCTGAGGGAAATTGCAGATAAGATGAGGGGAGAGCCTTTGGGCGCTCCCCTTATTATCATCGTGCCGGAGCATGAAACCTATCGGGTGGAAAGAGAACTCTGCAATCTGATGCGGAATAATGGCCGAGGCTTCATCCGGGCCTTTGTAGTGGGCTTCCGCCGCCTGGCTTACCATGTTTTGGCTTATGACGGCGTGGTTCAGGAGCCGGAGCTTTCCGAATTGGGCAGGCAGCTTATCCTCAAGCGGCTCCTTATGGAGAATGAATTCAAAAGCTTTGGCCGGGGAGCGAAACAGCCTGAGTTTGTCAGCGAGATTTCTTCTCTGCTGGTGGAATTCAAAAGCTACGGGGTGCTTGAGCATTACAGGGAGCACGTGGCCAATGGGGAATTTCCTGTAGAGGAGGATTCTATCCGGCAAAAGTTAGAGGATATGGATAGACTGTCTTCTCTTTATGATAAGTCCCTGGAAAATCCGGCAGATGGTCAGTTGATGTATTCCGATGATTATCGCCTGATGCAAAAGCTGCTGGAGGAGATCCCCGGGAGCAGCTTCCTCCAGGGGGCCGAGATATGGGTCGATGGCTTTGCCTTTTTTGAGCCCATAGAGGTTGAGATCCTTCGGGCGGTTATGAACCGGGGCTGCCCTTTGCACCTTACTCTGGCCGGTGAATTGGACGAAAAGCGTATTTACAGCCGGGAGTTGACCATCTTCCAGCGCCAGCAGGACACCTGCCGGCGGCTTACAGCGAGAGACGGCGTATGTTCCTTGGGAAAACCGGCCAGATGGACGGCTCTTACGAAAAATTTCCGGTTTAGCGAAGCGCAAAAACAGCCGGGAAGCAGGAAAGCCTTTGAACTTTTGGAAGGGCAGCTGTTTTCCTTTACACCGATTCGGGAGATTCCCAACCGTCAGCTGGATTTATCCTGTCTGCGGATGGTTGAGGCCGCAAACCGCAGGCGGGAGGTTGAACTGGCGGCGGCCGATATTCGCCGCCTTTGCCGGGATAAGGGTTACCATTACAGCGATATTGCGATACTGACCAGAGACATGGAGGAGTACGGATTCCTGCTGACCCGGGTTATGAGGGATTATGAGATCCCCTGTTATTGCGATGAAAAGATTTCGGCCATCGACCATCCCTTGGCAGAGCTGCTCGTTTCTCTGTTGCAGATTTTTATCGGTAAACGGGGCGGCTGGCGTTATGAGGATGTCTTTCGGGTTTTGAAAACCGGTTTTTTCCAGCCTTCCCGGGATGAAATTCACCGGCTGGAAAATTACGCTATTGAATTCGGCATTCATGGCAGAGGACGCTGGACTGCTACTGCCCCCTGGGAAGCGTACCGGGGCAGGCGGGCAGGAGAGGAAATACCGGAGGAGAAAAAGCGCTGTCTGGAGGAAATAAACGATATAAGGGACAGGGCGCTGAAGCCCCTTATAGAGCTTGAGGGAAAAATAAAGGCGGGAGCGGCTTCTCTTACGGTGGGGAAAATCAGCAGGATTCTTTACGACTTCCTCATTGAGCTGAACGTGCCTGAGACGCTGGAAGGATGGGCCAGGGAAGAATCGGAAACGGGAGAGCAGGAGCGTTCCCGCCGCCATGAACGAATGTGGACCCAGGTGGTGGGTCTGCTGGAGGAATTCAAGCAGGCATTGGGAAATAATGTGCTGGATGATGATTACGACCGGAATCTGAAGCTGTACCGTCAGCTTCTTCAGGACGGCATCGGCCGGATACAGTTCTCTCTGGTGCCGCCGGGGCTTGACTACGTAACCATATCGTCAGTGGACAGCAACAGCTTTGATAATATAAAAGCTGTCTATATTTTGGGCGTCAATGCAGGACTGATGCCGAGAGGCTGTGACACCAATGGATTTTTATCCCGGGAGGAGCGCCGGCTGATCAATTCGGCGCTGGGGGTATCAATGCCTGATGTGGATAACGATGAACAGCCTCTCTGGGAAAGATATACCCTGTATCGGGCCTTTACCCGCATGAGGGAATACCTCTGGGTGTCTTACGCGCTGATGGATGACAGCGGCAATGCCCTTATGCCCTCTGATATAGTCCACCGGATAATGGAAATCCTCCCTGAATTGAAGCGGGAAAAGATAACGGTAGACGATTTGGGACTTATTCAGGCCGGTAATCTAAATGAAAGCGGCACGAATAAAGAGAGCAATCAGGCCCCCCGGCTTCGTGTCTGGCAGCTGGTTGACTCCCGGCAGTCAGTGATAAAGCTGGCCGGGGCCCTCAGGGAAATAAAGGGCCGGATAGCCCTGAAAAAGGGCACTGTCAATGCTGGAGCCGGTAAGTCCGTAAAATACGATCCTGACCTGGGCGTCAGGGAAGACGAGAAGCTGTGGGTTCAGGTATATAATTCCGTAAGAGAGAAAACCGACGGTCAGCTTTTGGCGAAACTAAAGGCTGGCCTGTTTGCCGATGCCAAAACCAGCCTGACTCCGAAGCTGGCCCGCCGCCTGTATTTGAAGGGAACAGATAAGAACCGTTATCTTTCCGGCAGCGTGTCTTCTCTGGAGAGCTTCAACGGCTGCCCGTACCATTACTTTGCCCAGCGGGGATTAAAGCTGAAAAAGCGGGAGGAATATGGCTTTGAAGTGGCCGATAAAGGGACGCTTCTCCACAGCGTCATGGAAAACTTCATCGGCGGATTGCTGAAAAAAACCATAAATATAGCGAGCTTCGATAGCGCCCAGCTGGCGGAGGAACTGACGGACAAGGCGGCCGCCGACGTACGGAACAAAATTCTCATGCAGGACGACCGGATGAGAGGCCTGCTGAAACGGATAAAGACGACGGCTCAGATAGCCATCGAAAGGCTGAAGGATCTGGCTGATCCGAAGTCAGGCAGCAAGTTTGTTCCCTGCGGCGTTGAATTGAGCTTCGGACGCAAAGAGGGCGGCGTTACCTATGACGGACGCAGGATCGCCGCAAAAGCCTGTCAGCTGAAGCTGGAGAAGGACATCTCCCTGCGCCTTACCGGGATAATCGACCGGCTGGATGTAATGAAGGATGAGGATGGGCAGGAGTACGTGCTGGTCATCGACTATAAGACAGGCAGCCGTAAGCTGTCGCTGGTGGATTTGAGCGATGGACAGAGCTTGCAGCTTATTACTTATTTGATGCTGGCGAGAAGTCTCACTGGTTCAGAGGAAAATGTGTCTCTGCTTCCGGCGGGAGCATTTTATTTCCATGTCTATAATCCACAGATAGATGGAGATGAGCTGCCCTTAAAGACGCTGGCCAGAGATAACCCTGATGCAGGCAGAAATGAATTGGTATACGCTAAGGCAAAGGAGAAGCAGGATGCAGCGTTGAATTTTGAGGGATGGAGCCTTCAGGCTGAATCAGAGGCAGAACAGGGCAAAGGAAGCGGGCAGGATAAATCGGCGGAGTTTCTGGAAAGCGCCTGCGTACTGGCCGAGGACAGACTGAAACAGGCAGGCCGGGAGATATTGTCGGGAAAGATCGATATCAATCCGTACCGGGGCGGGAATAAGAATGCCTGCCAGTATTGCGATTATTATGACGTATGCTGCTTTGATCCAAAGATTGAAGGCTACGAAGTGAGGCGGCCGGATATCCGGGAGGAAAGGGAACTGGAATCGCTCCTTTTGGCGGGGAAGCTTGTTGAGGCGGCTGATGAAAAGGATGAGGAGGGGCGTAGCTGATGGGCTGGTCATTTGAACAACAGCTGGCGTTTGAAACCTGTGGCAGGAATATTCTTGTGGCCGCGGCTGCCGGGTCAGGTAAGACCACTGTCCTTACGGAACGAATCGTCCGGCATATAATCGGCGATCCTGACTTTGATATTACAAAACTGCTGGTAGTTACCTTTACGAAGGCGGCGGCTATGGAAATGAGGAGCCGGATCGGCAGGCGCCTGAAAGAAATAGCCGATGATCCGGAGAAGAATTTTATCGAAAAGCTGTTGCCAGAGCATGAGGTATACAGGCGGGAAATCGGGGCCTGTAAGGAGCGGGGTGAGGATTGCTCCAAGCTGGAAGCGCTGCTGGAAAAATATTCCGGCTACTACGCAAAAGAATTTGCGGAAGATGGCTCCCTGAAGTATCGGGCAAAGAAAAATGAGATCGCAGGGCTGCGGAGCCGGCTTAACCGGCAGAGGCTGCGGCTGGATGACGCGGATATTTCCACGATAGACGCCTTTTGCCAGAAAATCGTCAGAGAGTACGGGGATAAGGGGCCACAGACTGAGGAAGAAAGCCGCTTTGATGCCCGCTGCCGGGTAGCCGCCGATACGGAGCTGGGGATATTGAAGCAGGATGTGCTGGAGGAGCTGTTTCTCGATAAGTATACGGAGGCTTTTGCTGCGGCCAATGGAGATTCCGATTTTCTGCGGTTTGTGGAAAATTATGGTAATGACCTTAACGATGGGAAAATATACGAAATCATCCTAAAGATATATGAATATTCTGTCAGTGAGCCGAATCCGATTGCCTGGCTGGAATCATTAAAGGATGATTACGAGGACATAACGCCGGAGCTGGTTAATAGGCCGCAGCCTGTGGGCAAAGAGCGGCACAAGGCAGCTGTCTGGATGAATATAAGGCGGCGGCAGGGCGCGGCTCTGGCAAAGAAAGCCTGTGATCAGATGGACGCGGCTTTCCGGGAAGCCGAAGAAGCCGAGGCAGAGCTGGGTGAAATAGAAAAATTCGGTAAACACTTTTCTACAATTTTGGAAACTGTCAGGCAAAACAAGCAGCTGATAGAGAACAACGTCGACGAAGACAGACTGTATGGGGCAGACTGGGATGAGCTTGCCGCCGGATTTAAGGAAAGCTTTGCCAGTAAATTTGGAACCTTTAAGCTGGGTAAATCCGATAGGATAAGCGAGAAGGAGCTGGAAGAGCTCAAAGCCCGCAAGGAAAAAATAAAGGCATTGCGGGATGCAGGCAAGAAAACCTATGAAGCAATCGGGGCGGTTTTTGCTCAGAATTCATCAGTTATTGCCGCCAACCTTGTGACCTTCGGTCGTTTTGCCAGGGTTGCCGTGGATTTGGTCGTTGACTTTTCCAACCGGTACCGTCAGGCAAAGATTGAACGGCGGATAATGGATTTCAGCGATATGGAGCACGAGGCCCTGAACATATTGGCAAAGCCGGTGGAGGGCTCACGCTGGCAGCGCACAGAAATCGGGGAGCAGATCGTCAAGGGTAAATATTCGGAGGTGATGGTGGACGAATATCAGGATGTAAACCGCTTGCAGGAAACGCTGTTTACCCTGTTGACCGGACCGGAAACAGCTGACGATGGCAGCCGGGCAACTGCCGGGCCCTGCCGCTTTATTGTAGGGGACGTAAAACAGAGTATCTACCGTTTCCGCCATTCGGACGCCAGCCTGTTCAATGAAAAAAAATCATTGTATCCAGCCTTTTATGACCGGCCGGCCATAAAAGAGAATCCTCTGAGTCTCCGCATAGATATGGCAAATAATTACCGCAGCCGAAGCGGGGTGCTCAGGGGGGTAAACTTTATTTTCCGCCAGCTGATGACAAAGGGCGGGGCAGAGATAGACTACGATGAAAAGACAGAAGCCCTGAACTTCATTTTGGGGAAAGATGAAGACGGGCTGCCGGTTGATAATGGTTATCCTTATGAGAGCACCCGGGCCAGAGAGAAGGTGGAATTTACCGACGAAAAAACCGAGCTGGCGCTTATAGAAGCCAATAAAAATCCGGCAGCTGATGTCGGAAGCTCTAATGATGAAGCGGGCTCCGCAGCCGGCGACGAACAGGAGGAGGTTACCTCCTTTGATTTGGAGGCGGAGTACATTGCCCGGCGAATAAGAGAACTGCTTGATTCAAGGTGTCATATATTCGGCGATAAGGATAAGGGGGAGCATCATGTGATCGCCCCCCGGGATATTACTATCCTTCTGCGCAGTATAGCCGGTAAGGGTGAAATCCTTAGAGAGCATCTGATCAGGCACAATATACCTGTCTACGTTGCCGCTGATGAAGGCTACTTTCAGGAAACGGAAATAAGAGTGGCGCTGTCTCTGCTCAGGATCATTGATAATACCCGTCAGGACATTCCGTTGGCGGCCGTTCTCCGGTCTCCCATCGGCGGATTCAGCGATATGGAATTGGCGGAGCTGCGCGTGGCCGATCAGGACGGGCAGAGAGATTTTATCGATGTGCTTCGGCAGTCACAGCTTGATGGATCGACTATCGGCAGCGAGTTGAGGGAGAAAGTAAAGTTGTTCCTTGACAGGCTGGATGAATGGTACCGTCTTGCCCGGGAAAGCGGACTGAGCGAGCTGATTTGGCAGCTCCTGCGGGACACCGATTATTATGATTACGTGGGAGCATTGCCGGGTGGACAGCTGCGGCAGGCCAATCTGCGGTTGCTGGTCAGCCGGGCAAAGGAGTACGAGGCCGGTGAGGAAAGGGGATTGTTCCGCTTCCTTCATTACATCAGTCAGCTGAAGAAAGGCAAGACAGATATGTCCCAGGCCAGGACTCTGGGGGAGAATGAAAATGTTGTCAGGATCATGACGATTCATAAGAGCAAGGGTATGCAGTTCCCAATTGTGATTCTGGCCGGCTTGGGCAAGCTGTTTAATCAGCAGGATGAACGGGCGGCGGTGGTTTTCCACCACCAATTGGGACTGGGCGGGAGCCTCGTTGCCACTCATTATGAAATCAGCGGCAACCCGGCAGATAATGATTTGCTAAGGGTAAAACAGAAAACCGTATCCGGCGAAGCGGTAAAGAACAGCCTTAACCGGGAAATGAAGGCAGAGGAGCTCCGCCTGCTCTACGTAGCCCTTACCAGAGCCCAGGAAAAAATAATAATGGTGGGGGCATATAATAAAAAATCTGTAGGCAACAATCCCGGGAAAAGATGGTTAAAGTTCTGCGATTATGTACGGGAACATTCTATGGACTCAAAGCCTGTGCCATTGCCGGATGAGGCGGTCCTTGAAGGAAGGAGCATGGCCGACTGGATTGCCACAGCCATTGCCAACCACCGGGATGGTGATATCCTGCGCCGCCTGTTCGGTGACCCGGCGGAAGCAGATGACAGTGACTTTATCTCCGGGGCAGGCTATCCCGCCGATGACTGCTCCTATGCCGTAAGAGTAATTGACAGGAATCTTCAGGATATGACTGTGCCTTTGGCGGAGCAGGAATCATACCGTGATAATTACAATGCGGATGATTTGGCTCAGGGGGAGGAAGCTCCTGAGATTTCCGCCGCTGATTTTCTCACAGCGGTGGAAAGGGGATTGGCTTTTCCTCTGGCCCATGAGTATGAAGATGAAAAGCTCGCAGAGGAGCTTGAGGCTATTTTCAACGAAAGGGAAAAGTACCGATACCCGGCCACCGGTTACCTGCGGGCAAAGGTATCGGTTACGGAGCTGAAACGGGCGGAAATGGAAGCCGGTCTGGAGAACATTGAGGAAAGGCCGGACAGCCAGCCTGACTTTAAGAGCCTTTACCACCGGTCGGGTATCCTTGCCGGCAATTACGGTAATGAAGACGACAGGAGGAATGCGGAGATATTACCGGCTGGTCCTAAATTTGGTACTATCGTTCATGACGTATTGAGACAGGCAGTTGTCCGCAAGCTGGCTCCCGACAACCAGGAACTGGATGTCTGTATCGTATCGTTAGTGAAGAATGCCTGTCCCGGCTATTCAGCGAAGGTACAGAATGAGTGGGCAGGGTCAGTGAAAAGACTGACAGAAAATTTCCTCGATTCTCCTTTGGGGCACCGGGCGCGAAAGGCGGACAAGGTTTTTTGCGAGCTGCCTTTCTGTCGGTTATTGTCAGCCGATGCGGCCTACGCCGGAAAATATCCCGACAAGCAGAATGAACTGAAAGAGATAGACCAGCCCGTATTTCTTCAGGGCATTATCGATTTGCTGTTCGTGGATGGTGACAGCTGTATTCTTGTTGACTACAAGACGGACAGGGGGATTGACGGGGAGAAGGCAAGGGAAAGATACCGCCGTCAGATAGAGATATATGCGGCTGCTATACAGGAAATTACCGGCTACAAGGTAAATGAGGCATATCTTTTCCTGCTGCGCAATAGGGAGGCCGTAAGAGTCCCTTTACCGGATTGGCCCGGAAAGTTTTCTCTAAACTGATAGAAAAACCGGGCAGAACAAAAAGGAAAACCAGGGAAAGAAAATTTCACATAATAAACAGCCACCCATTGTGCAGGTGGCTGTTTATTATGTGTTGATTACACGCTGGCGGCCGTTCTTGAAATGCCCAATACCGCCGGTGGATATCCCTTCATTTGAGTGAGTGGAATTTCCGGTCCGTCAGGGAGCAATAACCTCGCGCCCGGCTCATGATGTTAATTGGGGCGGCCGGTTCAAGATCGTTATCCGGCCGTCAATTTTGGAGGTCATTTGATGATGGGTCGAGAAATACTCCTGAATCAAGTCGTTATCGCTGGTGGCGAAAAGCTGGTTGGCAGTGTAGTTGGGAATGTTTTCCGGGTCAATGTCCAGGCACATCTTTATGTTGTCAAAATGGAATCCCTGCAAGGCAACCGTGTACAGCTTGTCAGGCTCCACAGGCTCTCCCTTTATTGTGAAGATAAGAAGTTCCTTTGACTCAAAGTCATAAACGATATGCACATAGTGGGGAACCTGGTAAAACTCCGTGTGACCTGACAGAATGTCATCCCGGCACATAAATTTGATACCCTTAATGAGATCGCGGCCGTAAATATTTGCCAGTACGATCCGGTCGGAAAATGGTAAGGTTTCGATGAGGGCCCGAAGGGAAATGACCGGTCCGACCTCTTTTTTGCGGATACTTCCGGAACCCACCATCACCAGGTCACATTCTCCTCTTGATTCAATCACGCAGCTTAAAACATCAGCGATAAGATTTCCCATCTCCGTTTCCATCTGCCGGAGAGGGTGGGTGAGGGTACGGTCGAAATTGGTAATTATGCGGTCGTATTTTTCACTTAGGAGCGCCTGATAATGGTTAAGGAGTTCATCGACTACCGGATCCTTTTCGCACAGCTGTTCATTTACATCGAGAAGCTGCCATTTGTATTCAAAAAGAGCGTTGCTGTCCAGATTCACGGTGAGGTCAAGCCGGCCGATAGCCCGACATTCACAGCCTGCCTGGACGATGAGTACACCGTTTACAAAGGCGGGGGCCTGAGGGAAGGTGTGGGAGTGGCCGCCAATGATGACGTCCACCTTCCAAACCGGGTCGAGCCGGGCGGCAAGCTCCTGATCCTCCAGAAAACCTATATGGGTCACAAGGACGGTGCAGTCGATATCATAGCCTCGGTAGCTGTTTATGATCTGACCGATTTCAGTAACGGCATCCTCAATAGTAATGAACTTTGACAAGAACTGATCCTTCTTGGTATTGGCCAGCGCTTCGTCTGTGACAATGCCGATGAACAGAATTTTTATGCCGTTTATGTGAATGATTTTATGGGAGCGGAACAAGCGAAGGCCATTGATAGTGATGTAAATATTAGCCGTTATGATGGGGAAGGTAGCGCACTTTTCCAGAAATAGCAGATGAGCAAGGCCGTAGTCAGCTTCATGGTTCCCCAGGGTGGCAATGTCCGGCTCCAAATGGTTGATGATTTCCATGGTGGATATGCCCTTGAACTCCTCATCGATGATGGAGCCCCGCAGCATATCGCCGGCAATTACATACAGCACATTGTTCTGAGCCTGGCGCTGGGCCTTTATGTAGCCTGACATTCTGGCTATACCGCCCACAGAATGACCGTCTTTCATCTCCGCCAGGAAATCACCGTGTATATCATTGGAGTGAAGTATAGTAAGCTTTTTCAGGTTCATATTCTTAACCAATTCCTATGCTGAAGAAAATGCGGCAATTTTCAATATTACTTTTCATTATAACACTTTCCTTTCCGGGCTTCACTATATTTGCAGGTTTGATTTTTACTTTTCCTGAATGACTGCCGGGTAAGATGGCAGGCTGGACAAAATTTACTTTGCAAGGTAAAATCTACATCATGTCAGATTTGTATAACATACGGAGATTTTTTACAGTAAAGGAAGGTGCTTGCCATGAGCAATGCAGGAGCCCCGCCGCCCCAAATGTTTTCCCCGCCACAAATTGCCGAAAATTATTTGAATATCGGCGTGAATAAGGTTCGTCAGAATCCTCTGTCAGCCTTTCTGCTGGCGATTATGGCGGGCATGATGATCGCTCTGGCGGGAGCCGCCGCTACTGTCGGTTCGGCTACCCTGGAAAATCCCTCCGCCGCTAAGCTGGCCAGTGCAGCTATTTTTCCGGCTGGTCTTGTGATGGTGCTGGTGGGAGGCAGCGAGCTGTTTACCGGAAATTGTATGCTGGTAATTCCTCTGGGGAAGAGAAGAATAACCCTTGGGGAAATGATGAAAAGCTGGGCGATCGTATATGCCGGGAATTTGATAGGCGCCCTGCTGGTAGCAGCTTTGTTCGTATACAGCCACACTCCCTCTCTCTTTGGCGGAAAGCTGGCGGCAGTGGTAACAGCCACGGCGGCGGCAAAGTGCGCCCTCTCCTTTGGGGATGCCTTGATGAAGGGTGTTCTGTGCAATCTTCTCGTTTGTCTTGGCGTATGGCTTAGCTTTGCGGCGACTGACGTTGTCGGGAAGATAGCTGGCTGTTATCTGCCGATATTTGCCTTTGTCGTTGCCGGATATGAGCATTGCATTGCAAATATGTACTACATACCGGCGGGGATATTTACCGCCGGAGAATATGGTTTGCCGGCCCCCGGGCTGGACTTTGCCGCTATGACTGTAAACAATTTGCTCCCCGTTACAATCGGAAACATAATCGGCGGCTCCCTGCTGGTGGGAGGACTCTACGGATTGGCCTATCTGCGAAAATAACCGCCAAAGATTTTTATTTATGAGAAAATTTTTACCTGTTCTTGAAGAAATCATATAAGCTTACTTGACAGCGGGGACATCATGTGATAATCTTTATAAAGAAATTAGAATTATTCTAATTCCAATAAAAGGAGCCATGGAAATGACGAAATACGAGCAAGCGATTTTTGATTTGGTCACTTGTTCTGACGAGCATCTGACAGTAGAGCAGATTTATTTGAAGCTCAAAGAGCAGTATGCAGGCGTTGCCATGGCTACTGTATATAACAATGTGAATAAGCTTTTGGAAGCCGGCCTCATCCATAAGGTAGCCATTGAAAATATGCCGGATCGATATGATCGCGCCGTAAAGCATGATCATCTGGTTTGCCGGCGTTGTGGCCGACTGACGGATATTTCGTTTGATGATTTGACCGCGGCACTGCGGCGGCAGCTGGGCGAAGATTTTTTCTCATACGATTTGAAGGTGTTTTACCTTTGTCCCGCTTGCCGCAAGGCGCAGAAGGATAAAGTTGAAGGGACGTTGGAGACGGAAAATCAACAGACGGAGCAAAACGATTAGGCGGCAAAAAAAGCAGCCTGACGATTCCCTTATTTGCTTTGTTGCCAAAGCGCGCAAGGGCGTGCGTTAATAATTTATTTTTCATACAAAAGGAGATGTCATCATGAGAAGTAGCACAACATTCACTCTGCAGTACGCGCATCGGTTTTTTGGATTTAAGGGCGAGGCGCAGTATCTGCACGGCCACACCGGCGTTCTGACCATAGAGGTGGAAGATTCCGTAGAGCCTGGCGTGAATATGGTATTTCCCTGTAACGAGATTCAAAAGACTGCGTGGGCTGTCTTAAAGAATTTTGATCACGCGTTGATCCTGCGCGAGGATGATCCGTTGCTTCCCGCCGTCCTCAAAGTCTATGAGGAACAGGGTATTAAAAACGGAGCTCCCCAAAACAAGATGAAGGGGGAAGCATTTAAGACAGAGCTGGCAACTGCGTATCCCGACTGCCGTCTTGTAGTCACGAAAGAGACGATGACGGTGGAAGGTATGATCAAGATCGTTTACGATCTCCTGAAGGATAAACTGAACATTGCCAAGCTGACCTTTACCAGCGGCGTGAACGTGGCCAGTGAGGAGTATACGCCGAACAAGACGATCGATCGCTGCCCGCTCTGCGGCATCGCGCTAAACGAAAATGGGGTCTGCCCGAAGTGCGGCTATAAAAAGAAATAAAATTTCTTCGACGTCTGTTTGCTGCGGAAAGTATATTTTATTCGGCAAGATGACGCGGCAGTAACAGGACATTATAAAAATCCCTTGCTTTTCCGTCATGGAAAAGCAAGGGATTTTTTGCGACATTTTCTCCGGTTCTTAATGAAAGCGCCAACACGCGTCGCGATTAGCCGTCCTTCTGTCCATTGGGACGGCGTGACCTTCCGTTATCGCGGGTAAAATCCGCTTATTCGGTCCGGGTCAAAGTTTGTTGCGTCCGCTGCGGGGCAAACCTTAGAAGGAGAGAAGATCGAAGAGATTTAGAGAGGGTTCCATTTTGATTTGCGGTGATCCGTCCGGCCGGGCCGGTCTCGACAGATCAGGCACGGGGACGAGATGAGGCTTCTTACGGTACCGGCTGACGATTTTGCCGCCCTCGTATTCCGTGAACTCAATGGAACCATCAGGCCGGAAGCGGCGGACGGTTTCCTTAACCGCATTTTCATTTCGGGTGACGGTTTCAAGAGTCTCGAGGCGTTCCGTGAGATCGTCAATGGCTTGCGCGCTGTCCTCCCATTTGGCCATGGCTTGAAATATCGCCTTGAAGCTCTTGTTGTCACTGGCGTCGGCCATGCTTCGGGCAAGCTTGGCCAAAGCGGCATGATTTCGCTGGGAATGTTCGACTTTCATTTTTTCACCTCCTTTCCGTTGACAGGGCTTTTTACCTGTCATCAATATATCGGCGGAAGGCAGATGTTCCTTAAAGAAAATCCGGTGAATGGCAAATAACAGATCGAGTGTAGCTGAAAATGAAATTAGATTGATAATAAGATATATAATCTATGGTAATTTACTTGATTTATTATAATGCATTATATTATAATATCATAAAAGAAAATCGCTAAATAAAAATGTGCGCCGCCTGGGCTAACAACAAAATTTGCGCTTTTTCTTTTGAGACGTTCAGCAGATAAATGAGAAGGAGAGTGTAAGGATTGAAGAAGAAAAGTCTTGGCAAAAGCGCATTAACGACGGCTCTGGTCTACGGAACGATGTCATTTTTCGGGGGGGCGGAGCGATAGCCTCGGCTGAGGAAAGTAAGGCCGAAGAAGCTCCTTTGGAATTTTCCTTGGATACCATGGTCGTTACCGCCACCAGGACGCTGAAGGATTTGCAGCAGGTTCCCTCCAGTGTCAGCGTCATCACCGCCCAGGAGATTGAAGAAAAAAACGCCATGTCCGTACAGGAGGCTTTACAGTATGTACCGGGGGTGTACATGAATCAAGCTGCCCAGAGCGGCATTCAATTAAGAGGGTTCGGCTCGGACGATATTTTGGTTCTGGTGGACGGTATGCAGATGAATACCTCCTATAATGGCACGGTTAATTTCAATACTCTGCCGGTGGAAAATATCGAACGCATCGAAGTGCTGCGCGGCGCCGCCTCATCTATTTACGGCGGTTACGCCGTCGGCGGCGTGATAAATATTATTACCAAAGAAGCGGACAAAATCGGCACGACGGTCAACGGGGCCGTTTCTTACGGCAGTGATAATACCTGGAAAAAGGCCATACAGGTCAACTCGAAGGTAAACGATAAATGGTCTTTTGGGTTAGGTTATGAAGACCGAAAATCAGACGGATATCCCGGATATTATATAACCAAGGGGAAAGATAAAAGCGGCACGGGAACCAACAGCGCTAACCTGGAGCAGCTGGAGGACGGTAAATATATAGTCGGCACCCGAGGCGATAAACATTGGGAGCATGAAAATTTTAACGCTTTCGTAAAATATAATTTTGACGATAATAAATCGCTAAAATACGCGTACGGTAAGACTAAGACGGACTATGCGTACGCCAACGGGCAAAGCTTCGTAACCGATGCCGCCGGTAATCCTGTTTACACCGGAAAGGTTACGACGCAAACTGGAGATGTGGTTTCTCTTAAAACGGGCGATTTTTATGGATATGATAACTGGTACGAGAAGGATACGCATTCGTTGACTTATAAGGATGATGAAAACAAGTTTACCGCCAGCGCCAGCTATGTAGACAGTAAAAAAGACGGCTTCACCAGTTCCGGAGTGCCGTCGGCTTATAACAAACTGGATTGGACAGGGAAGGGGTCATGTAGCTCCCACCCGGGGAAAGTGGTAAATTACAGCCTGGAAAAAGCCTGGGAGAACGTGGGAAAGCATACTATCGTCGCCGGCGCTGACTACAAAGAAGAGGAAATGACTCAGGATAGATTTAACCTGAGCAATTGGCTGGACAGGGATTCCATCACGGAGCATACCGGTCAGGATCACGGAAAAGTAAAAAATATGGCGCTGTTTGTTCAGGACGAATATAAATTTGACGACGCCTGGACCATGTACCTGGGGCTGCGGCTGGATCATTATAAAAAGGGTGAAGGCTCTTTTATGAATGGCTCGGGTAGTATAAACGAAACTTCAAAGTCGGAAACCTATAACGAATTAAGCCCGAAGGTGGCCTTTGACTTCAAGGCGGACGATTCCACCAACTATTATGTTTCCTACGGTCATTCTTTCCGGCCGCCCACGATGTATAAAATTTATCGTTATTCCGAATTTTCCTCTTATTGGTATGTACCGAATCCGGAGCTGGAGCCGGAAACGTCGGATGCCTTTGAAGTGGGTATGAAAAAACGGTTGTCTGATAAGACTAATTTAGGCGTTACCCTCTACCATATCAAGACCGACGACAAGATTGAAGGTTCTGATATTATTCCCGGCGAAAAATTTATGACTAAAAATGTGAAAAAATATGTAAACATGGATTCGGAAAAGCGCCGGGGAATCGAGCTGGAATTAACCCATAAGTTCAGCGACAAATTCAGCGGTTATATCAACTACGCCTGGCAGCAGGGCAAAATAGAGCCTAAAAGCGGGGCGGAACTGAACGATTATAATATTCCGAAGCATTTGCTGCACGCCGGTATCGGGTATAATTACAAAAAGTGGAACGCCACATTGGATTGCCAGTATGTAAGCGAACGCCAGTCTCCCGACGATGTTACCGGGGAGTACGGCGCCGAAGACGCCTATTTTCTCGTGAACATGGCAGTCAATTATAAATTCGCGAAGGGAATGACGCTGCAGCTGGGAGTAAACAATCTGTTTGACAGGCACTTCTATTCTTCCGAGGCGACCTCCGGCCGAACTTATTACATGGGTATGCGCTTCAACTTCTAGCAGGGAATTAAATCAGCTTAGACAGGTTTTACGCGTTTATAAAACAGGGGGTAGAAAATGGGAAGGTTCTATCCCCTGTCTTATTTCGCCGGAGGCTAAAATGAGGTTTCAGATAAAGCGGTTATTGGGCTATATTCTGGGTTTTGGGTTATTTTACGCGCCCTTTGCAGCGTTTCAGAGGGTGATTTATTACCTTTTGACCGGCCAATGGCGGGAGATGACAATCCACAGCTTATGCTTGCGCATTCCTACTGAGCATATTTTAGACGGCAAAATTTTTCATTACGCTGATGTAAGCGTAATCAGTCTGGGGTTTTTGACAGCCGCGGCGTTTTTCTTCGGGCCGGTGTTTTGCGGCCGCTTGTGCCCGGCGGGGGCGTTGCCGGAATATTTAAGCAGGCTTGTGCCGGATAGATTTCAGCTCGACTGGCGAAAACATACGGAAATCGCGCCGCTTCGTTACGGTATGCTGGCGGGCTTTTGTCTGGCGCCGTTCTTTGACAATATTCTCGCCTGCGCTTATTGCAATTATTTTCTTTTCGATTTACTCGCTAACTATTATTCTCGCGGTTACTTTTTATCCCTCAGCTCCAGCCTGATAATAACCGCCATTATGTGGCTGGTGGTTTTTGGTTTATTCACGAAAGGGGGACGGGGTTATTGCAATTTTCTTTGTCCCGTGGGAGCGTTGCAGAATTTGGCGCACTTTTCCGGCTGCAAGCTGCCGTTTGTGAGAAGGATGCATGTGGATAAAGATAAGTGCGCCGGCTGCGAGAAGTGCGTCGAGGCGTGCCCGATGCAGGCGATTACTTTAGAGGGCAAAAAGGCGGACATTTCGCTGCACAACTGTATCATTTGCGGGCAATGCGCTCACGAATGCCCGGCCCAGGCTATTCACTATGGAGCGAAGCGCCATGAAAGGTAAACTGGTCAAATTTCTTTTAGCGATGGGAGTTCCTGCTTCGGCAATGTTAAATGGAGGAGGCGGCTGCAATGGGATTTGCGGCGGCTGCTCATTTGCCTGTACTCCGGGAGTTTTTACTCTGCTGATTTTGGCGGGCAGCTATTTTTACGGTAAAATAAAAGTTAAGGCGATGAGACATGAATAAAAAATGGATAGCGCGGGCGGCGTTGTTTTGCGGGATGATTTTGGTGACGGTTATCCTAGCCGAGGCGCGGTTACAAAATTCCCGGGACAGGCTTAATAAAAAAATTAACCTGCCGCCCCGGCAGACGGTAACATGTACGGTGGATTTAGGCAGGCTGGGAGCGGTAAAGCAATTGTTTAATCCCAATATGTACACGCTTTATCTGCGGATTGCGGCCGATTCAAAAAAAACATTGCGCTGCGAGGGCAGCGGTATGGAAATGTTTCTGTCGCAGGGAATAAAAAAGGGGATTTGGCGGGAACTTAAATCCAGCGAGGCTTTGCAGCAAAGGAGAGGCGTTATTCCGCTAAACGTGGAGCTTAAAGTTCCTTATGAGGAGCTGAAAAAGAAAAATGTGGCAGAAGGAACGCTGAAGTTTTTTGCCGAAAATAAACCATATAGCGAGATTCTGATCAAAGTGATCAATTCTCAGGCCGGGTAAAATTTTGTTGGCAGCCCGGAATTTTGATATTCGGGGAGGAGATAATTCATGAAAAAGCTCTTGATTTTCGGTTTGGCCGCTATGGTCGGCCTGGGTCCGGTTACCGGTCAGGCCGAAGAAGCTGATCCCAGGCCGGAGCTAAACTGGGAAATCAGCATGATGCCAAAACCGACGGAAAAGGAGCAGGAAGCTGAGCGGTGGTCGGTGGCAATACAAAATAATTTGGGCGTATACGCTTATGACCGGGCTTCCTTAACCTTTAGCGAGAAGAAGAACGGCACAGCAGACAGGAATATTATTTCGGTACTGACGAAAACCGTGTTTACCGATAAGGATACGGTGAAAAAACTTAACGAGCAATTCAAAGAAAAACTGGCCAAAAAAGAAACGACGCAATACTGCGAAATTCTGATGACCTTTAATTTAGCGGATAAGACTTACGCCATAACCCGTATGGATGTATTTGGCAATAAAAAAACTTTGCTGCAACATGTTGAAAAAGAATTGCAGTTTGTTCCAGTACCGGAGGGAAGCTTTGCCGAAGCAATGCTGGAGATTTGCCAGCAGGCCGTGGCCGGGGACGCCAAGGCGGCGCAATAGGGCGGCTTATTGAGCGAACAAATTTTGTTCCAAGCGTTTAGGGCCAACGTTGAATGGCGGAGGTTTACAGGTTGGCGGCCGGCTCTGACTTAATAAAACGGCGCGAACGTCTTTTAGCGTTCGCGCCGTTTTTTCTCTGTTTCCGTAAATTATGATAATCTGATAATTCCTTCGCCGTTTACGATATCGATCTGTGTCCCGTAGAGCGAGGAAAGGGCTTTTATATGCTCTAATATCTCCGTAGCTTCTTTTTCGTCTGCGAAAGAGGGTCGTCCTCTAAGTCCGCGATCCTCGTTAAAGCTCAACGAGAGCGGTTTAAGCGTAATATCGCTTATCTTGCCACCCTCAATCGCGAATGAGGCGAGCGCCGACTGAAAGACGCGCTTATCTGCGTCCAGCCCGCGTTTACCGTAGTCACTCCTAAGGTCGATACCATCGGCGACCGAGTTGTCCGGCCCCAGATCGTAGAGATCGTAAAACTCCGTTGGTTGTCTTTCAACCGTATCATTTTGAAAGATGAAGTCGCCCAGGCTGTAAAAAATCGGCTTGCCGTTATAAATTTCTATGCCGCGCCATATATGAGGGCCGTGGCCTATGTAGGCCGCCGCGCCGTTGTCCAGGCACAGCCTGGCGAAATCGCGCGCAAAATCGGCGGGCAGTTCTTTATCCATGCCCTTGCGTTCGTGCGTATGGTGGCTGACTAAAACGATATCGGCCTGGCGCGAGGCTTCCTTTATAGAAGCGGTCAAACGCGCCTTGTCTTTTTCGTCCATTACGGTCGAGGTGCCGGGTTTGCCGACGGAAAAGCGGATAGGGCCGACGAAGCAGCCATCGCCCGATGCTTTGGCAAAGCCCTCTTTTTCGTTTAGCTGCCGGTCGGCGTTCACGTCTGTCTGCTCTACAATCTGAGAAAGCCTTCTGAGATCGTTTTCTTCCAGATAATGCGTCGTCTGGTAACGCAGGGGATTTACGCCCGGCCGTCCCAACACGTCCGGGCGCTGTGCGCCTGCTATGCCCCATTGATTTATCGTAGAAGTCACGCCAATGATCGCAACCCGCGCGTCCGGTGTGTCGAGGTACTTCGGCTGGGACGCTTCAGCGAGGTTGCGGCCGACTCCGGCATGGATAACGCCTGCCGCATCGAGGTGGCGCATCGTCGTCAAAAGGCCGCCGATATTCCAGTCGATCGTGTGATTGTTTGCCCAGGTATAGAGATTGAAGCCTAAATACTTCAGGTCCTCGAGAACGGATGGGCGAGCTGCCGCCCATGTACCGCCGGAAACTGGTGCGGGGTAGACTTCAAAATCGTGCAACAGTATCTCAAAGTTGGTAAAGCGCACATTGAAGCCTCTAAGATAGCGACGTAGCGCGCGTAGAGCTGCGTCGTGCGGTAGCCTTTGCGTGATAAAGGAATCGCCCGCCAAAACAAAAGTGGTCTTCCTCATAAGCATATCTCCTTTCCGCTTTTAAGTTTTTGGTACAAGGTGGAACGCGCTATACCGACCTGTTTTGAGATTTTGGTTTTAGTAATATTCTATTTGTGAATGGCTTGTATTTGTCCAGGCCGGTGAGAGAGCAGGTGTGGAAAGAGAAATTCTTTATCGTAGAAAACGATTAAAAGATATACGGGACCATCTTTTAGTAAAGGCTCCGCAACCTTATCTTACCAGAAGATATCCCGTATATCCTTTGTGTCTTGTTCGATTTTACAACCAGCCGTTAGTTCGTCCCCTTAGCGCGGGTATCCTCGTACTTTGCTTTTACGGCTTCGGCTTCTTTAGCGGGCATTTCCTCGTAGTGGGAGAAGGAAGCGCTGAAATTGCCCCGGCCCTTCGTCTGGGCTCTCAGAGCAGTAGCGTATTTATAAAGCTCTACCACCGGTATCTTGGCGTTGACCTGGGAAAGACCTTTGCCTGCGGGGTCCATGCCCATTATCTTTGCCCGGCGGGCGTTTAATTGTCCGATAATATCGCCCATGAATGATTCCGGCGCAACGATTTTAATATCGTAGATGGGCTCCAGGAGAACCGGTTTGGCTTCCAGCACGCCTTTTTTGATGGCGATGGCCGTGGC
The DNA here is from genome assembly GCA_964540025.1 of uncultured Schwartzia sp. GTDB lineage: Bacteria > Bacillota > Negativicutes > Selenomonadales > Selenomonadaceae > RGIG250. The sequence goes on along the minus strand of CAZIKQ010000007.1, from coordinate 38,879 downwards.
CGCCTTAAAGGCCGCCTCCGAAGAGTCCACCGGGTGATAGGAGCCGTCGTAAAGATTTACCTTTACGTCGACCATCGGATAACCGGCGATGATGCCTGCCGCCAAAGTCTCCGCCGTTCCCTTTTCGACTGCCGGTACGTATTGACGGGGCACGGAGCCGCCGAAGATAGTCTCCGTGAATTCGTTGCCGCTTCCCGCTTCCCGGGGACTGATTTCCAGCCAGACGTGACCGTACTGACCGTGGCCGCCGCTTTGCTTTTTATGTTTGCCCTCCACTTTCACCGTCTTGCGGATAGTCTCCCTGAGGGGCGCTTTCGGGAGCCTGAATTCTATATTCGCCTTGAATTTCCGGGCCAGGCGTTCTGCCAATATCTCAAATTGCATTTCGCCCTGCATCCGTACCAGAGTCTCCTTCGTCTCAGCGGTCTTTATGATGCCGATGGTGGGATCTTCTTCCCGCTCTTTGGAGAGGGCGGTAAAGACCTTATCTTCGTCGCCCTTCGTTTGGGGATAAGCCGCCATGATCAGCATGGATTCCGGCAGCTTCAGATCTTCATAGACGATGGGAGCGCTCTTATCGCAAAGGGTATCGCCGGTTTGGGTAGCCTGGAGCTTGGCCGTCACGCAAATATCCCCGGCCAGGGCGCGGGAAATTTTTATCTGCGTCGCTCCCTGCATGGTAAAGATCGCGCCGATACGCTCCGTTGCGTCTCGATTGGCGTTGTAGACCGAGCTGTCGGCTGATAAGGCGCCGGAGCAAATCTTCATAAACGTCAGCCGGCCGACAAAGGGATCGACGATGGTCTTGAAGACTCGGGCCGAAAAAGCGCCGTCAAGTCCTCTTTCCTCCAGATCCTCCGTCCCCGGCTTTACGCCGATGCAATCCGTGACCCCCGGCGGAGGGAAGAGCGTCGCGATACTGTTCAGGAGATGGGCAACGCCGATGCCTTTCTCGGCCGCGCCGCAAAAGATGGGGAAGACTTTTCCCGCCGCGATCCCGTCGGCCAGCGCTTGAGCGACTTCCTCTTCGGGAATATCCCCGTCCTCTAAAAATTTTTCCATCAGTGTATCGTTAAAGTCGGACAGGGCTTCGATGAGCGACTGGCGGGCTTCCTTTATCTGATCCTGCATAGATTCGGGAATTTCCACCACAGTGGCTTTATCGTTATTGGTCAAAAATTCCGAGTGCAGGGAAATGATGTCCGTTACGCCCTGAAAAGATTCCGCCGCGCCAATGGGCAGCTGCACGGGAACTGCCCCGGAGCCGAAGTGAGCTTTCAGCTCGGCGGTGACCTTTGCAAAATCGGCGTGTTCCCGATCCATCTTATTGACGAAAAAGGCCCGGGGCTTTTCCATATCTACCGCCAATTGCCAGCCTTTCTCCGTACCGGCGCCGGCCTCGATCCCGTCAGAGGCGGAGACCACCAGGAGAGCCGCGTCGGCGGCCAAAACCGCCGCTGCCTCCTCGCCGATGAAATCGGGGTAGCCCGGCGTGTCGAGAAGATTTAGTTTGCACCCCTGCACCTCTAAAGCTGCTAAAGATGAGACGATGGAAAGCCCCCGCCGAATCTCTTCCGGCTCCACGTCGAAAGCGCTGGTTTTTTCTGAAGGCTTGCCAAACCGTTTCGCCGCCCCCGACTTGTAAAGACAGGCGTCCAAAAGGGTGGTTTTCCCCGTTCGGCCGTGTCCTATAACCGCCACATTGCGCAGATCCGCGCTATCGTATTCCCGCATACGAATCCCTCCTTGAAAGTAATTTTAATTATAATTGGATGAATTCTCTAATAACCGCGTTTTTTCCTGCTAAAAAGAAAATATTTGCCAAACTTAGCGTCTTCGGGAGATTGCTGAGGTGTATTCCTTTTGCTTTATCGCCGTTGAGAGAGGCTTCCAGGGACATATTTATGCGATCATCCGCAGGAATCGGATGTTAAAGGTGGACTGTTCTGGACTGGAATGTTGGACCGTGTTTCGGGAAGGTGTAATATAGGCGCTGGGATAGCTTGACAAGAGCCCCAAAAGGCTCTAAAATGGCGAATGTTAATTCCTACTGTTTTACTAGGAATTGACAAGTGCTTTTGAAATTTCACCATTTATATATCATCTGCAATACAGGGAGAGAGCAAAATGGCAGATATGTTGACGGTAAAAGACCTCCATGCAAGCGTGGAGGGAAAAGAAATATTAAAGGGGCTCAACCTGACCGTCGGAAAGGGAGAGATCCACGTTTTACTGGGGCCGAACGGCTCCGGCAAGTCGACACTGATGAATGTTCTCATGGGGCATCCCGTCTATCAGGTTACCCGCGGCGGCATAACCTTTGAGGGCGAGAATCTTCTGGACATGAAAACCTTTGAAAGAGCCCGGAAGGGTCTCTTTCTTTCCTTCCAGACACCGGAGGAAATTCCCGGCATCACCGTTGAGAATATGCTTCGTACTGCAAAGCAGGCGATTACCGGTGAAAAAATAAAGATTCTTGCCTTCAAGAGGGAGCTCAAGGCAGCAATGGCGGAGTTGGAAATAGATGAAAGCTACGCCGGCCGTTACCTGAACGTAGGGTTCTCCGGCGGTGAGAAGAAACGGAATGAGATCCTTCAGCTGATGATGCTTCAGCCAAAGCTGGCGCTCCTTGATGAAACGGATTCCGGTCTTGACGTAGACGCGGTTAAGATCGTGTCAAAAGGTGTGGCGGCCTTCCACAATGAGGGAAATTCCTGCCTTATCATTACCCATAATGCCCGTATTCTTGACCGCCTGGCGGTGGACAGAGTCCATGTCATGAAGGAAGGGAGAATTATTCAGGAGGGCGGCGCTGAACTGATTGATGAAATCAACCGCTCTGGCTTTGCTCATCTGCTGGGTGAGAAGTGAGGCAGAAAATGGCAAAACAGAAAACTTTCATTGAAGACATTGAGCGCGCGCTCTATGACATAAGGAATGAAGACCGGGCTCTCTATAAAAGCCAGGCCGGACTTACTGAAGAAATCGTCCGGGATATTTCCGCCAAGAAGCGCGACCCTGAGTGGATGATGGAGTTTCGCTTGAAATCCCTTGAGGTCTATAATCAAATTTCCCTGCCTGCCTGGGGTCCTGACCTTTCCGAGCTGGATATGGATAATATCGTTACCTATGTTCAGCCTGATGCAAAGATGGTTGGCAACTGGGAGGAGGTACCCGAGGACATAAAGGACACCTTTGACCGGCTGGGTATCCCGGAGGCAGAGAAGACCTCTCTGGCCGGTGTAGGGGCTCAGTACGATTCTGAGGTCGTCTATCACAGCGTACAGGAAAGCCTTACCAGGCAGGGAGTTGTCTATACCGATATGGAGACGGCCCTTCGGGAACACGAGGATATCGTGAAGGAATACTTCATGAAGCTTGTGCCGCCAAAGGACCACAAGTTTGCGGCTCTCCATGGCGCAGTCTGGTCCGGTGGCTCCTTTGTCTACGTTCCGGCGGGAATTGATGTGAAAATTCCCCTCCAGTCTTATTTCCGTCTCAATGCTCCCGGAGCAGGACAGTTTGAGCATACCCTGATTATTTTGGAAAAAGGGGCGAAGCTCCACTTTATCGAAGGATGTTCTGCCCCTAAATATAATGTGACAAACCTTCATGCCGGCTGTGTTGAGCTTTTTGTGAAGGAAGGCGCCAGGCTCCGTTACTCCACCATTGAAAACTGGTCACGGAACATGATGAACCTGAATACAAAGCGGGCCTATGTGGAGAAGGACGGGATCATCGAGTGGGTATCCGGGTCTTTTGGCTCCCACATTTCCATGCTGTATCCCACCAGTGTTTTGGCCGGGGACGGTGCTCACTGCGAGTTTACCGGGGTGACCTTTGCCGCCAGGGGACAAAATCTTGATACCGGCTGCAGTGTTATCTGTACTGCCCCCAACACCTCTGCTACCGTAAACACCCGCACCATATCAAAGGCTGGTGGTCAGGCTACCTATCGCAGTGCCGTAAAGGTCACGAAAAAGGCGGACAATGTAAAGTGTTCGGTGAACTGTGAATCCCTGATGCTGGATGATAATTCCCGTTCTGACACGCTTCCGGTAATGGATATAGAAAATGCCACCGCCGATATCGGACACGAGGCAAAGATAGGCCGTATCAGTGATGACGCGGTGTTCTACCTGATGAGCCGGGGGATAGGCGAGGAAGAGGCAAGAGCGATGATCGTCCGGGGATTTGTAGAACCCATCGCCAAGGAACTTCCCCTTGAATATGCAGTAGAGATGAATAATCTCGTTACGATTGAACTGGAAGGGACGATGGGCTGATGGAAAAAAAGAAAAGCATCGTCTACACAGAGATACCGATGCGCACCTGGCGCTGGCTGGGGGTAAATGAAGGTGAAATAAGCACCGGCCTTATGATGCTCACGCCAATCAAGGGCCGAATGTACGTGAAACCGGGGCAAAATGAATCCATGTCGCATGTATGCCGTAAGAGCGACCGGGAAATATGCCAGGTGGCAGTAGGAGAGAACTCCCGATACAAGGTTACCAGTGTGGTGTTGGCTCCTGATGATGGTGAGTGGGCTGGAGTGATGAAGATACGAGTTGATGCCGGCGGCAGCGTTCAGGTAAATGTAATTTATTTGGGAGGCAGAAAAAACCTCAGCTCCATTGAGATCGAGCTTGTAGGCGACGACAGCTCAGCTGAAATCAATGCCCTCTACTTTGCGGCCGACCAGGAAAAATACGACCTGAACTTCATCATCCGGCAGCTGGGAAAGCGCACCGCTGGCAGCATGAACGTCTACGGCGCATTGGGGGGCAATGCGGACAAGATTTTCCGTGGAACCCTTGATTTTGTGAAGGGTTGCTCCGGTTCCGTTGGCAACGAAAAAGAGGAGATTATTCTTCTTTCGGAGGGAGTACGCAACCGGACAGTGCCTCTCATGCTTTCCAGTGAAGACGATGTGGATGGTCATCATGCCGCCAGTATCGGCCGCATGGATGAGGACAGACTGTTCTATCTGATGAGCCGCGGGCTCGACGAGGAGGAGGCAAAGCACCTTGTCCTGGAGGCAACCTTTGCTCCCGTTGTAAACCTGATTGATAATGAGGAGCTGAAGAGCGAGATACAGGCAGCTATAAACAGAAAAGTCGTCAAATGTCTCTAAATCTTGTGGGAAAAGGTAATAATTTAATTTTTGTGAAAATTTTAGGCATAACTTGCCATAGGATTGTGCCTTATACAAAGTAAGGGGTTATTATGTCAGACAAATACCGCGCCGATTTTCCTCTGCTGGCAGAAAAGATGAACGGTCTGCCCATTGCCTATCTTGACAATAGCGCGACGACCCAGAAGCCGGAGAGCGTTATCGAGGCAGTCGCCGAATACTACCGCCGACAGAATGCCAACCCCCATCGGGGAGCTTACGCTCTTTCCGTAACGGCTACCGATGTATACGAAAATTGCCGGGAGCGGGTGGCAAAATTTATTAACGCCCGGCGCTCAAGAGAAATAATCTTCACCAGGAACGCTACGGAGTCCCTGAATCTTTTGGCTTACAGCTACGGCCTCTCTGCGCTTAAACCGGGAGATGAAATTCTGATTTCCATTGCGGAGCACCATTCCAATCTGGTTCCCTGGCAAATGGTAGCCGATCGTACCGGAGCGAAGCTGAATTACATTTATCTGGAGAAGGACGGCAATCTTTGCCAGCAGGATATTCAGGATAAAATCACCCCAAAGACAAAAATTGTTGCCATTACCCAGGTCTCCAATGTGCTGGGCCTCGTCAATGACGTGAAGGCTATTGGCGAAAAAGCTCATGCGGTTGGAGCGGTTATAATCGTGGATGGCGCTCAGAGCGTTCCTCATATGGCGGTGGACGTTCAGCAGCTGAACTGCGATTTTCTGGCTTTCTCCGGACATAAGCTCCTTTCACCGATGGGCATCGGGGTTCTTTACGGCAGGGAGCAGCTTCTTGAGGCTATGCCCCCCTTCCTCATGGGCGGTGACATGATAGAGTACGTTGCCGAACAGCATACTGACTATGCAGAGCTGCCGGCGAAGTTTGAGGCGGGCACGCAGAATGTCGGTGGCGCCGCCGGTCTTACTGCCGCCCTTGACTATCTGGAAGGGGTAGGCTTTGACTACATTGCAGCCAGAGAAAAAGAACTGCTGGAATACGCCCTGCCGCAGCTGAAGGAGCTGGATTATATAGAGCTTTACGGCTGTGACTCCCAGCTGGACAACAAGACGGGGATCATTTCCTTCAATGTGAGAGACGTTCATCCCCATGACGTATCGACGATCCTTGATGCCGAAGGTGTAGCTGTCCGGGCCGGTCATCACTGCGCCCAGCCCTTGATGATTTACCTTGGGCAGAACGCCACCTGTCGGGCCAGTTTCTATTTCTACAACACAAAAGAAGATGTTGACCGCTTTATTGCCGGTCTTAAAAAAGTCAGGGAGGTAATGCGCCTTGGGTCTTGATGATATCTACACAGAGCTTATAGCCGAGGAAAGCCGCAACAGTGAGCATAAACATCATCTTGCTTCACCGACAGCTACCCTAAAGGGACGAAACCCCTCTTGTGGCGATGAGATTACCATTGAGCTGGAGATTGCCGATGGCGTGGTGAAGGACGCCTCCTTCACCGGCGTTGGCTGCGCTATATCCCAGGCCTCAGCCTCGCTGATGATTGGGCTTATCAAGGGGAAACCGGTGGATGAAGCCAAGCGGCTCTCTGAATTATTTCTCGGTATGATAAAGGGCGACGTTACCGATGAGGAGCAGCTGGAAGAGCTGGGGGATGCTGCGGCTCTGGAGAGCGTATCCCATCTTCCCGCCAGAGTAAAGTGCGCTGCTTTGGGCTGGCATACCCTTGACGAAGCATTGAAATAGGTTTAAGTTTTTAAGAGATGATAGATTGTAAAATAAAATTGAACAAATAAAAGATTCATCGTGAGTCTTTTATTTGTTCAATTTCATTTTACAATCTACAATTAAATTTTTCCGATAATACCCCTGTTTTCTTTATCCATGGACCATTGAATTTGCCATGTCCTTCCGTCAACAGTGTCGAGGAGAATGAAATTGTACATATTCCCGGTAGGAGATAATAAGAACCTTCCTGGCTCGGGAGAATCAGTTAAAGGAATACTGTTTATAGGTATTTTACCTCTAAATTCACCATTTTTTATAGCTGTATGAACTTGCCAAATCTGTCCGTCACGGGTATCCAGTTGTAGCTGGGTGAAATAGTTCTGTGTTGTATAAATTGCGAAGTTTGATTCAGCAGAAGCCGTTGAAGCAAAAAGGCAGAATAAACAGCAAATGAGTAGAGTGTTTAATTTTCCAACCATATAGAATCCTCCTTAAAAAAAGATAAATTTGTTTGCATTTTATCATATTTGTCTAAATTTTACAATCTATCTTGGATGTAAAATTTTTTCTGTTCAGGTTGCCCATGCCGCGTCGGCATGGCTTTTTTCAAAGGAGTTCAAAGTGAATCTGTATTTAGCCCCAATGGAGGGTATTACCGGGTATTTGTTCAGGAACGTGTTCCATGATTATTTTGGAGCGGGAGTAGACAAGTACTACACTCCCTTTTTGACGCCCTGCCCAAAGAGAGCGATAAGTGACAGGGAAATCGCCGAGGTCTTGCCGGAGCATAATCGGGAATACCGGCTGGTTCCACAGGTTATGACGAATTCAGCAGAGGATTTTAACTTCTTTAAGGAGAAGCTGCGAGCGTTTGGCTATGAGGAAATCAATATCAACCTGGGGTGTCCTTCCGGAACAGTTACCGCTAAAGGCAGGGGGGCAGGCGCTCTGGGGGATTTGAAGAAGCTGGAGAGCTTTTTGGAGGGCGTGTTCAAGGGCGGTGACGGGAACATTTCCATAAAAACCAGAATCGGAATCAACTGCACGGAAGAATTTCTGCGGCTCGTGGAGATTTATAACCGTTTTCCTATCAGGGAGCTGACGATCCATCCCCGGCTGTTAAAGGAAATGTATAAGGGGAAGCCCCATAGGGAAATTTTTCTTGAGGCTTTGGAGTCGGCAAAGATGCCGGTCTGCTACAATGGGGACATCAACAGAGCGGAGGATTATCTCGCCCTGATGTAGCTTATTCAGAGGAAACCGGGTCGCAGTATATCAGGGGTGATGATGGGCCGGGGCGTCCTGCGGGATCCGGCGCTCATCAGGAAAATCAGGGCAGTTATCGATAAAAATATGACGGCGGCGGAAGCTTCGCAAAAATACCGGGCGGCCAAAGAAGAAATTTTTGGCTTTTTGTCAAGGCTTCAGGAGGTATATACAGAGAATTTCTCAGGCGAAATACCGGTACTCTACAAGCTGAAGGAAATATGGGGGCATCTTGGGCAGGGACTGTATGAGGGCAATGACCGGCTGCTGAAAAAGATAATTAAGAGCCGGAGCCTTGGGGAGTATGAGAGTAATTTTCGGAGGATGATGGACGCGGAAATTTGACGAACCTTATGTATACTGTACCCAAGGATAGAAAACGCGAAATTTTTCTTTACAGTTGCAGGACATTTCAGTATAGTAGGCTATGTATTTGCAAGGAGGAAAAGCATCTGGACAGGTAACATATAGGCCGCGTGGGTTCAGGCGGCGGGCGGTTTGCTTTCCGAGGCGTCATTTTGAAAGGAGCAGACAATGAAAAAGGTAGTAAAGTTTGGCGGAAGCTCGCTGGCAAGCGCGGAGCAGTTTAAGAAGGCCGGGGCGATAATAAGAGCCGATGAGTCGAGAGTCTATGTGATTCCGTCGGCTCCGGGCAAAAGAAATTCTGCCGATACGAAAGTTACGGATATGCTCCTTCATGTGTACAAGACAGCGTCTGAGGGCAAGGATATAACGGCGGAAATCGAGGCGATCAAAGCTCGATACGATGAGATAATTACCGGTCTTGAACTGAAGGATTTTTCTTTGGACAAGGATTTTGCGGAGATCGTAAACCGGCTGAAAACTGAGCCGGAGAGGGACTATACCGCCTCCCGTGGCGAGTATCTCAACGGTAAGATCATGGCGGCTTATCTTGGCGTGGCTTTTATTGATCCGGCCGAAGCGATTTTCTTCAACGATGAGGGAAAGCTGAACAGCTATAAGACAGAGAAGACTTTGGCCGCCAGGCTGGCAGAGTGTGAGAGAGCGGTCATTCCGGGATTCTATGGTCTGGGAAAAAACGGGAAGGTCAAGACCTTCTCCCGGGGCGGCTCTGATATTACCGGTTCTATCGTTGCTCAGGCCGCGAGGGTAGACGTTTACGAAAATTGGACGGATGTATCAGGGGTATTGGTTACCGATCCGCGAATCGTCGCTGATCCTGAGCCAATCAAATTCATCACCTATAGAGAATTGAGAGAGCTTTCCTATATGGGGGCTTCCGTACTCCATGAGGATGCGATTTTCCCGGTTCGTCAGTGCGGCATTCCCATCAATCTGCGAAACACAAATTCCCCGGCGGATGAGGGAACCTGGATCGTGGAGAGCACTGCCCAGAAGCAGGATTATGTCATTACCGGTATTGCGGGTAAGAAGGATTTCTGCACCGTATTTGTTTACAAGGCGATGATGAATTCCGAAATCGGCTTCTGCCGGAAGGTGCTTCAGGCCTTTGAAGAAAATGATATTTCGGTGGAGCACGTTCCCTCCGGCATTGATACCATGACCGTGGTGGTTCATGGGGACGAGTTCATGGCGAAGGAGCAGCAGGTAATTTCGGCAATTCACCGGCTGACTTCGCCTGATTCTGTCGAAGTTGAGTCAGGGCTTGCGCTTGTTGCAGTTGTCGGTCGGGGGATGAAGGCTGCCCGTGGTACAGCGGGAAAGCTTTTCGGCAGTCTGGCCAAGGCGGACATCAACATAAAGATGATCGATCAGGGCTCTTCGGAGCTGAATATCATTGTGGGAATTAAGAATGAGGATTTCGAGCCGGCAATCAGGGCGATCTACAATGAGTTCGTAACTAAATGATGACGATAAATTCAAAATGCCCCGCAGGTTATCTGCGGGGCTTTTGAGTTGGATCTATTCGATAAGAATCAGAAATGTTTCTTAGCCGATTTATCAGCGGAAAACGGGGGCGCCTTTTTCTCTGTCCTTTCGCTGTTTTTCGGAGAGCAGCTCCTGAGGAATGTCCAAACCGAAGCCGGTGTAGAGGGATTCATAGATGTCATGGAATTCGGCCGGCTTATCCGTTCCGTATACGGAAATGTGAAAGTTCATGGAGGCTTTTTCCAGAATTTTCCGCAGAGCTGCCTGCTGTTCATCAGCGGTGAGGGCTTTCGGTTTTTGCTTGAGGTAGCCGGTTATGAATTGGGTTACGTCCACATTGATGTCAGATATGATACCTTTTGTATAATCTTGACGGACAAAGACTTCCGTGGGTTTTTCTTTTGTCTGATAGCCGGGGCCGAGATCAGGGGCAGGCAGCAGGTTAGCGGCGGAAATGAGGGAGAAAAACAGGTTTGTGATGGGAATCAGATCGGCCCGGAAAACCGTGGTGCGGCCTTTGTCAGTTTCATTGAGGCATTCAGCTGTTCTGTTATCCTGAAAAAATTCTTGCAGGCCGAAGCCTTCTTTAACCAGGTTATCGAGGACCGGAAGGGGAAGCGCTCTCCAGTTTTCCCCGGACTTTATGAAGCCAGTGTAGCTGTTGCCGTCCCTCTGTATGTAGTAGGGGATGGCGACGGCTGTTTCCTTTCCGGCTGCGATGGTGTTTTTCTCAATGATACCTTCGATAAATGCTTTTGAGCCGTTGTCATAGGCCGCAATGACGTTGTGGGCATTGCAGGTAACGCGGTCATCATTGTTCACCGCGCTGAAGGTAACGTGAAGCTTGCAATGGTCTACGGCGGCAGTGCTTATGGCAGCGTCCCGGAGTATCTGACAGGTGGTAGAGAATTTTTCTTTTCTGGGAGCGGCGGCGTTAGCCTGTCCGGTATATAGAAAGCCAATAAGAGCCGCACTGGCAGTCATCATTGCACAGTATTTGTAAAATTTCTTTTTCATGGCAAATAAATCCTCACAGCATTATCGTATATTGTAGAATTATAGCTTTAACGATGTTATAATTCAAGGCGGAATTTATGAGGAATCAGTGGGGCCGGGGATCATTCTCCGAGTCCCATTTTGACGTTGCTTTTGAAGATTTTTTGAAGGGGCTATAGTCTGGGATGCGAGCATTTTTTGAAGAACTTCTGAAGGACAGCTCCGCTATGCGGGTCAAGGAGGCTTTTTTGTCGGCCGGTAGAGCGGAGATAATATACGGTTTGTCGGGCTCAGGGAAGCATGCGTTTTTTTCTGCCTGCTATCAGGCGGAGCCGAGGTCGGTTGTGGTGGTCGTTCACAACCGGGAATACCTGAAGGCGTGGCGTGACGACCTTCTGGCGCTGCTGCCAACCGTCTCCGTGGTAGAGCTGCCGGAAACCGATGTGGCGAATATCCAGGCAGCCGCCGCCAGCGGAGATACAGGAGCCAGAAGGATGGAGGCGCTTGGATTTCTTGCCCGTAAGGCGCCGGGGTTTGTGCTGGCAGAAATAACCGCTATTGCCCAAAAGGATATTTCCTGTGCGGATTTTCAGCGTCTCAGCGTATCCTTACGGCTGGGGGATGAGTTTGGCCGGGACAAGCTTCTGGAGCGGCTGGCAGCTCTTGGCTATGAACCGGCGGCAGAGGTTGAGCGGATCGGTGATTACAGCCTGAGGGGCGGGATCGTTGATGTATTCCCTATCAATGCGGCCAATCCTATCCGAGTGGAGTTCTTTGATGATGAAATAGACTCCCTGCGAAGCTTTGATGTTGAGACAAAGCGATCGGTGAAAAATTTGGCAGAAGCCACAATCCTTCCTGTAGCTGTTGGTGAAAGCGCGGTTGCTTCGCCGGTTCTGTCCTATCTTGAGGAAAAGGCAACGGTGATTTTTGACGAGCCAAACAGGCTCATTGAAGAGCTGAAGCGGCGGCAGAAGGAGAATCCTGAACTGGCCGGCTATTACTTTTCCTGGGAAGAGATTGTGGCTGCCGGAGGACAATCATCAGAGATTTTCACGGCATTACTGCCCCAGAAGGTAACGGGAGTAGATCCGGATGAGGCGGTAAGCATAACTTGCCGTCAGGTAGCGCCTTACCGCCAGCAGCTCGATATGCTGGCGGAAGATATGGGAGCCTGGCGGAAGCGGCAATCGACGGTGGTCTTTTTCTGCGGGGATGAGAAGAAGGCCGATTCTCTGGCGGACATTCTGGGCAGCTACAGCCGTCCCTTTGTTCGGGATAACAATCCGGACAGTATCGGCCCCGATAGGGCGGTGATTACCACCAGGACGATCGGGGAGGGCTTTGAGCTATTCGGTGGCAAGCTTATTCTCATTTCGGAAAAAGAGCTGTTTGGCCGGAAGCGGACAGCCCGCCAGCGGATGAATTCCGCAAATGCCGGGGAGCGTATCCGTCACTTCCGGGATATAAAGGCGGGAGACTATATCGTCCATGTGAACCACGGTATCGGAAGGTATGTGGGCGTGAAAACCATGGAGGTAAGCGGGGTAAAGCGTGACTATCTCCATATCCAGTACGCGGGCACAGATAAACTGTACGTGCCGACGGACCAGGTTCAGTATCTGCAGAAGTACATCGGAGCGGAGGGGGATACGCCAAGACTGTCGAAGATAAGCTCTCAGGAGTGGGCCAGAGCAAAGGCCAGGGCTCGGGCTTCCGTTGAGGATATTGCTCAGGAGCTGCTGAAGCTTTACGCTGAGCGTGAATCAAAGGGCGGGATTTCCTTTTCTCCGGATACCACCTGGCAGCAGGAGTTTGAGGAGTCGTTCCCATTTGAGGAAACCCCTGACCAGCTGCGGGCCATTGAGGAAATCAAGGCGGATATGGAGCGGTCAAAACCAATGGAAAGGCTCCTCTGTGGTGATGTGGGCTACGGCAAGACCGAGGTGGCTGTGCGGGCAGCCTTCAAAGCGGTAATGAGCGGCTACCAGGTGGCGGTTCTTGTACCTACGACGGTGCTGGCCCAGCAGCATTATCAGACCTTCAGCCAGCGGTTTAGGGATTTCGGGCCGGTGGTGGATGTTATCTGCCGCTTCCGCTCCCCAAAAGAGCAAAGGCGGACAGCGGCTAAAGCGGCTGCCGGTCAGGTAGACGTGCTGATCGGCACCCATGCCATTCTGAATAAGAAGAAGGTTTCCTTTAATAAATTGGGGCTGCTGATAGTAGATGAGGAGCAGCGGTTTGGGGTCAAGCAGAAGGAAAAGATTAAATCGCTGGCAACGGGTATAGATGTGCTGACCCTGTCCGCAACTCCTATTCCCCGCACTCTCCATATGTCGCTGACCGGGGCCAGGGATATGAGCCTTATTGAGACTCCTCCGGCAGACCGCTACCCTATACAGACCTATGTGGTAGAGGACAGCGATGAGCTGATGGCTATGGCAATCCGCCGCGAGATCCAGCGGGGCGGTCAGGTTTATTTCGTGTACAACCGGGTAGCAACCATCGACAGGATGCGGCGGAGGCTGCTGGAGCTTGTGCCTGAGGCCAGAATAGAAATCGGTCACGGTCAGATGGGGGAAGACCTGCTGGAGGGCGTGATGATGGATTTCTATGAAGGGAAATTCGATGTTCTCCTGGCAACCAGTATTGTGGAAAATGGTCTTGATGTGGCTAATGCCAATACGATGATCGTTTATGATGCAGACCGCTTCGGCTTGTCTCAGCTGTATCAGATGAGAGGAAGGGTGGGGCGGTCTTCTCATATGGCTTTTGCTTATTTCGTGTACCGCCGGGACAAGGTGCTTACGGAGCAGGCGGAGCGGCGCCTGATGGCAATGAAGGAGTTTGCGGAGCTGGGAGCCGGTTTCCGCATTGCCATGCGCGACCTTGAACTCAGAGGGGCAGGAAATCTGCTTGGAGCTGAACAGCACGGTCATATTGCCGGGGTCGGGTTTGAGATGTACTGTCAGATGCTGGAGGAAGCGATAAACGCTTTGCGGGGGGAAAAGCCGGCAGAGAGGCAGCCGGATCCGGTGCTTTCCCTGTCAGTTGAGGCGTACATTGACAGCGGCTACATTGACGATGCAATGCACAAGATTGAGATTTATCAGCGGATTGCCTCGCTACGGCGGCTGGAACAGGTCGATACGCTCCTTGACGAGCTTATAGACAGATTTGGCGAGCCGACGGAACCGGTTATGAAGCTGTTGGAGGTGGCCAGAGTGAAGATTTTGGCCAGGGACCTGAGCATAAAGAATATTATGCAGAAGGAGGACAGACTGGAAATAGTCTTCTTGCCTGAGCCAAAGTGCGCCGGAGAAAATATCGTGGCGCTGGTAAATGAATTTGGCTACCGGGCAAAATTACTGCCTGAGGATATGCTGCTGAGAATAAAGCTCACGGAAAATGACAGGCAGGATATCATGAAGCTTCTTCGGCAGGTATTGAATATCCTGGCGGGAGATAGAGTGGAGGTTAAATGATGGGAAGCATAACAGTAGTCGGGCTGGGGCCGGGACGTCCCGGGCTTATGACCATGGAGGTATGGGAACTGCTCAGGAATTCAAAAGAGCTCATTTTCCGTACCGGCAAGCATCCTACCGTGGCAGCTGTGACCGAAGCCGGAATAGATTTTGTCACCTGTGACTCCCTCTACGAGAGCGCAGACAGCTTCGAGGCTCTTTATGAGGAAATCGCTGACGATATTATAGCCAGAGCTTCTGCCGGGAGAGATATTGTATACGCCGTTCCCGGCAGTCCGCTGGTAGCGGAGCGGACGGTGGTCATCATAAGGGAAAAGCTGACTGAAACAGAGGGCCCGGAGCTTAAAATCATCCCGGGAATGAGCTTTGTGGAGGTAATGTACTCACGGCTGGGAATAGATCCGATCGATGGTCTTACGATAGTGGACGCGATGGATTTGAGCCGTCTGCCGGGGGAGTGGCCTACCGGTCTCATTGTAACCCAGATTTACGATAAAATTACCGCCTCTGAGGCGAAGCTGGCTCTCATGGAGCTGCTGCCGGATGATTATGAGGTAGTTTACACTCATAACCTTGGATTGGCGGATGAGTCTGTCCGGTCAATTCCCCTTTTTGAGCTTGACCGGCAGCCGGATACAGACCATCTTACCAGCTTGTATGTACCGCCTTTGAAAAAGCCGGTTTCCTTTGAGTTGAATCCCTTGATGGAGGTCATGAAGATTCTGCGTTCGCCCGGCGGCTGCCCTTGGGATATTGTCCAGACTCACGAGAGTCTGAGAAGAAATCTGATTGAAGAGTGTTATGAAGTCATTGAGGCAATCGAGGCGAAGGATAGCCGCGGCCTTTGTGAGGAACTGGGAGACCTGCTGATGCAAATAGTTTTCCACGCCAGGATGGCCGAAGAGGCAGGCTTCTTTGATATGCAGGAAGTGATAGACGGGATAACCGAGAAGCTCGTCCGCCGCCACCCTCATGTGTTTGGGGACGTTTCCGTGGCGGACGCGGCAGAAGTGCTGGTGAATTGGGAAAAAATCAAAAAGCAGGAAAAGCCGGAGCGGAAGTCGGCTATTGACGGCATCCCGATTCAGCTTCCGGCCCTGATCTACGCGGAGAAGGTCCAGCGCAAGGCGGCGAAGGCAGGCTTTGATTGGGTTGAGATTGGTCCGGTCTGGGATAAGTGCGCCGAAGAATTTGCCGAGCTAAGGGAAGCCGTAGCCGAACAGGATGCTGACCACATGGAGGATGAGCTCGGGGATCTTGTCTTTGCCATCGTTAATCTTGCCCGTTTTCTGAAGGTGGACCCTGAACTGGCTCTCCGCCGGGCGAATAAAAAGTTTTCCCGACGCTTCAAGGCAGTGGAGAAAAAGGTCCTGGATTCGGGTAAGGATTGGAGCGAATACGATTTGCCGCAGCTGGATAAGTTTTGGGAGGAAGCCAAAGGTCTTGAAAGGGGAGAAACGGTATGAGCGATGATAAAAGAGTAGTCCTCATTACCGGCGGAAGCTCCGGTATCGGCCTGGTGGTAGCCAAAAGGTTTGCGGCCAAGGGCTACAGGGTCATGATAGCCGGCCGTCAGCCGGAAAGAGGCTCGGAGGCAGTAAGGGCGATCGCCGCCTGCAGTGATGAGGGCGAAGCAGCCGTAAAATTCTTTTCGGTGGACGTCCGCAATCCGGCCAAATGCAAGAATCTTGTCTCTGAAGCAGAGAGCTGTTTCGGCCGGCTTGATGTGCTGGTAAATTCGGCGGGCATATACAGGGAGAGAGCAGCGGACGAGCTGACAGAGGAAGAATTCTGCGACGTGTTTGATACGAATGTGAAGGGGACCATGTTCATGACGAAACACGCCCTTCCAATTCTTCGCAAAACGAAGGGAAGCATCGTTAATATTTCTTCGGATGCAGGGATTCACGGCAATTTTTTTTGCAGCCTGTATTGCGCTTCAAAAGGAGCGGTAAACCTGTTCACAAAGGCGGCGGCCCTGGAGGCGGCTCATTATGGCGTGAGAATAAATGCCGTGGCTCCCGGCGATATAAGGACTCCGCTGACCGAGGCGCAGCTGATGGCCGCCGGTGAGGAGAATCGGGAAAATGCCGAGCGGGATATGGCGTCTGTATATCCGCTGGAGAGAATCGGCGAGCCGGAGGAGGTAGCGGCACTGGTGTACTTTCTGGCGTCTCAGGAGGCATCCTTCATTACCGGAGCGGTAGTCCCGGTTGATGGCGGCCTGACAGCGGGCTGAAAAAGGGGATTTTTGAAAATTTTTATTGACAAGTAATAGCCTGATGGATATAATACGACTTGCGTTGTTGATTCAATGCGGTTCGGCCCGGTAGTTCAGTTGGTTAGAATGCCGCCCTGTCACGGCGGAGATCATGGGTTCAAGTCCCATTCGGGTCGCCATCGGCAAAGACGGTAAAGCCGTTTAGATAAGTGATGCCTCGGTAGCTCAGTTGGTAGAGCAAAGGACTGAAAATCCTTGTGTCCGCAGTTCGATTCTGCGCTGAGGCACCATCAAGTATTGCTGGTGTAGCTCAATCGGTAGAGCAGCTGATTTGTAATCAGCCGGTTGGGAGTTCAAGTCTTCTCGCCAGCTCCATTTGGCTTATTGCGGGTGTAGCTCAGTGGTAGAGCTCCAGCCTTCCAAGCTGGCCACGTGGGTTCGATTCCCATCACCCGCTCCATTTAATGCCGGGGTGGCGAAACTGGCAGACGCAGGGGACTTAAAATCCCCCGATTGGTAACAATCGTACCGGTTCGAGTCCGGTCCTCGGCACCAATCAAAAATAGGTGGTATTCCCGAAAGGGTTATGCGGCTGTGGCGAAATGGCAGACGCGCTAGCTTCAGGAGCTAGTGATGGCAACATCATGGTGGTTCGAGTCCACTCAGCCGCACCATATTAAAACTTCATAATTATTTCTGATGCGGTTGTGGCGGAATTGGCAGACGCGCTACTTTGAGGGGGTAGTGTCCACAAGACGTATGGGTTCAAGTCCCATCAACCGCACCATTTTTTATTTATGAGGGTGCGAAAATTTTATACTTTCCCGCGGTTGTGGCGGAATTGGCAGACGCGCTACTTTGAGGGGGTAGTGTCCACAAGA
>CAZIKQ010000007.1:0-21208 GCA_964540025.1 uncultured Schwartzia sp. | reverse complement strand
CGTATGGGTTCAAGTCCCATCAACCGCACCAGGTGAAGTTTACCGGAGCAAATGCTTCGGTTTTTTGTTGTATAATAAAAGACAGGAAATCTTTCTCGATTCCCTGTTTTGGTGCGCCGTTCTGTGTAACGAGTAACGGCGGTTATTCGATTTTTATTTTGACTGGATCATTTCCCACTCAAAGGAACATCTTTTATTTAATTTTATATTCCCTCGGTTTTTCGTATGAATTCACTTTTTGCTCCAATATACATTGAGCGATTGTGTAACATAAGAAATTCTTCATCCTGTATTGATGTGGATGTTCCATCAATAATGCTTTTGTATATATTGTAGGCTTTTTTTGTATCGCCCGTCATCATCGCTATCAGGTTCTCACCGTTTTCCGAATGGTAAGCGTCATATGCCGCTTTATATTCGGCATATTCTTCGCTATAGCTTGTTGCCTCTCCCGAGTCCAGCATAGCTTTCTTTTTTTCTATCAATGCGGCGAGTTTATTTTTGGCATATTCATTGGCAACTCTTTCCATATCCCCGTCTTGCTTGGAGGCTGTCTGGTCTTGCAGCTGCTTTAGCCGCGATTCTATTTTCGCCGCGGCCCTGAATGTCCCGAAGGGATCGACCGTTGCTTCCCAATTGACAGGAAGAGCCTCATTCATAGATTTTACAGCGCCTCTGAATGAATCCAAATCGGAAGTTATTTTTGCTGAGCCCATGTTTGAATCGGAGGCTTTTTGTTCAGCGTAAAATTGCTGTCCCGCTACGGAGATCGATACGGTATCTTTGTTTGCCTCAGATTTTATTTCACCTTTGGCGTTGCCATCGCCAGGGGACTTTTCGGCACTTTTCTCCGGTTTCGCCGTATAAGCCGTATAAAAAGAGTTGGTGGTATAATTGTGCAATTTGATGTTCATAAAAATGCCCTTCCTCCCTCGATTTGTCTCAACAGTTGTATCGGAATGTTTGCAGAAAACTTAATAACTACCCCAAATATAGGAGATCATGTAAAATGAACGGCATGAAAAATTTATCACATAGCAGTAGGGAATTTTGGCGCAGAGGATATGAGGTGCGGCAGATATGATTATCAGCGCGAGCAGGCGGACGGACATTCCAACTTACTATTTCAACTGGTTTCTAAATCGCATCAAGGCCGGGTATGTGTACGTCCGCAATCCAATGAACGCCCATCAGGTCAGCAAAATCAGTCTTTCTCCAGAGGTTGTGGATGGGATTGTATTCTGGACAAAAAATCCGATACCTATGCTGGATAAACTGGATGCATTGAAGGATTATATGTACTATTTTCAGTTTACCCTCAACAGCTATGGTACCGATGTGGAAAGAAATATCCCCAGCAAAAATGACGTTATCATTCCGGCTTTTCAACGTCTGGCTGATTTGATTGGGCCTGACCGAGTAGTATGGCGGTACGATCCGATATTTCTCAGCGAAGCTTATACGATGGACTATCATATCCATTACTTTGAAGAGTTGGCAAAAAGGCTTTCTCCATATACAAAAAAATGCACGATTAGTTTTCTTGACTTTTACCGCAATACAGAAAAAAATATATCGGCTTTGGCTCCCGGCGGATTTCCGGTTGAGCAACAGGAGGAATTGGCAAAGGGCATTGCGGAAATTGCCCATGGTTACGGTTTGCGGGTAGATACCTGCGCCGAAGAAATCGAATTGCAGCAATACGGGATCGAACACGCAAGATGCATTGACGACAGGTTATTGGGGCAGCTGATACAGTGCCCTCTGAGTGTAAAAAAGGACAAAAACCAGCGATTGGAATGCGGTTGTATTGAAAGTCTGGATATAGGGGCTTACAATACCTGCCGCAACGGGTGCCGGTACTGCTATGCAAATCACAGTGAAAGGTTAGTCGGGATGAACGTTGGAAAACACAATCCAGAATCCCCGCTTTTGATTGGAGAGGTTGAGCCGGATGATAAAATCACCGAACGGAAGATGTTCTCCTGTAAAGTGAATCAGCTACGGCTTGATTTATAGACTTTTGGCGGGCGGCCACCTCTTACTGATGTAACGATTGTTGAACCCCTGACGATGAAATTTTGTTTTGGCAAAAGGCAGGCAACAGAAAACGGCGGTTTGGATTTTCCCAAACCGCCGCAAAATTTATCCGGGCACGAAGGTAGAGTTGCTGCACGATGGTTTTTTGTGCTATCGCGCGGCAATTATCTCAGGATTTTACAGCTTTTGATTGTGCTGGGAATTACCCGCATAGGGGAATTGCGGGTCCCGCAAGTGGAAGGAGAAATTTTCCCGGTCGACTAACCCGACTGCTTTATCGCTGTCATACAATTCCAGCAGAAAAGCCGCTATCTGCGGGCTGGTATGGTAGGTGCCAAACAGTTTATCATAGTCGTATTCCGCCACATCGTTTGCAACCTGGCCAAACTCTGTTTTTGTCGCCGCGGGGGCTAATACCTTTGCCTGCATTTTTGCCTGAGCCGTCTTTAATTCCCAGGCAAGACCCTCCGTAAAGGCGCTGACATAAAATTTGGCCGCGCAATAGGTTACGGCATTGGGAACTATAGTGTAGCCGCCGCAGGATGATACATTGATAAGCTGGGTTTTGTCAATATCCTTATAGTCACGAACAAATAAAGATGAAAGGATGGTGAGGGCTTCCACATTCAAGCGCAGCATTCGGCTGATTTTTCTCAAATCCTGATGACTTACGCTGTCATAATTGCCGAAGCCCGCGTTGTTGATCCATGTCCGCAAAGGGTAGTCTTTCACATCCTCATATAGCCCGAAAGCATTTTGGGAAACCGATAAATCCGTGGCCTCAACCACGATGTCAAGCGTCGGATGTAAACGCAAAATTTCCTGCCGCAGAGCTTCCAGCCGGTCCTTTCTGCGGGCAATCAAAATCAGATTGCTTCCCCGCCCGGCAAAGGCCTTTGCCGCTTCGTACCCTATGCCGGAGCTGGCTCCGGTAATAACCGTGTATCCTCTTGCGTTTTGAACCATTTACAAAACCTCCTCGTATTTAGTATACTGAGAGCATACAATGTAGAGTAAACTCTATGTCAAGCGGAGAGGCAGTGATTTTTTTGGAATATTCCATCGGTGAATTTTCAAGGCTGACAGGCTTGGGAATCCATACCCTGCGCTACTATGAGCAGGAGGGTTTAGTCACGCCTGAGCGCAATCCCCGTAACCGCCGCCGTTATTCAGACAAAGACCTTGCCTGGATCAAGTTTATCAAGCGCCTGAAGGACACGGGTATGACGATTAAGGCGATTCAGCGTTACGCAAGACTGCGGGCAGAGGGAACCGTCACTTTGCAGGAGCGGATGGATATGCTGATTGCCCATAGGGAAACGCTGGGCGAGCAGATAGGGCAATTGCAGGAGCATAAGGCAAAGCTGGATGATAAAATTGCCTTTTATCGACAGGAAATAGAACGCGCGTCAAAAAAATAATTAACACATAATATGGGTTGGCTCCAGATTGGATTTTATGAAATCGGATGAACAGGGCAATCCTTATCCGCTTTTATACATGAGATTTTCCGGTGTGGAATGAACAGTCGACTCGCCGGGGCAGGCGGCGTTCAGTTGGACGGCGCATTTACTCTGAATGCCAGGTTTGTCACGGATCAGTCCGTTTACCTGGGTCCCGCCGTCAGCCAAGTGACTATCAGGTGGTCCGACATCACCATTAGCGTGGTGCGGCCCGGCACCGGCATGGCCGTTATGGCTTGGCTGAATAAGGCTGACCTGACCCGGACGGGTTCTGGGGGAATCATCTTCATGGGGCTTTACGGCGGTGGCAAAATCCTTTTACATTCTTTAACCTGCCAGCTGTATGTAGTATAATTAAAGCGAATAAAGGGGTATGATGAAGGAGTTATGAAGAAATGCTTAACTACACAAGCCCGGAGAATGAGCCAAAAGCGCAGAGGCATCTGACCTCCACCCAGATCATCATTCTGGGCTTTTCCGGCGTGATATTGCTGGGATCGCTGCTGCTGATGCTTCCCCTGTCCAGCCAGAGCGGGGACTTTACTCCCTTTGGGGACGCGCTGTTCACTGCCACCTCGGCGGTGTGCGTCACGGGACTGGTGGTCCACGATACCGCTACCTACTGGTCCGCCTTTGGGCAGGGAGTAATACTGTTCCTGATTCAAATCGGCGGTATGGGGGTTATCACTGTGGCGGCCTCCATAACCATCCTCTCCGGCAAGAAAATTTCCCTCATGCAGCGGGGTACAATGCAGGAGGCCATTTCCGCTCCAACTCTGGGCGGTATCGTGCGGCTGACGGGATTTGTGGTCAAAACTACGCTGCTGTTGGAGCTGTTGGGAGCTGTTGCCATGGCTCCCGTGTTTTACCGGGATTTCGGGGTCAGGGGGTTGTGGATGGCTCTTTTCCATTCGGTCTCCGCTTTTTGCAACGCGGGTTTTGATCTGATGGGCGTCAGGGAGCCATTTTCCTCCCTTACCGCTTACGCCGGCCAGCCCCTGGTCAACATGACTGTCATACTGCTCATCATCACCGGCGGCATTGGGTTTCTCACTTGGGATGACCTGTGGATAAACCGCTGGCGCTGGCAAAAGTATCGGATGCAGACAAAGGTGATTCTTACCTCCACGGCGGCGCTGCTGATTTTCCCGGCGCTTTATTTCTTTTTCCGGGAGTTTGCCGCTCTGCCCTTAAACGAGCGGGTGTGGCTCTCCCTGTTTCAGGCGGTGACACCTCGGACGGCGGGCTTTAATACGGCGGATCTGACTGCTCTTAGCGAGCAGGGCGGATATATCACCATGGGGCTGATGCTGGTGGGCGGCGCTCCCGGCTCCACGGCGGGAGGCATGAAGATCACCACTCTGGCGGTGCTGCTGGCCACGGCGGCGGCTACCTTCCGCAGGCGGGACCATGCCGTCTTCTTTGGCCGCAGGGTGGATCCCGATGTAGTCCGGAATGCGGCTACCATCCTTTTGATGTACATTGCCCTGTTTTTCGGCGGGGCGCTGGTTATCAGCCTGGCGGAAGGTCTGCCCATGTATTTGTGCCTGTTTGAAACGACTTCCGCTATTGGCACGGCAGGGCTTACCCTGGGGATCACGCCGGAGCTGGGGACGCTGTCCAGACTCATTCTCATCGGGCTGATGTTCTTTGGCCGGGTGGGCGGATTGACGCTGATCTTCGCCGCCCTGTCCGGGGCGAAAAATACCGGCTCCAAACTGCCCCAGGAAAAAATAACCGTAGGATAAGGAGTAGAAATAATGAAATCCATTCTTTTGATCGGCCTTGGCCGGTTCGGCAAGCACATCGCCATGAACCTGAACCAGCTGGGCTGTCAGGTGCTGGCGGTGGATTGCAAGGAGGAGCGGGTGGACGAGGTTCTGCCCTATGTGACCAACGCCCAGATCGGGGACAGTACCAATGAGGAATTCCTGCGGTCTTTGGGCGTGGGAAATTTTGACACCTGCATCGTGGCTATTGGAAACGATTTTCAAAGTTCTCTGGAGACGGCCTCTCTTCTTAAGGAATTGGGAGCCGGACAGGTGGTGGCCCGGGCGTCCTGTGACATACAGGAAAAATTTCTGCTGCGAAACGGCGCGGATCAGGTGGTCTATCCGGAAAAGCAGCTGGCGAAGTGGACGGCAATCTTGTGCAGTACCGACCACATTCTGGACTATATGGAGCTGGACGAGGAGCATGCCATGCTGGAGGTGGCGGTACCGGAGGAGTGGGCAGGGAGAACCATCGGACAGATCGACATCCGGCGAAAGTATAATATCAACATAATGGGCGTGAAGAAAGGCGACAAGCTGGAGCTGACCCTCTCCCCGGACACGGTGCTGGGGGCGGAGGAGACCATGCTGGTGCTGGGTAAAAACAGGGATCTGCAAAAGTGTTTTAAGCTGTAAAAGCAGACGGTACCCAATCGGGGCGAGCTTATGGGGAACCTGCCGCCTGTAGCCGTGGGGCGATGTTCGCCAACGGATATGATGAAAGGGAAGCGGAGCCTTCGGCAGATTTATATGGGGAGAATTTTCCCGGTTTAATTTGCACCGAATGCTGACATAAGACTATAATCTCCACGAAGCGCGCCACAAGTGCGCCGCATGACCCTGTTTCTGACAAGTGCGCCACGAAAAATAAAACAAAACAAAAACACCCGTAAGGCTTTATTCACAAGCCTTGCGGGTGTTCTGTTTTTCTGGTGCGTCAGGAGGGATTCGAACCCCCGACCCTCGGTTTAGAAGACCGATGCTCTATCCAACTGAGCTACTGGCGCAGTACACAAATGTGGTCGGAGCAACAGGATTCGAACCTGCGACCCCCTCGTCCCAAGCGAGGTGCGCTACCAAACTGCGCTATGCCCCGACGAAACTACATTATATAGACCGGTGTTCAGACTGTCAATAATTTTGTTAATTTCTTATTGCCTGTACCGGCAAATAATATTAAAATCTAAGTTGTTTGCATATTTGGTCTGAATAGTTTTTAATCGGGAAGGAATGGATGGAAATGCCGGAAGCCTGTAATTCACTGCCTGTTGCCGTCAGCCAGGCAAATAAGAGCCTGATTTCTCCCTCTGCTCCTTCCGTTCTGCTCCTTACCGCCTCCATTGGCTCCGGTCATGTGAAAGCGGCTGAGGCGGTGGCCAGGGAACTTATGGGGCTTCGTCCCGGGCTCAGAGTTTCAATCGTGGATTTCAGCCGTTGGGAAACCTCCTGGGCAAATGCTTTCATGAAGAAGGTTTACCTGCTGATGCTGAGGTTTGTCCCCAATCTTTACAATCTGATGTACCGCTTCAGCGGGGGCCGGTACGGTGGGCTGTCGATTCAGAGTATCATATCATTTTTGACCCAGCCGGACATAAAAAAGCTGCTGAAAAAATATCAGCCGGATATGATTGTGTCGACCCATCCCTTTCCGGCGGGGGCGGTTTCCTGGTACCGGTCGGGCGGCGGGGGAGGAGACTTTGGCGCTGCCACGGTGATCACCGATTATTCCATTCATCAGATGTGGATATATCAGCATATCGATCAGTACTTTGTGGCCAGGGAAACCATGAAGACTGATCTGATAGCGGCGGGATTGTCTCCGGAACAGATTTTTGTTACCGGTATTCCCATTGCGGTAACGGAGGATTCCCGGGACAGGGAAGAAATTGCGGCGGCCCTTGATGTGGATCTCACCCGTCCGGTGATTCTGCTGATGGGCGGCGGCCTTGGTCTGGGGGGAGTATTGGAGGTGCTCAATGAACTGGAAAGGGTTTCTCAGCCCCTCGAACTGTTGGTGGTAGCGGGGAAGAATGAAGAGCTCCTCAACTCTGCCCGGGAGGCGGCGGCCAATTCCCATCATCGGATAAAGGCCTGGGGCTATACTGACCGGGTTCATGATCTCATGCGGATTTCCACCCTGCTGGTATCAAAGCCGGGGGCGCTTACCATAACCGAGGCGTTGGCCCTTCGCCTGCCGATGGTGCTTCACAGTCCGATTCCGGGGCCGGAGGCGGAAAATGCCGTCTATATTGCCCGGCGGGGGGCAGCGATGTGGGTAAGTAAGGATAAGACCGTCGGCAGCATGGTGGCGGAGGCAGTGTCCTCACCCCGAAGGCTGGAGGCTATGCGGGAAGCAGCGGCGAAATTGGCAAGGCTGGAGGCGGCAGAAAGCATCGCCCGGGAAATCCTCTGGAAGCTGGAAGAAAACAGCCGGTAAATATTTCCTATGGAAAATGGGAAAATATCTCCATTTTTGCTTCGCGGGGGTATTTATTTTTAGGGCGGGAAATTATATAATGGCAGGGAACGCGAGGAGCGCTGTCAGCAAAAATTATTGTTTTTAATATATAGTCCGGGGTGATTTTTACGGCTCTGAAACAGCTAGAGAAGAATGAGAACGGTTTTGTCTGTCCCCAGTGCCACCAGAATCTGCGCTTTGTAGATGGGGGCGCTGTGCGCATTGTTGACGGGAGACTGGATATGGACAATGCGAAGGCAAAATATGAATGTTATACCTGCGGTGTATATTACCGGGAAGTAATGAACACCGGTTATTATGATGTCTTTCCCTTGGATAAACAGTCTGAAGGCTCCCGGCTGCCGGAGGAGCAGTCTCAGGGCGAGGGGCAGATCGCCCGGACGAAGATGTTCTGTCCCCAATGCGGCAAACTTATGGTTCCCCGGTTTGACGGGGAGCCGGCGGCTGATGATACCGGGAAGCAGGAGGGTGTCGAAGTTACTTATCAATGCGAGGACTGTGATATTTCTTACCGGGAATCAGTAGTATCGGGAACTCAACACACCCTTACCTGGCATACGGGCAGTATTTTTGGCAAAGGTCCCTTTCAGCGGGATTCCGCAAAAGCGGCCCTTTCAAGTGTCGTATCGGCGGCGGAGGAAAGCCCGGCCCTTGCCCAGGCGGGCGGACAGCAGGAGCCGCCTGTCCAGACAGCCGATACAGGCAAGCGGGAGCTAAAGGCCACCGGTGACCTGCCGCCAATGGAGCTGAAGAAGGACGAGCGCGGGCGCTGCGACTGCCCCCGCTGCGGCGGCTCCATGAAATATATTGAGGGGCAGCCGGTGAGAATAGTTGATGGGAAGCTCACTTTTGACGATGTGCTGGGCCATTTCAGCTGTCCCGACTGCAATTCAGTTTTCCGCCGCATTGCCGGAACTGATTTTTTTCAATATTCGGAAAAATAACCCTTGACTGAAACGCCTCTGCCGTGATATCATCATCCGGTAATAAAGCAGAGGTCACCGCTTCTCACCGGTCGATGAACAGTCGGCAGGTTGATATTGAACAGCATCAGACAGGGTTCTGTGTATTTTCGGGGTGGCTTATGCCGCCCCGTTTAATATTTGTGGAGGTGTTTTTCCATTAGCAAGAACAATCTGCGGGTCAATGAAGAAATCCATATTCGGGAAGTTCGTGTAACCAGCGCCGAAGGAGAGCAGCTGGGTATCATGCTGACCCGTGATGCGCTGCAAATGGCTGCGGAACAGCATCTGGACCTTGTCGAGGTTGCGCCGAAAGCGCGCCCGCCTGTCTGCCGTATCATGGACTTCGGAAAGTACCGCTATGAGCAGCAGAAGCGGGAAAAGGAAGCCAGGAAAAAGCAAAAGGTGATCACCATTAAAGAGGTTAAGCTGCACCCCAGCATCGAACAACACGATTTTGAGGTGAAGCTTAAAAATGCCCTGCGATTCATCGAGGAAGGGAACAAGGTCAAGGTGACCATAATGTTCCGTGGCCGTGAAATGTCGCATCAGGACCTGGGCCGCAATCTTCTTGACAAGGTTGCCGAGGAGCTGAGGGATCGTGTATCCATCGAGCGGGACGCCAAGGTCGAGGGGCGCAATATGATAATGATTCTGGCGCCTAAAGCCCAGAATAAAGGAGGAAAATGACAGATGCCGAAGATGAAAACCCGCCGGGCTGCCGCAAAGCGGTTCTCGGCTACCGGTTCCGGTGAATTCAAGCGTAAAAAGGCTTATCACAGCCATATCCTGGAGAAGAAGAGCCCGAAGCGTAAGCGCAATATGCGTAAGGCCGCTCTTGTTGTCGCAGCTGATTACCAGCGCGTCAAGGATATGCTCCCCTACGCTTAATTATTGATTTTAGGAGGAAAATACGATGCCGAGAGTAAAAAAAGGCGTTACGGCTCATGCTCGCCATAAAAAGATTTTGAAGCTGGCGAAGGGCTATCGCGGAGCCCGCAGCAAGCAGTTCAAGAAAGCCAACGAGACGGTAATGAAGGCTCTGAGCTATGCTCGCGCCGACCGCCGTACCAAGAAGGGCGATTTCCGCCGCCTCTGGATCGCCCGTATCAATGCCGCTGTCCGTCCCCAGGGCTTGGCATACAGCCGCTTCATCTGCGGTCTGACCAAGGCCGGGGTGGCGGTTGACCGCAAGATGCTGGCGGAGCTGGCCGTTAGCGATGCGGCTGCCTTCAGCAAGTTCGTTGAGCTGGCCAAGGCAAATCTGTAACAAATTTTAAGGGAGCTGTCATCATGGCGGCTCCTTTTTTACTGCAAGGGGAACTATGGAAAGAATTGAAAGTCCGGCCAACGGCAAAGTCAAGCTGGCCGCTTCCCTGTCAAGGAGCAAGGGACGCCAAAAGGAGCGGGCCTTTGTGGTGGAAGGGGCGCGCCTCTGTGAGGAGGCTCTGAAAGCGGCGGAAAAGGGAGACTGGATCATCCGCTTTGGTTTTATAACCGCGGCGCAGCTGGCTGCGGAAAGAGGCGGAGCCCTGGCCGCCAAAGCCCTGGAGCTGGGGCTGGCTCTCTATGAAACACCGGAGAATGTATATGATAAGGCGGCTCAGGTGGTGTCTCCGCAAGGAGTCCTTTTCGTTGTAGAGTGCAAAAGGTTTGCCCCCGATGATCTGATAAGCGTCTGCCGTGACCAGAAAAAAGCGCCGCTGATAGCAGTGCTGGACGGAGTGCAGGATCCGGGCAACGTGGGGACGATCCTGCGGACAGCGGAAGCCACCGGAGCTACGGGGGCAATTCTCCTGCCGGGAACGGCGGATGTATTCGGCGAGAAAACCGTCCGGGCTTCCATGGGGGCGATCTTCCGCCTGCCGGTTTCTTCCCTGACGGTTAGAGAGCTGATATCCTTTGCGGGTGATCACGGACTGGGGCTGTATGCAACGGCGTTGGACAGAAATGCCCGGCCCCACACAGCGGCTGATTTTGAAGAGCCGTCCCTGATTGTCTTTGGCCGGGAAGGAAGCGGCGTGTCAAAAGAGATTCTGGCCGCGGCTGGAACCAGGAAAATTTTTATTCCCATGGCGGGAGAAGCGGAGTCCTTCAATGTGGCTCAGGCTTGTGCCATCGTGCTGTATGAGGCGTTTCGCCAGCGGCGGTTGAAAGGCTGAAAACAGCTAAGCCTTCAGAGAACCAAAAAGCAGATATACTCCCAGGACTCCGTCAGTCAGGCTGACGGAGATTTTTTTTGCCTCCGGGAGCAGCTCGTTGCTGACCGCGTAAGGAAGGCTTCGGGTAAGCGCGGCTCTTTCAAGGGGCCAGCGAACCTGGTCGATCGACACCCCTGAACAACTGGGGGACAGGGGCAGCAGGGAGAGGGCCGTTACTTTATCAGCTGTTTCACGAAGGGCGATCCCGGCGGTTTCGCCGCCCCGAAGGATGATCATTACCTCCTGATGGTCGGCCAGGCAGCCGGGCCGTCCATCGCCTGTCAGGGAATGGAGCAGGCTGAAGGCATGGTCAAGGCGGCCGCCGAAGGACCCGGTGGCCAGAAGGAACCGGTTTTCATAGTCAGTTCGAGAAAGCTGAAGAGCCAGCTGGAAATCTGTAAGGTCTTTGGCGGCAGGGAAGCGGTCAATGGGAACCCCCTGCCGCTCCGCCCATTTCCAGCTGGCCGGCCGGGCGCTGTCAGCGTCTCCCAGGAGCCGGCGGGGAATAATACCGGCCTGACGGCAGGAATCAATGCCCCGGTCAATGGCCCAAACCGGAGGATCATCATTATCCTCAGCCAGCTTCTGCAGCCAGTCCGGTTTTGGGGGCCGGCCGCCGGCCACAAGAACCAGGGGCAGGCTGTCAATGCCGGTCCTGAGAGAAAGAGTGGCGGTGAGCTGGGGCAGCTTTAATTTCATTTAATTCACTTCCTCGATGAAAGTAATCATAGCACAAATCGTTGGGCAATAGTGATAGAAAAGCAACGACTTAGAGGCTTTTTCTTTGACTGATTTTTCTGCGGCGGCTTAATTATAACAAAGGATTCGCCGCGAGTTGTTCCTTTGTTCAATTTCATTTTACAATCTACCTTAGAAAAATACGTTAATTTTTATTAAAACTGTGATACAATGAAGTGCGTCTGTTTATTAAATCAAATTTTATGGATCATTTCGTCTTAAAGGGGATGAAGATATATGCGAAGCCGAATGAGAAAAATAGCTATCACAGTCTCATTTGCAGGTTTTATCGGCGGCCTCCTGGCATTAGTGTATACGCTTCACTCAAACGAAATGAAAGAACAGGCGGCGGACACGGCCGTCATTTTGGTGGACCAAATCAAAAACACCATCTATCAAAACAAAATAAAAGAACAAAATCTGGAGGCCTCTCTAAAGGAAGATTATACCATCAGAGCCAAAAACATATCGTATATCCTGGACAACAACCCGAACTACGAAAGTGATCTGTCGGAGCTTACCAAGATTGCCAACTTAACTAAGGTAGACGAAATTCATCTCTTCGATGAAACGGGAACCATCTATTCGGGAACTGTGCCGCAGTATTACAACTATTCTTTTGATTCCGGTGAGCAAATGGCCTGGTTTAGACCGATGCTGTCCGATAAGACCAGAGCCATGTGTCAGGATCTGACGCCGAATACCGCAGAGAAAAAGCTCATGATGTACGCTATCTGCTGGAACGAGGATGGAACCCGCATGACTCAGGTGGGCATCGAACCCCACCGGCTGATGGCAGAGCTAAAAGCCAACGACATTTACGAAATAGTGCGGTCCATCCCTTCGTACAAGGGCGTAACGGTGATCGTGGCCAATAAAAAGACCGAAGAAATTTTGGGCTCTACCTCAACGCGGTTTGTCGGGCAGAAGCTGAGGGACGCCGGAATAAATATCGAAGGGGGCAGCGCCGAGGGGATAAAAATGCGGGAAGGGGTCTTAAACGGTGAAAAATTCTACTACACCGTCAACGAATACTGGGATTATTATGTGACGGTCATGCAGAAGAAAAGCATTATCGATGAAAACGCGCTCAACGTCGTAAAAACCCTGGCCGTATATATTCTCATCGTGATAGCGGCGGCCTCGCTCATCGTCCACGGGCTGATAAAGCGAACCAAAAGAGAGCGCAAAATTGCCACCACCGACGTTATGACCGGACTGTTAAACCGCCGCGGTTACGAAAGAGCCCTTGTCAAGTACATGGAAAAAGGGCTGGAAGACGATTTCGTTTACGGGTCTATAGACTTAAACGGCTTAAAGCAGATCAACGACTCCCTGGGCCACGCCGCGGGGGACGAAATGATCAAAGCCGCCGCCGAGTGCCTCAGGGAATCCTTCGGAGCCTACGGCAAAATCTTCCGCATTGGCGGCGATGAATTCGCGGCGATTATTCGCGCTAACGGCGCACAATTGGAGCAAGTAAAAACCGATTTTGAAAAAAGAACGAAAAACTGGCGGGGAAAATATATCGACAGCCTCTCCGCCTCCTGCGGCTGCGTCCGGGCCATAGAATTTCCCAATCTGACTCTGCAACAGATCATCGAGCTGGCCGACCAGCGAATGTACGCTGCCAAGCGCGATTATTACGAAGCCGCCCGTACAACCCGATGACGGCTAAAGGAGCGCGAGGTATTATTTATGCATTACAGAGAAGGTAGAAAGGAAATTTATAATCTGTAAAATCGCTGAAAAAAAGATTTTGAAATTGCCATAAACCCTTGCGTAAAAAATTTTAATTGGCTATAATACAAAAAATAAATAGTTGTGCCCTGAAGCAGGTCTACCTAAGAAACGACGGTAGTGCATGACACAGAAATACTGCGGCAGGCGGGTGGTTTTGGGACTTTTTCTATTCTGGAGCGAAGATAATGCTGGATGTCAACGGCCGGACAAATGCAGAGATCAGACAGCTGCTGCTGAGGGTCTGGCTCCGCCAGCTGGCCATAGGGCTGATGGTTTTTGCTGCGGGCTGCCTGCTGGTTACCGGCGGGGCAGGGAGAGCCGCTCTGGCTGGCGGCGTCCTGTGGGGAGTGCTGGATGGGACGATTCTGCTGAGCGGCGCCGGGCGGGCCCTGGGGGTTCCCCTGCTGCGGAGCAAAGCCTTGCGCTGGCGTATTTTTTTGTGTCGCGTAGCGACTGGGGTTGCACTGGTTGTGGGTATGCTGTGCCTTAAGCTGAGGGTGGCTGAAACCTTCATTGCTTTCATGGTACTTCATATATGTTTTTTAATAAACCTAAAAATTTTCACGAATCCTGAAAAATGAGTTTCACCGGATCGTGAGGAAAGGAGAATAAACATGGAAAATGCTGAACAGGCAAGCAAAGAAATCATCCACTATCTGCCGCAGTACATCGATTTCCTGGGAGCGCACGTGCATATGCAGACAATGTACATGAGCTGGTTGACTTGTATAATCTGTATCGTTGTGCTCGTGGGTATCGGCAGCAGAGCAAAGGTCATTCCGGGCCGCGCGCAGTGTATGCTTGAAATGCTTGTCACGTGGCTTTGTGGGCTTATGGAAGGAAACATGGGCAAGGAAGGCAGAAGGTTTTTTGCCTCTTTCCTGCTGACGCTTTTCTTCTATATCTTTATTGCCAACGAAGTTGGCTTGTTGCCACAGGTCGGTGGTCATTTGGTTCACTTCACCTCGCCTACAAATGACATCAATGCGGTTTTCGGCCTGGCTATTCTGGTCATGGTCGTAAACTTTCTCGTCGGTATTTACCGCAACGGACTCGGCTTCTTCAGTCACTTTGTGAAACCCTTTCCCCTGATGTTGCCGCTGAATATCGTCGAAGAGCTTGCCAAGCCGGTCACGATGTCCCTTCGTCTCTTCGGTAATATCCTCGCGGGCGAAATTCTTTTGATCGTCTTGTATCAACTGGCGCCCTGGCTTCCTCCGGTCGCATGGATTTTCTTCAGTCTTTGCGTAGGCTTCCTGCAGGCATTCATATTCACGATGCTGGCAATCGTAGGCTTTGCTCCTATTTTCCGTCATGATCACTAATGAGGGAAGTTTGAAGATTATTTTTTGGTAAATTTGAAAGGATGAATATCTAAATGGAACAGGCAATTATTATCGCTGCTTCGGTCCTTGCGGCAGGTCTTATCGGCTTTGGCGCTTCGATTGGCGCTGCTTACGGTGACTCCGCCGTTACCTCCAAATTCCTTGAGTGCGCGGCTCGTCAGCCGGAGAAGGCTTCCGAATTCCAGGTTCAAATGTTCATTTCCGTCGGTCTTATCGAGTCCATTCCCATTATTGCTTCCGTTATCGCAATCGTATTGGTATTTGCAAATCCCTTCGTAAAGTAATCCCTTCAGGAAATAGATTTGCAAAGGAAAAGGAGTGCTGAAAGTGGTAGATTTTGATGCTACTTTTTTTGCGCATGTTGTAAATTTCATCGTCCTTTTTGCCATTCTGGGCAAGTTTGCGTTCAGGCCTTTGGCCAGGGCTTTGGATGAGCGTTCCAACCGCATCGCGAACGACCTTGATTCCGCTGAGAAAACCCGGGTCGAAGCCGAAGGGCTGAAGGCTCAGTACACCCAGCAGATGGAAGAGGCCCGCAATGAGGCCGCCGCCATCGTGGCCAGAGCTACTCAGAATGCCCAGACCATTGAGGCTGAGGCCCGTACCCAGGCTCAGGCAGAGAAGGATCAGATGATTTCTGCAGCGAAGCAGAATATTGAAAATGAGAAACAGCAGGCCATTACCGATGTCCGCAAGCAGGTTATCGCCCTTGCTACGGAAATCGCCGGCAAGGTTGTCAGCCAGAAGCTAGATTCCCCGGAAGATCAGGCGCTGATTGCCAGGACTGCTGACGGCGTTCTTTAATGACGAACCGCAAAGAAATTTATTTTTGAGATGGAGGTGAAGGATACAGTATGGCTAATAATAGCGAAAAGCTCGATCTCATCATGAAGAGCCTTGAAGGGCTCAAGCTTGACGCAGAGAAGCTGGGCAAGGTAGCAAGCAACGGCATCATTGCGGTTGTCCTGACCACTGCCAAAGAATTGACTGTATCTGAAAAAGACACCATAGCTAAGGTCCTCGAGGAGAAGCTGGGCTATCGTGTATACATGGAAACCACTGTTGATCCTTCCATTATTGGCGGTTCGATTATCAAGGCTGGCGACAGCATTTATGATGCCAGCGTGAAACGCCAGATGGAAAAGGTCAGCGAGAGCATGAACAAGGCAGGCGCGGAGGGACAGTCCCTCTCCAACGTGGCCAGCATTACCGATGCGCTCTCTAAGACCGTCAGTGAAACAAATCTCGAGGTCAATCTCGAAGAGGTTGGTATCATCAGCAAGGTAGGCGACGGTATTGCCACCGTTACCGGGCTGAACAGCGCCATGGCCGGCGAGCTGGTAGAGCTCAAGGGCGGCGTAAGCGGCATGGTTCAGAACCTTCAGGAGGATACCGTAGGTATCGTTCTCATGAGCGGTGAAGCCACCGTAAAGGAGGGCGACATCGTCCGCCGTACCGGCAGGCTTATGGAGGTGCCGGTGGGTGACGCGCTGCTGGGCCGTGTAGTCAACCCGCTGGGTCTGCCCATTGACGGCAAGGGCGACATTAAGTATGACGCTACCCGTCCCATTGAGGCCCAGAGCCCTGGTATTGCAGACCGTAAGCCGGTAGACGTGCCTCTCCAGACCGGAATCAAGGCTATCGATGCGATGGTTCCTATCGGACGCGGCCAGCGCGAGCTGATCATCGGCGACCGCGGTACAGGCAAGTCCGCCGTGGCCATTGATACCATCATCAACCAGAAAGGCAAAGGCGTTATCTGCATTTACGTGGCCATCGGCCAGAAGGCGTCCACCGTTGCCCGCCTGACCCGTACCTTTGAGAAGTACGGCGCTACCGACTATACCATCGTTGTAGCCGCTACCGCCTCCGACAGCGCCCCGTTGCAGTACCTTGCGCCCTATGCCGGCGTAACTATGGCCGAGTACTTCATGAACCAGAAGAAGGATGTTCTCTGCGTATATGACGACCTCTCCAAGCACGCTGTAGCGTACCGCGCAATGTCCCTGCTGCTCCGCCGTCCGCCTGGACGCGAGGCATATCCGGGTGACGTTTTCTATTTGCATTCCCGCCTGTTGGAGCGGGCTGCTCGCCGTAACGACGCAGCCGGCGGCGGTTCCATCACGGCTCTGCCCATCATTGAGACCCTGGCCGGCGACGTTTCCGGTTACATTCCGACAAACGTTATTTCCATCACCGATGGTCAGATTTATCTGGAGACCGACCTGTTTTACTCCGGTATCCGTCCGGCTATCAACGTCGGTCTGTCCGTATCCCGCGTCGGCGGTTCCGCCCAGATCAAAGCCATGAAGTCCGTGGCCGGTACCCTGCGTCTGGATCTGGCTCAGTATCGCGAGCTGGCGGCTTTCGCCCAGTTCGGCGCCGATCTGGATAAAGCCACCAAGGCGCAGCTGGATCGGGGTATCCGCATGACCGAGCTCCTGAAGCAGCCTCAGTACGCCCCGTTGCCGGTAGAGAAGCAGGTTATCTCCCTCTACGCCGGTACCAATGGTTACGTTGACGACATCCCGGTCGCTGACGTGAACCGCTTCGAGGCTGAGCTCTTCAAGTACATGGACATGAATGCCCCGGAAGTGGCCAAGGACATCCTTGAAAATAAGAAGATCACCGATACGAACGAAGAAGCCTTGAAGGCTGCTCTGACAGAATTCAAGAAGACCTTTGTATCCGCCACGACGGCTCCCAGCGTGTACAAGAGGGCTGCTGCTCTGGCAGAATTCAAAAAGACTATGGTAGACAATGACGGAAAGAGGTGAATGACTGATGCCGAATCCACGCGAAATACATCGACACATGCGTAGCGTAAAGAATATCCAGCAGATAACCAAGGCCATGAAAATGGTCGCCGCTGCCCGCTTGCGTCGTGCGCAGGAAAAAGCCGCATCGAGTCGTCCCTTTGCCGATAAGATTGAATCTCTTTTGAAGACTGCCCTCAGTGACAGAGCTCTGGCCAAGCAGATTTCTCTCAGCGACCACCCTCTGCTTGAGGTCCGGCCGGTCAGGAAGACCGGGTTTGTCGTAATAGCCGCCGATAAAGGTCTTGCCGGTCCGTGCAATTCCAATGTTCTCAAGCATGCAGTTGCTGAGATGGCCGCCCGCGATGAATCATCGGTCATTCCCGTTGGCCGCAAGGCAAAAGAGTATTTTCAACACCGTGGTTATAAGATAGGGCAAAGCTTCTTCGGTTTGTCGGACAAGCCAAACTTTGACTACGCTGAACAGATTGGCAATGCTGCCATTCAGGCGTTTACGTCAGGCGAGGTGGATGAGGTAAAGCTCATCTTCACTCATTTTAAGTCGGCGTTGTCCTATACCCCGGAAACAGTTCATCTGCTGCCGGTGCTGCCACCGGAGGGTACCGATCCTTTGAGCGGTGACGATTTCCAGGATGACAAAAAGAATCCGGAGGAAATCGGGGATGTTCTGTTTGAGCCGTCAGCGAATGCTCTTCTCGCTGATTTGGTTCCGGCTTATGTAAAAAATCTCATCTACGCTGCGCTCATGCAGTCTGCAGCCAGTGAGCTCGGTGCCCGAATGACGGCTATGTCTTCAGCCACCGACAACGCGAGTGAGCTGCTCAGATCGCTGGAGCTTTCGTACAATAAGGCCCGCCAAGCAGGCATTACTCGTGAAATTAACGAAATTGTTGGCGGAGCGGAAGCTCTGTCGCAAGAATAAGGGGAGGAAAATTAACGGATGAGTACGATTGGTAAAATAGTACAAGTCGTCGGCCCTGTCGTCGATATCAAATTTCCGTCAGATGCCCTGCCTGCAATTTACAATGCGATCCATATCGACGGTGTCGTCAGCGGGAACCACAAAATCCATCTGACCACTGAGGTAATGCAGCATATCGGCAACGATGTTGTCCGTACTGTTGCCATGAGCTCCACCGACGGTCTGGTACGCGGTATGGAGGCAGAGGATACAGGCGCGCCGATCAGCGTTCCTGTCGGTCCTGGCACTTTGGGCCGTATATTCAATGTATTGGGTGAAACTGTTGACCATGATGATACCCCGGTTGAAGCGGCTGATTACTGGCCGATTCACCGTCCGGCGCCGGAATTTGCCGTACAGTCAACGGCTACGGAAATTCTGGAGACCGGCATCAAGGTCATTGACCTTATCGAGCCCTATTCCCTGGGCGGTAAGGTTGGTCTGTTCGGCGGCGCAGGCGTTGGTAAGACGGTCCTCATTATGGAGCTTATCCATAACATCGCTACTGAGCACGGCGGCTACTCCGTATTCGCCGGTGTAGGCGAGCGTACCCGTGAGGGTAACGACCTCTGGGGCGAAATGAAGGAGTCCGGCGTTATCAACAAGACCTGTCTCGTGTACGGTCAGATGAATGAGCCGCCCGGAGCCCGTATGCGCGTAGGTCTCACCGGCCTTACGATGGCCGAGTATTTCCGTGATGTATCCGGACAGGACGTGCTTCTGTTCATCGATAACATCTTCCGTTTCATTCAGGCAGGCTCCGAGGTATCCGCGCTGCTGGGCCGTATGCCCTCCGCAGTAGGCTATCAGCCGACCCTGGCCAACGATATCGGCGCTCTCCAGGAGCGTATCGCCTCCACCAGCAAGGGTTCTATCACTTCCGTACAGGCAGTATACGTCCCCGCCGATGACTTGACTGACCCGGCTCCGGCTGGCACCTTTGCCCACCTGGATGCAACCACCAACCTTTCCCGTTCCATCGCTGAGCTCGGTATTTACCCGGCGGTTGACCCCCTTGACTCCACCAGCCGTATCCTTGATCCACTGGTAGTGGGCGAGGAACATTATCAGGTAGCCCGAGGCGTTCAGGCCATCCTTCAGCGCTACAAGGAGCTTCAGGACATCATCGCCATTCTCGGTATGGAGGAGCTCTCTGAGGACGATAAGGTCACCGTTGCCCGTGCCCGTAAGATTCAGAAGTTCCTGTCTCAGCCGTTCTTCGTCGGCGAGCAGTTCACCGGTACTCCCGGCCAGTATGTTCCTCTGAAGGAGACCGTCCGCGGCTTCAAGGAAATCCTTGATGGCAAGCACGACGACCTGCCGGAGGGCGCGTTCTACATGGTTGGTACCATTGAGCAGGCTGTCGCCAAGGCTGAAAGCATGAAAGCGGAGTGAGCCTATGGCAAGTGTAATGCAGATGGATATTCTCTCTCCTGACGCTTACGTCCTCCAGACTGATGATGTCTCCTACATCGAGATAGAGACCACCAACGGCGGCTTGGGAATATTTCCCCATCATGCCACCATGGTTGCCGCTTTGGCTCAGGGCCCGATGAAATATCGGGACGGCGCCAACAACAATCATTATGTCTATGTGGACGGGGGCTTCTTCGAGATTAAAGAGAATAAAGCCACAATCTTAAGCACTGCGGCCGAAGCTGCTGATGCCATAGATGCCGCCAAGGCCCAGGCTGATTTGGAGCGGGCTCAGGCCAAGATTGATAATCCTCCGGACGATGTTGACATGGCCGAGGTTATCAGTGCATTGAAGCGTGCTCAAGGGCGTCTCAAGACCTTGGAGCTGGCAGGCAGCAGAGCACACTGAGTTTGAAACGATTAAGAAGGCATCCTGGTTTCAGGGTGCCTTTTTTCAGAGGAGCGATTGAGAATGGCTGACTTCATGAACCCGGTATCCGGGAACAAAATGATGGAAATTCGCCAGGAAATCAACGATCTGCGGGCTTCCTTAAAAACCATGGACGACCCGGAGCAGATTAAAGCCGTAAAAAAGCTCATCATGGAAAAGGAAACTTATTACAATATTCTGGCTGACAAGCAGAGGATGGGGCGATAATCATCATGTTTGAGGATACGTCCTGGTTTATCTGGGCGCGCCTTGTCTGCGGCTGCCTGGCGGCCTGGTATGTAAATAAAGACGCTCAGGCGAATAAGGTGCCCAATCGCAATTTTTGGGTAGTCATCTGTTTTATTTTCTTCCCCCTGGTGCTGGCGTATCAGTTTTACAAGGACTATGTGAGGCGCAGAGGAAATGTTTCTACTTTGGCGCAGCGGCAGATGGAGCTGGAGCAAAAGCATCTGGAGACCCGGCAGCGGCTGAGGGCCGAGCGGGAAGCCTGGGAAAGAGAACGCCGCCAGCAGATGGCTTTGAATAAGAAAGCCGAGGAAGAGCTGGAAAAGGAGATCGAAGCGGAACGCCAAAAGCGGACCGCCGCCCATAAAAAGCGAATGAAGGAGCTGGCCGAGGAGCGGGAACTCCAACAGGAGGCCGCGGCCAAAGCCTTGCACATCAAGTAAAAAATCGTCGCCTGAGGCGGCGATTTTTTACATTAAAAGCCTACTCTGTAGGTATGTATGCCAACCTAAATGGGAGTCCGCTACCTAAGCCTCCCCTGTAGGGGAGGTCAGCTTGTCGACAAACAGCTCTATATCCACCCTTTCACTCAGCCCAAAGGCTCCCCGTGGAGTAACTGCCACAACTCAAAGCC
>CAZIKQ010000006.1:0-63643 GCA_964540025.1 uncultured Schwartzia sp. | reverse complement strand
TAACAAGGGCTTATAGCCCTTGAGCAAACCACCCGTTTGACGGGTGGTGCTGATTGTAGTATATCTGAGCTTTTGTTTCCGGGACAGCGGTTTCTAATGCCTCCAGAGACAGGGACAGCTTCCACAGCTCCGCGGCCAGCAGGTCCAGGGCCAGCATTTCCTGTAAGGCCGTCAGGGGAGCTGCCGGTTGGGAGCCCCGCTGGGCAAGCCGGGGAAGGAAATCCCGCAGGGTGGTTATCACCGGCAGGGCACTGCCAATATTTTCCCTGTCCCGATACCGGTCCCGCAGCAGGGCCAGGAGCTGCCTGCCCCGGTTATCAAAGGCCAGGGGCCTCAGGTACAGGGGGCCGGCTTCGTCAAAAAGCTGAACAGCTTTTTCGGAAAGGTTCAGCAGGGCGGCGGTCAGCAGGCGGGACAATCTCGTGTAGGGGTACCGCTTCGATTTCAGGGTGGCCGCCAGCCGGGCCAGGCTGGTGACAGCCGGGTCCCGCAGGGCGGCCCAAAGGAGATTTTCCAGCCCTTCGCCTACGCCGTGAATGTGGGAAAGCTCGGCGGCAGTCAGGGGCAGCAGCCGTCCGAGAATGGCCGGGAACAGCCTGGCCGGATCAGACAGCCGGCCCTTCT
Source organism: uncultured Schwartzia sp. (assembly GCA_964540025.1). Lineage (GTDB taxonomy): Bacteria > Bacillota > Negativicutes > Selenomonadales > Selenomonadaceae > RGIG250. The sequence continues at coordinate 63,019 of CAZIKQ010000006.1, read as the reverse complement.
CCCGCATTTGGGAAAGCTCACTGGCAATCCGGAGAGGCATTGATTGCAAAATTTCCGGAGGAAATTCATCGATTGACAGCAGGGTTTTTCTGATGGCGGAGGCGCTGGCCACTGCCGAGCCCGCCAGACTGCCTGCCGCTTCCTGATGGTAGCCGGCTCCCTTCCGGGGGATGAGAAGGGGCGTTAGGGAAGGGGCGTATTTTTTTATTGCCCGGAGGTACTGAACCGCCAGGATATTGTTGGGGGACTTTATGGTTTCCTGAAGGGCGGCGGCGTCAGTCCGACTGCCCTGGCGGGCCGCCAGAGCTTCGCTGAAGGAAGCGGCATAGGAGCAGCCGGATTTCAGCCGTGATTTCAGCGGGCCGACAATGGAGGCGTCGCCGCTGAGGCCGGCGATGGATTGCAGCAGGGGCAGGTCGTCAGTCTCGGCTCCAAAGGCGATGGTGTCGGCCCCGGCCGAAGCCAGTAGCCTGACTCCTCCGGCGGCGAAGCCCTGGGCGCTCCGCAGGGCAAAGGCGGCGGGAAGCTCCAGCAGAAGATCGACGCCTCCCTCCACGGCCCAGCGGGCCCTTGTCCACTTGTTCACCAGGGCGGGTTCTCCCCGCTGGGTAAAATAGCCGCTCATGGCGGTGATGACCGGAACGTCGCCCAACCGGCGGCGGATTTCCTGCAGCTGATAGCGGTGGCCGTTGTGGAAGGGGTTGTATTCGGCAATTATTCCAACTGTGCGCATAAAATTTTGACTCCTGTCAGAGGGGGGAGAATGAGAGAAACTGTGCCGGTAAGAGGAACTTTTCGCAGAATGGATTTTCGGAACTCTATATTATAAAGGGGCTGTGAAAAATGATCGCTCAGTTTTCACAGCCCCTTAATGATGAAGTAGTTAGGTGACCTTAATGTATTTCAGGGTAAGTTAAAATGTAATATCAATAGCTCGCCCTTATAAGACTGACCTCGTAAATAAAATCCGCCGAAAACCCGCTCTCGCTCAATAATCAACATAGTGGTGGTAAGCTCTGCCATCGTTACACTCGGCAATCGCTAACCGCCAATGTTGATTAACGGTTTTCTTGCGGATATTATTTACGAGGGATTACATCAATGAGATTACATACAGCGGTAGACGCCTACCACCTTGCCGAGAATCCGCACCTGCTTCTCGAAAAATGGTTCCATATCGTCGTTTTCCGGTTGGAGACGCCAGCCGTTCTTTTCTTTGTAGATGCGCTTCACGGTAGCAGATTCTTCGTTGACCAGGGCCACGCCGATGTCGCCGTTGCGGATAGTGTCCTGCTGCTGGACCAGGACGTAGTCTCCGTCCAGCATACCGATCTTGATCATGCTGTCCCCCTGAATGCGGAGCATGAAAATCTGGTTCCCATTGCTGCCGATGAGGCTCTCCGGAAACGTATAGGTATCCTCAATGTTTTCCTCCGCTAAAATGGGGACGCCGGCGGCCACAGTGCCCACCAGGGGAACCGGAACGGAGCGGGACCATGGTTTCTTGTCCAGCAGGTCGATGGCTCTGGGCTTCGTGGGGTCGCGATGGATCAGTCCCCGGCGCTCCAGCATCCGAAGGTACGCGTGTACCGTCGAGCTGGATTTCAGGCCGATGGCGTCGCCGATTTCCCGGACAGAAGGCGGGTAGCCGTGGCCGGCGGCGAAGTCCTCGAGAAACCTGTATATGGCGTCCTGACGCTGGCTGGCCGTCTGATTTTTTCTGTGGGGCATTTTAACACCTCGCTAAATAAAATTTCTGTTTGCTTTATTTTAGCACACAAATTTTGAAATGTGAATAATTTTTTACCGGAGGACGGAATATTTCCCCAAAAGAAAGGCGCTCCGGATCATCGAGGAAGGGTAAGTAATTGCAATTTTTTTTCATACTGTGTAAAATAAGACCGGCGGGAGGGTCAGGCGTTGCGCTGACTTTTTCAGGCGGTCGGAAGATTTCGTTTTGTTTGAGAGGATGCCCCATGCAGCACAATGAATACCAATACGAGGAAATGGTTCTGGAGCTGAGAGAAGCCGTGCGGATGCGCCGGCTCACCATGACCAGCCGCATTCAGATAATGCGGGATACGCAAATAAAATTTAACGGCGCTAATCCCATACTGGAATGGTACTACGACCGGGAGGGCATGGCCGCTCTCGCCTCGGCGGTTCTGGACGAGGTGGACGAAGCCGGCAGCGTCATCGTCAACGTCGAGGGGGAAGGGGGCCCGGCTCAGCGGCTGCTGGACATCGCCCAGTACGTTGAGGATATGCCCTATCTGGAGGAGATCACCGTGGCCCAGGCCCTTTGGGAGATGGAAAAGGCGCTGCGGTCGTGACCGACGAGGAAATTTTATGGCCGGTGCCTCGATGACACCGGTTCTATTTTTTATTGAAAATGGCTGGGAAAAGCCTTTGCATTTTTTTACGGTCGGCGTTATAATGAAGTCAATTTTCGCAAACTAAAGAAGTAAAGTTTGCAAATTTTTTGAAGATCGGAGGAAGGAAAAATGGTAAACCCCAAGTTGAGGGATGAACAGAACGACCGCCTTTGTCAGGCAGTCCTTTCGCTTGAGACCTTGGAGGAAGCCTATCAGTTCTTTGAGGACATCTGCACCATCGGTGAATTAAAGGCGCTCTCCCAGCGGATGGAAGTGGCCAGGATGCTCAGCGAGGGCTGTACCTATGAGTCAATCGTTGAAACCACCGGCGCCAGCACCGCTACCATCAGCCGGGTGAAGCGCTGCCTGCATTACGGCGCCGACGGCTATCAGCTGGTTCTCGAACGGATGAAGAAGCAATAAAGACTGAAGGATGTCCCTCGTTCAATTTAGCAAGCGGCGGGATCTGCATTAGCTGACACGGCGGAGTTGATATCGATTTCGCCGCTCACTGCAAGGAGAAAGGAAAAGTCATTATAAGGTGAAAAGATGAATAATCGGGAAGCAGCTTTGAAGATTCCTTACGGCACCAGAGATTTCCTGCCGGCGGAGGCCGCGGACAAACGGCGGGTGGAGTCGGCCATAGCGGCGGCCTTCGCTGCCTGGGGTTACGACGAGGTGGTTACCCCTACTATTGAATATCTTGATAATCTCACCATGGGCTCCGGGGTTGTCCTTGAGCCGCATATGTTCAAGCTCTTTGACCGGGACAACCGGACGCTGGCCCTTCGCCATGAGATGACCACTCCCCTTGCCCGGCTGGCGGCAAGCCGCTTTAAGGAGGCAGGCTTGCCCCTGCGCCTTTCCTATATCAGCGACGTGTTCCGTTACGAGCAGGCTCAGACTGGCCGTCAGTGTGAGTTTTTTCAGGCCGGGGTGGAGCTGATGGGCTCCGACAACGCGGCGGCGGATGCGGAGATAATCGCTTTGGCGGTAAAAGCCATCGAGGCGGCCGGACTGGATGATTTTACGGTGTGCCTGGGACAGGTTAATTATGTGCGGGCCGTGCTTCGGGAGCTGGGGCTGGATGATGAAGGGCGCCGGCTGGTGGAGCAGGCAATGGAGAAGCACGATCTGGTAGGGCTGGAAAAGCTTGCCAGGCGGCTGGAGCTTTCCAAAACCGCCACGGAAATTATCCGGGAGCTGCCGGTGCTTCACGGCGGCTCCGAGCTGCTGGCCAAGGCAGGAGCCCTCACGGACCACGAGGGCGCCCAGGCGGCCGTGTATAATCTCAAAAGTATCCGCGCCCTGCTGGCGGATTACGGCGTAGCGGATAGAGTCGTCTTTGATCTGGGGGTTATCCGTGACTTTGGCTATTACACCGGCATGGTTTTCGAGGCTTACGCTCCGGGATTGGGATTTCCTATAGCCGGCGGCGGCCGTTATGACAACCTGCTGGCCGAATTTGGCCGCCCCTGCCCGGCCACCGGCTTTGCTTTGGGCATTGACCGCCTCATGCTGGCCAAGGAGCGTCAGGGACAGGGGGCGGCCCGGGTAGCGCGGGACGTGTACGTGGCCTATGGCCCGGGGAAAATTTCCGAGGCTATCCGCCGGACTATGGAGCTGAGGGCGGCGGGAAAAACGGTGCTGACCGCTTTGTCCAGCGAGACGAGGGCCCGGGCGGAGGCCGAAGCGAGATCACAGCAGGCGGCGGAACTGATATACATAGACTGAATGAGCTGAGCAATGGGATTTTTCCAGCGGATAAACCAGTACCTGCAGGCGATCAAAACCGAGCTTTTTGGGGTCAGCGGGGAAGAATATATAGAGCGGTACCTTAACGGTGAAGAACAGCGGCTGTGGGAAGGGCAGAGGCCTCCCGACCGGGCCCATTCCCTGAAGGTGGCTCAGACGGCGGACCGGTTGCAAAGGTCGTCTCCGGTAAAGATATCCCCTGAGGACAGGGTGATTTTGCTGAAGGCGGCGCTGCTCCATGACATCGGCCGGGGGGAGTTCGGCAGTTCCCTGGCCAAATCCCTGGCGGTGCTGCTGCCCCTTTGGAACCGGGACAAATGCCGGTTTGCGGCTGATGCGGCGGCAATCAGACGGCTGGGCAGAGCAAAGCCTGACGCTGGCGAGGTTGCCCGGCGGCTGGGGACTTTCGCTCAAAAGAGCGGGGCAGGAAATAAAAAACAGGACGCCGGGAGGCGTCCTGTAGCTGCCGGTAACTTTTGGGAAGAGAGCTGGTTTGCCCGGCTTATGTACCATTACTATTATCATCCGGAAATCGGGGCGGAGCGGCTGCTGGCGCTGTACGGAAAGGGCGGCGGGCCCGTAAGCGATGAGCAGAACCGGATCGTCTGGCTGGTGAGGCGCCACCGGGATGACACGGCCGGAAATGACGGCCTGCTGAAGCTTCTCATGGAAGCAGACAGGCAGAATTAGCCGCCGCGGCCCCGGCGAGGGGGAAAGCGGCTGATCTGCCCGAGGGGACAGAATTAGTAGCCGCGAGCCTTGTCCACCACGTTCTTCATCTTTTCCACGGCTGGGAATACCTTCAGGTTTTCGCAGAAAATCCCCACTGTCCGGGGCAGGTACATAGGCGAAAGAGACGCGTCGTGAGGCGTGATGATCAGGTTCGGGGCGTCCCAGAGGGGATTCTCCGGCGGCAGGGGCTCGGTCCGGAACACGTCAAGGGAAGCTCCGGCGATGATGCCCTCCTTCAAGGCGGCGGCCAGGTCCTCATCCACGACGGTTTCCCCCCGGGAAACGTTGATGAAGATGGCATTGGGCTTCATCCTTTTGAAGCGGGCCATATTGAACAGATCCCGGGTGTCATCGGTGACGGGAAGGGTCACGATCACCACGTCCCCCTGGGACAGAGCCTCGTCAAGGTCCCGGTTGCTGTACACCTTGTCAATGCCGGGGAGGTCGCTGACGGTTTGCTTGACGCCGATTATCTTCATGTCCATTGCCTTCAGCTTGGCGGCAATGCCGGTTCCTACCGCGCCAAGCCCCACCACGACAGCGGTTTTGCCGGCGATCTCCTCCAGCCCCCGGACCTTCGTTTCCCAGCGGCGCTCCCTCTGGTTGTCATAAGTGTGGAACAGCTTACGGGTGAAGCCCAGGATAACCCCCAGACAATGCTCCCCCATGGGTATCCCGTGGACGCCCTTTGAATTGGTGAGGATTGTGTCGCTGGCTACAAAATCCGGGACAGCGATAAGGCGGTCTATCCCGGCGGACAGGGTATGAACCCAGCGGCATTTTTTGGCCAGGGGGAGAATGTGGGCCCAGTTCAGCATCCCGCCGAAGCCGGTAATGATATCCGCCTCGGGAATTATCGGGTCAGCGTCGGCCTCCTTGGCGGTGATCAATTCGGCAGACGGGCAGGCATCCTTTATCTGCTGCTCTAATTTGTCGCTCAGTCTGGTGAAGGTCAGAATTTTCATCGTGATTTTCCTCCTTGCTGCAAATAGATTTACATCGTTCTTTTGAGCTCTATTATAATGCCATTGGTCAGGAAAACGCCACCGGAATTTTCTTCCCGTCAGCGGGATGATGCTTGACGGGAGAAAGCGGGAGTGTTACTATATAGTTCGTTAATAATTTAACAAGATAAAGAAATAAAACTTCTTTGGAAAGGGTTTTTCAAATGGTCAACCGGGAAAACGATTGGCTGACGATCGCGCTGCCCAAGGGCAAGCTCTTCGGCCTTTCCCGCAGTCTCTTTGAGGCTGTGGGTATCGGGGCGGAAGGGCTGGAGGAAGACTCCCGCAAGCTGGTCATCGCCAATGAAGCGAAAAGGGTGAAGTTCATCATCGCAAAAACCGCCGATGTTCCCACCTATGTGGAATACGGGGCGGCCGATATGGGAGTTATCGGCAAGGATGTTCTGGAGGAGTCGGGGCAGGATGTCTACGAGCTGCTGGATCTGGGCTTTGGCCGCTGCCATTTGATGATGGCCGTGCCGGCAGCCGAGCGGCGGGAAGCTCTTCAGGATTACGCCCATACCCGGGTGGCGACCAAGTTTCCCCGGCTGGCGGAAAAATTTTTTACCGGCTGCGGTATGCAGATGGAATACATCAAGCTGAACGGTTCCATTGAGCTGGGGCCCATCGTGGGCCTTTCCGAGAGCATCGTGGATATTGTGGAAACCGGAACGACGCTTCGGGAAAATAATTTAGTGGAGATCGCCCGCATCATGGACGCTTCCGCCCGGCTCATTGCCAATCGGGTGAGCTTCCGCCTGAAATTTGACCGGATTTACGGCCTGGCTGAGGCCCTGAGGCAGGAGCTGGCAAGGAGAGAAAGCGGCAAAAAATAAATTTTCCCAAAATATACAGACAGATTTGCTGCCGAAAGCGGCAGCTATAGAGAAAGGAACGGAGTCATGAAAATCGTCAGTGTAAAAGAGCTGGGGCTTCCCGCGGTGGAAAAACTGTTGAAGAAGGCTGCCTTTGATGAGGTGGAGCTTGACCCGAAAATCCGGGAGGGCAACAGGAAGCTCTTTGGCCGTGATATGACCGCGGCGGAGGTGGCGGAACTCATCGTAAATGATGTCCGCCGGGACGGGGACGCGGCCGTTATAAAATACACCAGCCTCATTGATCGGACGGACTTTACCCCGGATCAGTTTCTGGTCAGCCGGGAGGAATTTGCGGCCGCGGAGGCTGCCGCCGACCCGGCGGTGGTTGCATCCCTGAACCGGGCGGTGGATAATGTCCGCCGCTACCACCAGGAGCAGAAGCCCAACAGCTGGATCACCTATCGTGACCAGGGTTCCCTTTTGGGGCAGTCCGTCATTCCCCTTGACCGGGTGGGTATCTACGTACCCGGCGGCACGGCGGCTTACCCCAGCTCCGTCATCATGAACGCCGTTCCGGCTCAGGTGGCCGGGGTAGGGGAAATCATTATGATGTGCCCGCCCCGGGAAGGAAAAATCAATCCCTACGTTCTGGTAGCCGCAAAGCTCTGCGGCGTATCCCGGATCTATAAAATCGGCGGGGCTCAGGCCATCGCCGCCCTGGCCTTTGGCACCGAAACGATTCCCCGGGTGGACAAGATCACCGGCCCCGGCAATATTTTCGTCACCCTGGCCAAAAAGGCCGTCTATGGCCACTGCGATATCGATATGCTGGCGGGCCCCAGCGAGATTCTCATCGTGGCCGATGAGAACGCCGATCCGGCCTACACCGCCGCCGATATGCTCAGTCAGGCGGAGCATGACCGGCTGGCTTCCAGCATCGTCATCACTGACAGCCCCCGGCTGGCGGAAAAAGTGGCCGGGGAAGTGGAGAAGCAGCTGGCCGTCCTCCCCCGCAGGGAGATCACTCAGGCCTCCCTTGACCGCAACGGGCTTATCGTTGTTGCGGAGAATCTGGATCAGGCGGTGGAGCTGGCCAATGTATCGGCTCCGGAGCACATGGAGCTGCTGGTAGATCAGCCCTTTGCCCTTCTGCCGAAAGTCCGCCACGCAGGGGCGGTATTTCTGGGAGCGTATTCTCCCGAGCCGCTGGGAGACTATCTGGCGGGGCCGGATCACGTGCTTCCCACCGGCGGAACCGCCCGTTACTATTCCTGCCTGAACGTGGAAACATTCATGAAGCGAACCAGCATTATCAGCTATACGCAGCCGGCGCTGATAGACGCCTCCGGGGATATTATCCGCCTGGCCGAAGCCGAGGGACTGCGGGCCCATGCCAACGCTATTCGCCTTAGAGGAGGAAAGGAATAAATGGCCACGGAGTACAATTACCGCCCGGGACTCGCCGATATGCCCGGCTACGATGTGGTGGAGCGTGACTGGCGCATTAAGGTAAACGCCAATGAATGCGGTATGAATCTGCCGCCACCGGTGCTGGAACGGGTGATTTCCCGCCTGGACAGAGTGGCCTTCAACCGCTACCCCAATGAACAGGCGGATATGCTCCGGGAAGCGATCGCCGAGGGGTACAATCTGAAAAAGGAAAACGTGGTGCTGGGCAACGGTTCCTCAGAAATAATCGAGAAGCTGTTTGTCACCTTTGGGGGCAGGGGACATAAAATCGTTTACCTCCAGCCCTCTTTTTCCATGTACAAAATTTACGCCCGGGCAGCTGAGGCGGAAGGGGTACCGGTGGACTTGAAGCCCGACTATACCCTTGATGTGAACAAATTCATTGCCGCCGTAAAGGAAAGCGAAGCCTCCCTGGCGGTGATCTGCAATCCCAATAATCCTACCGGCCGCCGTTTTCCCTTGAAGGAAGTGGAAAAGGTTGCCCGGAGCATAAACTGCCCGCTGCTTATGGATGAGGCGTATATGGAGTTTGCCGAGACGGAGTGCGTCGGGGGCAGCGCGGTTTCCCTGCTGAAAAAATATCCCCACGTCATCGTGGCTCGGACTTTCTCCAAGGCTTACGGCCTTGCCGCCTGCCGGATGGGCTATATGCTGGCGGCCGGGGATATTGCCGCGATGGTCGGCAAAACCATGATGCCTTACTGCCTGAATGTGCTGTCCCTTACCGTGGCGGACACGGTGTGGCAGATGCGGGACGAGTACCGCCACCGCATTATCCAAATGATTTCCGAGCGCAACCGTCTGGCCGCCGAGCTGAAAAAAATACTGGGCTTCACCGTTTATCCCTCCGCCGCCAATTTCCTGCTGGTAAAATATGACCAAGCGGCGAAGCTGAATGAGTACCTGACGGAAATTTCCATCGGCGTGCGCAGCTTTGGCTTGGCTCCCCGGTTGGAGAATACCCTTCGCTTCTCCATTGGAACGCCGTCGGAAAATGATCAGTGGCTGCTGGCAGTACAGGCCTTTGCGCGGGAAGAGGCCTGGTTATGAAAAAAGAAGAAATCAGAACCGGCAAAGTTGTCCGGAGTACCGCCGAAACAAAAATTGCGGTGGAGCTGAATATCGATGGTCAGGGAAAGGCGGCCATTGAAACGGGAATAGGTTTCTTTGACCATATGCTGAACCTTCTCGCCGGTCACGGTTGCTTTGACCTGAAGGTGAAAGCAGAGGGGGATTTACAGGTAGATGGCCATCATACCGTGGAGGACGCGGGCATTGCGCTGGGGCAGGCTCTTGCCCAGGCAGTCGGCGATAAGAAGGGCATTGCCCGCTACGGCAGTTTTTTCCTGCCCATGGATGAGACACTGGCGCTGGTGGCGCTGGATTTTTCCGGGCGTCCCCTGTTGGTTTATGACGGCGGCGGGTCCATGACACCGATGCTCGGCGGCTACGACACGGAGCTGACGGAGGAATTTCTGCGGGCCTTTGCCGTAAACGCGGGGCTTACCCTCCATGTGAAAATTTTGTACGGCGCCAATTCCCACCACAAGGTGGAGGCCGTATTCAAGGGGCTGGGCCACGCACTACGGATCGCACTCGCCAGAGATCCCCGGGTACCGGGAGTAATGTCCACAAAAGGAGTCCTGTGATGGTCGCCGTCATTGATTATGGAGTGGGGAACCTGTTTTCTGTTGAGAAAGCCGTGGCCGCTCAGGGAGCAGAAGTACAGGTAACCAGCGATCCGGCGGTTATTAAGGCCGCCGATAAAATAGTCCTGCCCGGGGTGGGAGCCTTCGGGGACTGTATGAAAAATTTCCGGGAATCCGGCCTTATTCCCGTCGTTATGGAGCGGATCGGGGCCGGGACACCCCTCCTGGGGATCTGCGTTGGTCTACAGATTCTTTTTGAAGGCAGCGAAGAAAGTCCCGAGGTTCCCGGACTGGGAATTATTAAGGGGAAGGTTCGCCTGATCGAAGCGGCCCGTCCGGAAAATCGGAAAGCTGGTTTGAAGGTTCCGCACATGGGCTGGAATCTGGTGAAGGCCAGAGAACCCCGCAAGCCGGTGGATCTGTTCAGGGGAATGGGGGAAGAACCATTCTTCTACTTCGTCCACAGCTATCACGGTGTTCCCCGGGACCGGAGGGTAATTACCGCCACTGCCGATTACGGGGGAGAGATTACGGCGGCCGTGGCTTTGGATAATGTGCAGGCCGTCCAGTTCCATCCGGAAAAGTCCGGAGACGTGGGTCAGCAGCTGCTGCATAATTTTATTTGCGGCGACACACCTTAAAGCCTCCCCTGTAGGGGAGGTGGCACCGAAGGTGCCGGAGGGGTGACAAGACAAGGTAATCGGTTAAGGATTAGTCTGATTGCTGGATTGTATCACCCCTCAGTCTCCTGGAGGGAAACCTATTAGACCGATGAGAGGTCAGGGGTTTCAGCCTGATTACATTTTTTTAGAAGGAAAATAAGATGATTGTATTTCCCGCAATAGATATTTACGAAGGAAAGGCCGTCCGTTTGCGCAAGGGCGACTTCAACGCCGTCACCGAATACGGCGACCGTCCGGCGGACATGGCCCGGCGCTGGGCGGACCTGGGGGCCGAGTACCTCCACGTGGTGGATTTGGACGGAGCTTTGGCCGGGGCTTCCCGCAATACGGCTCCCATCCGGGAGATCCTGAAGCAAGTGAAGATTCCCATTGAGGTGGGGGGCGGCATCCGTACTCTTGATGATGTGAAGATGATGCTTGATTTGGGGGTTCAGCGGGTCATTCTCGGCTCCGCCGCCGTTAAGAATCCCCGGCTGGTGGCGGAAGCCTGCCGGCTTTACGGGGAAAGAATCGCGGTGGGCATTGACGCCAAAGAGGGAATCGTGGCTGTCAACGGCTGGGGGGAGTCCGGGGAAATGCGCTCCGAAGATCTGGCTCGGGACATGGCGAGCCGGGGAGTACAAACCATCATTTATACGGATATTTCCCGGGACGGGATGCTCAGCGGCGTTAATATTGAGGCCACCGTCAAACTGGCCAGGACTGCCGGGATCGGGGTGGTAGCTTCCGGCGGCGTGTCCTCCCTGGAGGATATCCGGGCAGTGAAGGCTCACGAAAAGGACGGCCTGGTTGGAGTGATTACCGGCAAGGCTATTTACGATGGCAGACTTGACCTGAAAGAAGCCTTCCGGATTGCGGCGGGGAAATAAATGGACACTGGATAGCTTGGTAAGACAGAAACAGGAATATTTGGTAGAGCAAGATGAATACGAAAAGAATAATTCCCTGCCTTGATGTAAAGGCGGGCAGGGTAGTAAAGGGCACGAATTTCGTAGGGCTCCGGGATGCGGGCGACCCGGTGGAGCTGGCGGCCCGCTACGATAAGGAGCGTTGCGATGAGCTGGTATTTCTCGATATCACCGCTTCCAGTGACCGCCGGGGCACTATGGTCGACGTGGCAAAGGCCTGCGCCAGTCAGGTTTTTATCCCCTTTACGGTGGGCGGCGGCATCCGATCCGTTCAGGATATGCGGGCGCTTCTGAAAGCAGGCGCTGACAAAACCTCCCTAAACACCGCCGCCGTCCAGCAGCCTGATCTCCTTTCGGAAGGAGCCTCCCGATTCGGCCGCCAGTGCATGGTACTGGCCATTGACGCCAGAAAACGCGGCGAGGACAAGTGGGAGGTTTACATTCACGGGGGCAGGACGCCGACGGGTATCGACTGCCTTGAGTGGGCAAAGCGGGGGGTCGAACTGGGAGCCGGAGAAATTCTCCTTACCAGCATGGACGCCGACGGGACCAAGGACGGCTTTGACATTCCCCTGACCCGGGCCGTTGCCGACGCTGTTCCCGTCCCGGTTATCGCCTCCGGCGGGGCCGGCCGGTTGGAGCACTTTTACGATGTTATCGCCGAGGGTCATGCCGATGCGGTGCTGGCTGCCTCGGTGTTTCACTACGGACAGTTTACCGTCCGCCGGGTAAAGGAATATTTGAAATCTCGCGGAGTGGAGGTAAGATTCTGATGAACGAGAAGGAAATTGATATTTCTATGGTGAAGTTTGACGAGAAGGGACTGGTACCGGCGATCGTTCAGGAGGAAAGCGGACAGGTGCTCATGCTTGCCTACATGAATGAGGAGTCCCTGAAAAAGACGATAGAGACCGGCTACACCTGGTTTTGGAGCCGCAGCCGGAAAGAATTGTGGAACAAGGGCGGTACCAGCGGAAATGTACAGGCGGTAAAGGAGCTTTCCTATGACTGCGACGGGGACGCGCTGCTGGTGATTGTTCATCAGAGAGGCGTTGCCTGCCATACCGGCACTTACAGCTGCTTCAGCGGCCGCCGAATCCTTCCGGCAGGCAATAACGCTCCCGCGGTAGTTGAGCAGAAGCAGGACAATCTTGTTACCGTTCTCAATGACCTGTACGACGTGATAAAGGACAGGCAGCTGAACCCGGTAGAAGGCTCTTATACAAATTACCTGTTTGAACATGGACAGGACAAGATTTTGAAAAAAGTGGTGGAGGAAGCGGCGGAGACGATCATCGCCTCCAAGAATAACGATAGCAAAGAAGTGGTGTATGAAATGGGCGACCTTTGGTATCATTGCCTCGTTCTCCTGGCCTATCACGGAATTTCCCCCGAGCGGCTGCTGAACGAGCTGCGAGATCGCCGCCATGGAGGGAAATATCACAAGTTCACCGGCAAGACCGGCCTGCGTCCCGAGGATTGATAACGAGAACCGCCGGTTAAAGGAGAAACGAACAATGAACAAGACGTTTGACTTTATGCAGCAATTACTCAAGGATACCGATCGGACCGGCAGCGCCGACACCGCCCTCCGGCGGAAGGAGCCGCAGCCTCCCCTGGAAGTGCCTCCCTGCCCTGACTATCCCAACGTGATCCGCCTGCCCAATCCGGAAATGTTTGAGGACAGGGAAGTCAGCTTCCTTCAGATGATCGAGCTGCGGGAGACCGTACGTCAGTACAGCGACGAGCCGCTTACCCTTGAGGAGCTGTCCTTCCTGCTCTGGTGTACTCAGGGAGTAAAGGCGATTCTGCCGGAGGGAAGGACTGTGCGAACCGTTCCCTCCGCCAGGGCGGCTCACGCTTTTGAAACGATGCTGCTGGTGAATAATGTGAAGGAGATGGAGCCGGGACTCTACCGTTTCCTCGCCCTTGGTCACGCATTGCAGGAAATCGCGACGGGCGGGACAGTCCTCGATGAATATGTAGAGTGTTTCCTGCCGAAGAATATGATAAAAAAGAGCGGCGTTACCTTCATCTGGACGGCGGACTTCCAGCGGATGGCGTACAGCTGCGGCAAGCGGGCGGCTCGCTACATTTACATTGACGCCGGTCATGTCTGCCAAAATCTTTATCTGGCCGCTCAGCAGAAACATATCGGCGTGTGCGCCATCGGCAGCTTCGATGATGACAAGCTGAATGAAATGCTGAACCTTGATGGCCGCGGCAGCTTCACCGTCTATTGCGCCACCGCTGGAAAGGCATACTAATATAACACAGGAGACGATGATGTACACAGGAACCACGAAAAATCTGGCCGTTATCGGATGGCCCATCGCTCATTCTTTATCCCCGGTCATACAGAATACCGCCCTGACCGGGGCGGGGCTTGACTATGCCTACATTGCGGTTCCCGTTGCTCCAAAGGATCTGACCGTGGCCGTGGCCGGCTTGCGGGCGATGAATTTCCGGGGCTGGAACGTTACGATTCCCCACAAATCGGCCATTATCCCCCTGCTGGACGAAATCGAACCGGCCGCGGCGGCGCTGGGAGCAGTGAATACCGTAATTAACGACGATGGTAAGCTGATTGGCGCGAACACGGATGTCATCGGCTTCATTGAACCCCTGAAGGCCCGGCTGGGGGAAAACGCTCTGCCGGGGAAGAACGCGGTTATCCTGGGGGCCGGCGGCGCTGCCCGGGCAGCGCTTTGGGCGCTTCTTTCCGCCGGAATAAAGGAAATAACTATCGCCGTCCGCAATCCGAACAAGGCGGAACCACTGGCCGAGGAATTTCGCTCTTTGAACAGGAAATTTTTTTCCGGTGAGACGCTGATCACCGCGGTTGATTGGATGGGGGAAGATTACGCAAAAAGGTTGGAAAGCTGTCATCTCCTGATAAATGCCACCCCTTTGGGCATGGCGCCGAATGTCGAGGCGTCTCCCGTCGTGGACTGGCAGCGGCTGAGGTCTGACGCTTTCTGCTACGACATTATCTATACTCCGGCGATGACCAGATTCCTTTCTCAGGCAGTCAGGCATGGACACGCTGTGCTGAACGGGGAGGAAATGCTGGTGGGGCAGGCCAGGGCGGCGCTGGAAAAATGGACGGGCTGTCCGGGAGACAAGGAAGCAATGCTGAAAGCCCTGAGAAACGCCCTGAAGAGGTGAGGAAAAATAATGTCCAAGGTTGATTTTCCCCTCCTGGTGGCCAGAGCAGTCCGCAATGTATCTTCAATCCCTTCATCGGCGTCCTCTGTCGGCATTACCGGTCATAACCTTCTCCGTCCGGACAGCAGTCTGGGGCCGGTGGCCGCTCTCGTGGACGGACTGCTGCTGACTGCCCTGGAGCAGGAAGCCAGCGATATTCACATTGAACCGGCCGCCGACGGTCAGTCGCTGCGGATTCGCCTCCGGGTCGATGGTTTTCTGCGCCCGGTTCCAGGGATGGAGGAAACCATCCCTGGGCTTATTCTGCCAAATTTAATAAACCGTCTGAAGGTCATGAGCCATTTGGACACCACTGAGCGCCGCCTGCCCCAGGACGGGCGCTTTTCCTTTGTCACGGACCGGAGCGGGAAGGGAGAGAGCACGGTGGACGTGCGGGTTTCAGTCATTCCCGTCCTGTGGGGTGAAAAAGTGGTTTTGCGTCTGTTAAATCTTCTCTCCACCCGCCGCCTGGAATGTCTCGATTTATCCCCCGAGAATGAAGGGATACTTCGCCGCTGGTGCCGCCTGTCCGGCGGTCTTGTCCTCGTTACCGGCCCCGTTGGCAGCGGCAAGACCACCACCCTTTACGGCGTTCTGTCGGAGCTTGACGCCGCCACGAGAAATATTGTGACCGTTGAGGATCCGGTGGAGTGCGCCATCGACGGGATAAATCAAATGACAGCGGACGAGGATTACCTTACCTTCCCCCGAGCCTTGCGAGCAGTGCTCCGGCAGGACCCCGACGTGGTGCTGGTGGGAGAAATCAGAGATGAGGAGACGGCGGAAATCGCGGTAAGGGCGGCCCTTACCGGTCGGCTGATTCTCTCTACTCTCCACACGGCTGACGCGGTGGGAGTTGTCATTCGCCTGTTGGAAATGGGGATAAAGCCATACCTGCTGGCAGCCACACTGGCCGGGGCGATGGGACAGCGGCTGCTCCGCCGCCTTTGCCCTGACTGCCGGGAAGAATATTTACCGGCAGAGGATTCCCCGGAGGGGGTGTTTATCCGTCGGGTGCCGGGCGGCAAAGAAAAGAACGGCCAAGTCTTTTATCGTCCCGTGATCGGAAACCGGCAATGTCCGATCTGCGGCGGCAGCGGATATCACGGGCGGATACCGATTCATGAGCTGTTGCCCATAAGTGATGAGCTTTCCGGGGCCATCGCCCGGGGAGCCGGGGTAAAGGAGCTTCGGGAAATCGCCGCCGCCTCGGGCTTCAAATCGATGGCCGCGGATGGAATAGAAAAAGCGGCGGCAGGACTTACCACCATTGCCGAGGTAGAACGTTCCCTCTATGGGATGGTGTGACCGGGGAATCCTCTCAGTCAATTCCGACCCATCGTCAGACGTATCGAAGAGGGCAGCTGCCGGAATTACAATCGCGAAAAAGAGCGGACAGATATGGTTGACCGAAAATTTTTGTAAAGTTGTAACACAAATCTCTTGCCAAAAGTCTTGTCATGTGTTAATCTCTTTCTCATGTTAGATTATGTAAAAGCTGGGAAGCGGAAAATTAGTCGCTGAATATTCTCAGAGAGCTGCCGGGCGGTGTGAAGGCGGCGTCTAAAGGAAGCGATGAACTCGCCGTGGAGCTGCGTTCCTAAAACAGTAAGAATCGTAGGGAACGACGGAGCTCATCGTTAAGGAGAGAGTGCACGGAATATGAGCCGCCGAGGCTGTTTTCCGTGAAGCAGAGTGGTACCACGCAGGCATAGCCTTTCGTCTCTATGACGGGGGCTTTTTATTTTACAGCCGACAGCGGGGTCTCTGACGAGCCGCTTTATCGTTTTTGCTTGTGGAGAAATCCAGGGAGGACACAAAAATGCAGGCTAACACGGTTCAGAAAAACATGATGGTAAATTGCGCCAAGTATCGCCCCGGCTATTTCATGCCGCCGGTGTGCGACATGAGCTGGGCGCAAAAGCAGTATCCGGATAAGGCTCCCACCTGGTGCAGCGTGGATTTGCGGGATGGAAACCAGGCCCTTATCATTCCCATGTCCCTTGATGAGAAGGTGGAGTTTTATAAGACTCTGATAAAAATCGGCTTCAAGGAAATAGAGGTGGGATTTCCGGCGGCCAGCGAAACTGAATACGCCTTCCTCCGCCGCCTGGTGGAAGAAAATCTCATTCCGGACGACGTCACGATTCAGGTGCTGACTCAGGCTCGGGAACACATAATTAAGAAAACCTTTGAGGCTCTCAAGGGAGTAAAGAACGCCATCGTCCACGTATATAATTCCACCTCCTTTGCCCAGCGCCAGCAGGTGTTCAAAATGAGCAGGGAGGAAATCAAACAGATCGCCGTTGACGGAGCAAAGCTCTTAAAGCAGCTCACTGAGGAAGCAGGGGCGGACTACCGCTTCGAGTATTCCCCGGAGAGCTTCACCGGCACCGAGCCGGAGTACGCACTGGAGGTTTGCAATGCGGTTCTCGATGTATGGAGGCCCGCCGCTGACCGGAAGGCGATCATCAACATTCCCGTCACCGTGGAGATGTCCATGCCCCATATCTACGCCATGCAGGTAGCCTATATTTCCCAAAATCTGAAGTATCGGGACAATGTTGTCCTGTCCCTGCACCCCCACAACGACCGGGGCTGCGGAGTGGCCGACTCCGAGCTCGGCCTACTGGCCGGGGCTGACCGTATTGAGGGAACCCTCTTCGGCAACGGCGAGCGCACCGGTAACGCAGATATCGTCACCATCGCCATGAATATGTTTGCCCTGGGCGTTGATCCCCAGCTGGATTTTACCGGTATGCCGGAATTGGTGGATATGTACGAACGGGTCACCCGGATGACTGTCCATGCCCGTCAGCCTTACGCCGGGGCGCTGGTCTTCGCGGCTTTTTCCGGCTCTCATCAGGATGCCATTGCCAAGGGGATGAAGTGGCATGAGGAAAAGGAGCGGGATCGCTGGACCGTGCCCTACCTGCCGGTGGATCCCCAGGATGTGGGCCGCCGCTACGATGGAGACGTGATCCGGATCAACAGCCAGTCCGGCAAGGGCGGCGTCGGCTTCATCATGGAAAACAAGTACGGTATCGATATGCCAAAGCTTATGCGGGAGGATTTCGGCTACTGCGTCAAGTCCGTTTCCGATCACCGCCATCAGGAGCTGAAACCGGATGAAATATACCAGATTTTCCAGACGGAATACGTAAACGTCGAGGAACCCATCAAGCTGATAGACTTCCTGCTGAAAAAGGATCCCAACGGGGTGCGGGCCGGCGAAGTCCGCTTCCAGGTCGAGGGCAGAGAGGTTACCTACAGGGCGGTGGGTAACGGCCGCCTTGACGCCATCAGCAACGCCATCAAGGAAAATCTCAGCGTTTCCTACAGCGATCTTGTTTACAGTGAACACGCGCTGGAAATCGGCTCCACCTCCCGGGCCATGGCCTATATCGGCATAAAGGACAGCCAGGGCGTTATGCACTGGGGCGCCGGGATGGATACGGATATTATCACCGCCTCCGTCATGGCCCTCGTCTCCGCCGTAAACCGCATGAAGGCCGACAAATAATTACAAAAAAATAAAGCTGTGAAAGATGAACGCCTGATTGTCGGCGATCATTTTTCACGGCTTTTTATTTTTGACTAAAGAAAAATTTTTTGGGAATGTGGCAACTCAGCCCGTGTAAGCGTCGCCAGCTGTATTTTTGAAATTCTGCTTTGCCAGCCACTGCTTTTCCTCTTCCGTCTCCGGAATATCAATTCTTTCGATCTTGAAGATTACCGGTCTGGTGCCGTCATTGCAGCAGGCGATCATGACTCGCTCATCATTTGTCCACTTGTGCATGATGGACCCACCCTGCAGGGCGGCATAAACGTACCGGCTGATAGCATCCCAGGCTTCGCCGCAGAATTTTCCGTCCATGAGGTGATAGAAGTCGTCCTGTTCGGCAGTCCTTTTCAGCAAAAAAGTATCCCCTGCTTTGAAACGGGGACAGGCGCCTGATTTTGGATCAGCCAGATATTTCTCCTGATAATCGGGAAAGACTTTTGTTTCTAACACGGTTATTTTGCATTCATGCTGCATATAAAATTACCTCCTCAAATTTTATTTCCGGGACATCCGTTTTTTCGTCCGGGAATATTTTTGGAAAAAAGCGGCTGAATCTGACGGACAGGTTATAGGTTCAATTCGCGGCAAAAATTTACGGCAAGCGATTACATAATATCCGGCGGTTAAAGCTTAACCGGAACGGGGCGGTTGTCAATAGCGGCGGTACAGGCGGCTGCGCCTTACGCCTTATGACCGCCGATTTGGCCGTTTCTTTCCCGCATGGTGGCAAACTCCTGCATATTCATGGCCTTCAGGATGGAGTTCTTGCCGAATTTTTCCTTTATGGCGTTGATTGCCAGCTGGACGTTTTTTTCCTTTTCCCGCTGGCGGCTTTTCTCCTGCTCCTCCGGAAGGTCGGCGAAAAGATCCGCCTCCCGGTTCATTTCTCCGGCGGCAGTCCCGGCGTCTACCGTGTTGTCGGCGGCGATGGTTACCTGGCGGACGAGGAGACTCATGTCGGTGATGCTGCTAAACAGCTCCATGGCCGCCTTGGTAATGAGCCTGGCGGAAAAGGTTGGCTCCGGGAGCCGCAGGGTGCCGTGGGCGTGACCGGGGACGGCCCGGCCGTAGCGGTCGATGTGGACAGGACCGCGATATTGGCCGGCGATGTCCGGACGGGTAAGGTTTTCGGTGTCGTAGCCGATGGTCAGGACGATCCGATCGGTAAAGAGATTTTTCTTTACCAGTTGGCCGCTGAGATTGTCCGCCATTTCCCGGACGATGATGGCCGCTTTGTCGGCGGGATAGGGAAATTGCAGTACCTGGCCGCTGGAGAGGCTGGTACTTTTTGGAACGTAGGCCCGGATGTCGGCAATGGTCGTAGGATCTTCTCCCCAGGCGTGACAGATGAGGAGACCGGCATTTATCCCAAAGAGCCGGTAGAGAAAAGCTTCGTTGTAGTAGTCCTTTGGCCCGCCCTGAGAGCAGCGGGCAATATCTCCCATGGTGTAAAGATGGTGGGCGGCAAGGCGCTTCTGATAGCCCTTGCCAACCTGCCAGAAATCAGTGATTGGCCGGTGTGACCACAGGGTTTTTCGGTATTCCTCCCTGGTGAGCCGGGCGATGCGGACGCCGTTCTCGTCGGGAGGAATTTTTTTTGCCACGATGTCCATGGCGATTTTGGCCAGGTACATATTGGAGCCGATGCCGGCGGTGGCGGTGATGCCGGTTTTGGCCAGCACGGCCCGGATGAGCTTGATGGTCAGCTGGTGGGGCGTCTGCCGGGACACTTTGAGATAAGGGGTGAGATCGATGAATACTTCGTCGATGGAGTAAACGTGAATGTCCTCGGGGGAAATGAATTCCTGATAGGTTTCATAGATGAGACGGCTGTATTTCCTATAGAGAGCCATGCGTGGCGGGGCGGTGATGTAGCCCAGGGCGAGGGCGGGATTTTCCTTCAGAGCGGTATCGTCGGCGGATTCGCCGGTGAGCTGCTTTTTCGGGGCGTAGAATTTCCGGCGGGCGTTTATTTCTTTTACCTTTTGGACGACCTCAAAGAGGCGGGCCCGTCCGGAGATGCCGTAAGATTTCAGGGAAGGGGATACGGCCAGGCAGATGGTTTTGTCGGTGCGGGTGGGGTCGGCCACTACAAGGTTGGTGGTGAGGGGGTTAAGCTTCCTTTCGACGCACTCGACGGAGGCGAAGAAGGATTTCATATCTATGGTGGCATAGATGCGATCGTCACCCGCCGGTTTGCTTTCAGAGGACGTCTGTTTGAAATTGTTTACCAGCATAGCAGCCTTCACCTCTTGTTCCTTAAATATTCCCGGTTTTGCTTATGACGGCAAGCCGTTAAATGCCAATTGGCGGATATTGCCCGGCAATTTTCTCGAACATCTGCATTATAACGGTTTTGACCGTTGGATGCTGATATGAAGAAAATTCCAAAGGAATTTTCTTGAATGACTGCATTATAGTAAATACTTTCGGAAAGTCAAGAGAGCGCCGCCGAAGGTCCCGACAGCCAAATACGAAGAGCCGGTTACAACCGCTTATTAAATTTATTTCCGATATTTTTCAGGCTGTGTTATAATGTTGCTGGAGGCGGCTGGGAAAGATATATCAGGCGGCGGGAGGAGTTGGTGCCCATGAGCAATAAAGCCCGGATCAGGGAAGACGCGAAGAAATTAAATCCCATAGACGACGCCCTGTTTATGGTTATGGCGGAAGAAAAAAGCTTTTGCCAGGAGATTCTGCGGGTCATATTGGCGGACGATAAGCTGATTGTCGCCCGGCACGTTCCCCAGAAAACCCTGAAAAATCTTCAGGGACGCTCCTGCGTGCTGGATCTGGAATGTATTCTGGGCAGCGGCGATCACGTGGGCGTGGAGGTGCAAAAGGTCAACGACGACGACCACCAGCGGCGGCTCCGCTATGACGGCTCCCTGCTGACCGCCAATATCGTGGAACCGGGCAGCAAATTTCAGGAAATTCCCGACGTGATCATGGTCTTTATTTCCAGGTTTGATATTTTTGCCGGAGGCTACCCTCTGTACCATGTGGACAGGGTTATCAGGGAGCTTAATAAACGGACGGACAACGGCCTGACGGAAATATATGTAAACGCGGCGGTTGACAACGACTCGGACGTGGCCCGGCTGATGAAGATATTTAATGAGGACGGAGCCTACGACGACGAAAAATTCCCCTCAACCTCGGAATGCAAACGGAGATTCAAGACAACGGAAGAAGGAGTGAGCAGAATGTGCGAGATCATTGAGAAATACAGGAACGAAGGCCGTGAGGAAGGTCGGGCCGAAGGACGCACTGAAGGCACAATGAATACCCTTATGGAGTTGGTAAAAAAGAATATATTGTCAATAAAGGACGCCGCCGAGCAAGCGGGCATGACGGAGGCGGCGTTCAAGAAAATGGCCATGCTGTAAAAGTTTTTGTCATGAAAAGATTAAGATGAGGGGCTGGCGTATTTATGCAAAGCCTGGTCAATAGTAGACAAAAATATTCCCCCGGCGCAGCCGGGGGAATATTTTTGTCTACTATTATCTTTTCATTAACAAGGCGTTGCAAGCCGACAAGCGAAACAGATAAAGACTCGCAATCCCTGATATATCCATGGAGCGGGCGAGGGGTGTCGAACCCCCCTCTAAAGCTTGGGAAGCTTTCATTCTACCGATGAACTACGCCCGCAGAACCTGTTGAGTTATTCTAGCACATAACAGGCCGCAAGACAAGAAATTTTTTGCCCCCCGGAAGAAAAGAGAAACCCGCCGACCGGCAATGATGGAAAGTTTCATTATTCCATGCTATAATGCAGGCATTCAGGGCATTGCAGGTCGATTCCCGCTTAATGGAACTAAACGGGCGAAATCCGTTATGATCAAATAGAAAAAGGTATTGGCTTTTACAGGCCGGGCTGAAGCTGCTGCGGGTCGGAGATGAGGATGGCAAGAGAAAGACGGCATGAAGGCCAGAGACCGGCGGCGCAGAACATAGCCTTCATGGTGGGGCTGATGTGGGTTGCGCTGGCGGTGCTCACGGGCCGGTATTTTTACATACAGATTATCAAGGGGGCGGAGTTTGCCAATCTGGTGGATCAGACCGCCGGAAGCGAGTGGATACGTCAGACTCCCAGGGCGGCCATCGTTGACCGCAACGGACGGGAGCTGGCTGTCACCCTGATAATGAAGTCTCTGTTTATAGATCCAAATAATGTCAAGGATTCAAGAGACGTAGCCCGAAAGCTGGCTCCGCTCATCGGTTTCAAGGAGGAGAAGATCCTTGAGTGTATCGACGAGGGGGGCGGTTTCGTGTGGGTAAAGCACTTTTTGACCGACACGGAGTACCGGGCAGTGCAGAATCTCATCAATGAGGAGGACTACAATTGCCTTGGTTTCAACGATGAGCCGAAGCGCTTTTACCCCAATGAGGTGCTGGCGGCGCATGTTCTTGGCTTCGTGGGAACAGACGACAAGGGTTTGTATGGGATAGAGAGCGCCTTTGACAATGAACTGAAGGGAGACAAGCGGGAAATTTTCATAAAGACCGACAAGGCCACCGGAAATCCCATTCTTGATTCCATTCACGATACGCCCCATTACGACGGAAGCCAGGGGAAAAAGGTCGTCCTGACCATTGATTCCACGATCCAGTTTATCGTGGAGCAGGCTCTGGATGAGGTGATGGCGGACGTCAAGCCGCTGGCGACCACGGCCATTGTCATGAACCCAAAGACCGGCGAGATTTTAGCCATGGCAAACCGCCCGGCCTTCAATCCCAACAAGTTTGAGGAAAGCACGGCGGATCATTGGCGGAACCGGGCGGTTTCCTATCTGTACGAGCCGGGTTCAACCTTCAAGGCGGTGGTTTCGGCGGGGGCGCTGGAGGAACGGATCGTTACCCCGAACCGGGTGTTTGAAGATCCGGGCGTCGTCAAGGTTTCTGACAGAACCATAATGAACTGGAACGAGGAGAGCTTTGGAACGGTAACGTTTACGGATGCCGTAAGGAAATCCATCAATACCTGCTTTGCCCAGGTGGGTCTTGAAATGGGCGCGGACAAAATGCTGAAGTACGCTTACCGCTTTGGCTTTGGCGAGCACACCGGCATTGAGCTGGCCGGTGACGAGGAAGGTTTGCTTTACGATAAAAAGGATATGTTCGACCCGGAAATTGCCACTATGGCCCTCGGGCACAGCGTCACGGTAACTCCGCTACAGCTGGTAAACGCCATCAGCGCCATTGCCAATGACGGACGGCTGATGCGCCCCTACATCGTCAAGCGGATAGAGAAAAATGACGGAACCATTGTCATGGAAACGGAGCCAAAGGAAAGGCGGCGGGCAATCACTTCGGTGACGGACAAGGCTCTCATCGATATGCTGGAGCAGGTAGTGGCCACCGGCGGCGGCCACAAGGCTTATGTGGAGGGCTATCGGATCGCCGGTAAAACCGGTACGGCCGAGAAGGTTAGGGAATATGGCAAGGGCTATATGGAGGGCCATTACATTGCTTCCTTCTGCGGCTTTGCCCCGGTAGAGGACCCGGAGGTCGTCGTATATGTCATGATCGATGACCCATCCACCATATATTACGGCGGTCAGATCGCGGCTCCTGTAGCGGGGCAGATATTTACCCAGCTGTTCCGTTACCTTCATATAGAGCCTTCCAGCAATCCCCTGGACATGGTATCCGGAGTGGCCGGGGGAATCCCCGCCGCCCCGAAGGTTCGTCAGGAAAGTCGGGTGCCGGATGTCTCCGGGATGGATGTGGCGGATGCGCGGCTTGTGGTGGAGGCGGCGGGCTTTGTCCTGTCTCCCAGAGGACGAGGCGTGGCGGTAAGCCAGAAACCCGCTCCCGGCACGATACAGATGAAGGGACTGAAGGTGGAGGTGATCTTTGAGCCTGAACAGCAAGACTTGCTGAAGCCGAAGTCAGGGCCCTATGAACAGGGGGACTAGAATCTCTGAAGAATCGATGAACGCTTTTTGGACGGAATTTTGTAAAACCGGTTCTGCCTATTGGCAATCAACCGATCTGCCGTTATAATTGCAGAGAGCCGGTAACGACTGAAAGCTATTCTCCGCTTCAAGCTGGCAAGTGGCGGATTCCGCGGCATTGGCTGGCATGGTGGAGCTGCTATCTTCACCGTCGTTGAAAGCGAAGGGAAATTTTTTGAACAGTGGCATTATAAGGAGAGGGGAGAAACGATGAAAGAAGTAGATGTTGTCGTCATCGGCGGCGGTGTCACCGGTACGGCGATCCTGTCATACCTCAGCCGATATAATCTGCGCTGTATGCTGGTGGAGAAAGCTCCCGACATCGCCATGGGAACCACAAAGGCAAACAGCGCCATCCTTCATGCAGGCTTTGACGCGCCCACCGGCAGCAACAAGGCTCGCCTGAACGTAGAGGGCAATGCTCTCTATCATGAGCTGGAGGCGGAGCTTGAGCTTGATATCAAGTGGACAGGCTCCTATGTGGTGGCCAGGACCGATGAGGAGATTGCTGTCCTTGAGGAACTGAAAGCCCGGGGCGAGGCAAACGGGGTTACCGGGCTGGAAATCGTCAGCGGTGAAAAGCTCCGGGAAGCCGAGCCGAATGTTACCGAAAAAATCAAGGCGGCGCTCTTTGTCCCGACCGCCGGTATCTGCTGGCCCTTCGATGTGGCGGCGGCCTTTGCGGAAAACGCGGTAGAAAACGGAGCGGAAATAGTCCGCGACTGCGCGGTTATCAGAATCACTCCCCAGGCAGAGGGTGGGTTCATCGTGCGAACCATGCAGGGGGAGCTGAAGGCAAAGACCGTGGTGAATGCCGCCGGTGTACACGCCGACAAAATTTCCGCTCTCGCCGGGGACGACTCCTTTACCGTCAAGACCCGGAAGGGGGAATACATCCTCTTTGACAAGACGGCTCAGGAAAGTCTTGTCAAAGGAGTTATCTTCCCGGTGCCCTCCGCGACAAGCAAGGGCATTCTCGTCTGCGGAACTACCCACGGCAATGTGTTCATCGGCCCCAATGCCAATGACACCGATAGCAAAGACGACTTGTCAGTAAGCGCGCCGGGCATGAACGAAATCATTGCCGGAGCAAGGCAGATCGTTGAGAATCTCCCCCTGGGAGCAGCCATTACCCAGTTTGCCGGCCTCCGGGCCGTTTCCAGCACCGGTGATTTCATCGTCGGCCGTTCCGAAAGGGTAAAGGGCCTCTATCAGGCGGCCGGTATCCAGTCTCCCGGTCTCACCTCGGCCCCGGCTATCGGCCGGGAAATTGCCGCCATGGTGGCAGAGGACCTGGGGGCAAAGGAGAAGGCGGAGTACAAGAAGGGACGTCCCCCCCGGCCGGTTATCCGGGAGATGACCATGGAAGAGCAGAAGAAGCTGATTCAGGAAGACAGGCGTTACGGCCTCGTCGTCTGCCGCTGCGAAACCATCACCGAAGGGGAAATCTGTAACGCTATTCATCGGCCCTGCGGGGCACGGACATTGGACGGCGTAAAGCGCCGCACCCGCGCCGGCATGGGCCGGTGCCAGGGGGGCTTCTGCGGCCCCCGGGTAGCGCTGATCCTCGCCCGGGAGCTTCATTTGCCCGTAACGGAAATCAGAAAAGACGGGGAAGGCTCCTTCCTCTATTACGACAAAGAACAGGAGGTCTACTGAGATGATTGAAATAAAGGACCTCTACGATATAATCATCGTCGGCGGCGGCCCCGCCGGACTCTCTGCGGCCCACAGCGCCGTGGAAAACGGGGCGGGCTCCGTGCTCATCCTCGAGCGGGACCGGGAAACCGGCGGCATTCTTCAGCAGTGCATTCACAACGGCTTTGGACTCCATCACTTCAAGGAAGAGCTTACCGGCCCGGGCTACGCCCAGCGCTGCTACGAGCTGGTAAAGGACCTGCCCCAGGTGCAGATCCTCACCAATACAATGGTTCTCGAGGTTCGGGAGGACAAATCCGTCCTGGCCATCAGCCCGGATCTGGGGACTGTAGTGATCAGGGGGAAGACGGTCATTCTCACCATGGGCTGCCGTGAGCGTACTCGGGGGGCCATCCGGATCCCCGGCGGTCGTCCGGCCGGGATATTTACCGCCGGCGCCGCCCAGCGCATGGTAAATATCGAGGGCTATCTCCCCGGTCGGGAAGTTGTCATCCTCGGCTCCGGCGACATCGGTCTCATCATGGCCCGCCGCATGAGTCTGGAAGGCTGCAACATTTCCGAAAAGAAACCGTCTTCCTCTACAAAGCGCGGGCCTGAGGACGCCTCTCCCTCGGATATTGACAACGACTGGGGCAATGGAGGCTGCCGGGTCAAGGCCGTCCTTGAAATCTGTCCCTTCTCCAACGGTCTGACCCGCAATATGGTACAGTGTCTGGACGACTTCAATATACCGCTTTTCCTGGCCCACACCATCGTTGATATCAAGGGCACAGACAGAGTTACCGGGGTAACCGTGGCCAGGGTTGACGAAAAGATGCAGCCGGTACCCGGCACCGAATTTGATATTCCCTGCGACACGGTACTCCTTTCCGTTGGCCTTATCCCGGAGAATGAGCTGAGCCGGGGACTGGGCCTCAGCCTTCATCCGTTGACCTCCGGCCCTATCGTTGACCAGCACCGTCAGACCGATAAGGAAGGCGTCTTTGCCGCCGGTAACGTGGTTCACGTTCACGATTTGGTGGACTTCGTCAGCGACGAGGCGGAGATTGCCGGAAAGTATGCCGCTCTGTTGGCGCAGGGCAAGCTGGCGGCTGTGGAGCGGAGCCTGCCGGTGGTTACGGGAAACGCTGTCCGTACCTGCGTTCCCCAGAGGATAAATCTTCCTGCCGGGGAAGCGGCGGCCGAGGGGATCCGCCTGTTCATGCGGGTGGCAAAGCCCATGAAGAAGGTAAAGCTGCTGGTTAAGTGCGGCGGCGAGGTACTTCTGAGCCGTCCGCTGATGATTGCCAAGCCCAGCGAAATGATTGCCGTAGAAATTCCGGCCGACAAGGCAAAGCTCCTGAAGGGGGACATTACCGTAGGCATTGAGGAGTGATAAACATGGCTGTAGAAAAAGTTGAACTTACCTGTATAACCTGCCCCATGGGCTGTCAGCTGACCGCTACTCTTGAGAACGGAACGGTCACCGGTGTTACCGGCAATAACTGCCCCCGGGGCGCTCAGTACGCCCGGGAGGAGCTGACGACTCCCATGCGGATGCTTACCGGCACCGTAAAGTGCAAGCGGGGCAGATTGGCCCTTCTGCCGGTGGTATCCGCGGCCAAGCTGCCGAAGTCCGGCATCGTGGCCGCGGCGGCGGCCCTGCGTTCTGTCAAGGTCACTGCCCCCATAAAGGCGGGAGATGTTATCGTAAAGAATATCCTGGGCTCCGGTGTGGATATCGTGGCCGCCAGGGATATGCAGCTGGCGTAATAGGATAAGAGGAATGTAAAAAGGGACTGTGATTTTTCACAGTCCCTTTTCCATAAGCTGAGCCTCCCCTGTAGGGGAGGTGGTTGCGAAGTGCGATTCCCTAAGCTCTGCCATCGCTAAGGTCGTCTGCATGACACTCACTAAATTCGTCCATCGTTTCCCTCGGACTCATTAAGTGAGTTAGTCAAGCCGGAGGGGTGACATATAATCGGTCTAATGGCCTCTCCTGTAGGGGAGGTGCCCGAAGGGCGGAGGGGTGACAGATTAGCCGATCGATTTATTTTGTCATCCCTCAGCCGACTGTGCCGGCAGCTCTCCTGAAGGGGAGCCTGTTAAATCAATCAGAAGTCGGAGTAAACATCCGAGGCGATGGTCTGCTTGATCAGCGGCCGCCGGGGAATCGTTTCCAGATTGTGACGGCGGAGGGCGGCCTCATTCGTCAGGTCATCGTACAGGGGGGTGATGGAAATCAGGCCCCGGTGGACAGCGTATATATCCGTGGTGGGCTCGTTGTCTCCGTCAAAGATTTCTCCCGCCAGCCGGTAGTAGCGGCGGCCATCCTCATTGTGGAGAGTGTAGGCGTTCAGGTAATCCCGGTGGCCCAGAGTTGCCCAGCGCCATTGTGGCTTCCCGGCAGCATATTCCTTTGGGAAGTTGATGTTCAGCAGGAAGGGGCGGGGCTCCTGGGCGATAAAGGTGTCCAGCATACCGGTGGTCTCCCTGGCCACTTCATCGTATGACAGGGAACTGCTGGTGGACAGTGAGACGGCCAGGGTGTTTATGCCGTGCATATATCCTTCTAAAGCGGCGCCTACCGTACCGGAATAAAGGACGTCGGTACCCAGATTTCCCCCGTGATTTATGCCGGAAATGACCAGGTCAGGGTAGTCTTCTCCCTTTGCGGGGGAAATTGCCTCCAGGTAGAGCTTTACGCAGTCGGCCGGAGTGCCGGTGATACTGATGGCTTCAGCGGCGCCAAGCTCCAGCAGTTGGGGACAGTCTTCCACTGCCATGTCGTCAAAGACAGTGATGGCGTGACTCATGCCGCTTTGCTGCCGGGCGGGGGCGCAGACAACTACCTGATTGCGGGGGGACAGGGCCCGGACGAGGGCCTTGAGCCCGTCAGCAGTTATGCCGTCGTCGTTGGAAAGGAGAATTTTCATCGGAATCACTCTTTCTGGGGCAGACGTCTTCAAGTCTGCCGGGGAATTTTAGCTGATATCTGTACTTAATCATCGAGACTAATCCTATCACAAGCGGCGGATTCTTTCAAACGAATTGATGGTTTGTCGTGATGTGTGGTCCGGGAAATTAAATTTCTCCCTATTGGCATTCAACGGCTCCGCCGTTATAATGGAACAAAAAAATTCTCAATTACAAGCAGAGGTAATAAAAATGTGTTTGGCAGCACCGGCAAAAATAACGGCAATAGAAAACGGCTTGGCGACAGTGACTTTGGACGGGGTGTCCCGACGGGCCAGCCTGATGCTGCTGCCCCAGGCAAAGGTGGGAGACTTCGTGCTGGTTCACGCCGGTTTTGCCATGGAGATCATCGATGAACACCTTGCCTTGGAGTCTCAGGCCCTGTGGCGGGAGATGGGGGGCGCCGGGCGGACCGGGCAGCTACAGGAGT
Source organism: uncultured Schwartzia sp. (assembly GCA_964540025.1). Classification (GTDB taxonomy): domain Bacteria; phylum Bacillota; class Negativicutes; order Selenomonadales; family Selenomonadaceae; genus RGIG250. The sequence continues at coordinate 33,849 of CAZIKQ010000006.1, read as the reverse complement.
CCCTGGCGGCAGAGATAGCGGCCTTGCGCCTTTCGGCGGATTTTATCAAGGCGCAGAAATCATGAGCGGAGATATAGCAGGCGCGGCTCAAAATATAGCCCGCAGGATTGCCGAGGCGGCGGCCGCTTGCGGCCGTGATGAGAATAATCCCTTGCGCTTTATGGAAGTCTGCGGGACTCATACCGTCACGATTTTCCGCTCCGGATTGCGGCAGCTGCTGCCAACCTCGGTGGAGCTGGTATCGGGGCCGGGCTGCCCGGTTTGCGTCACGGTGGACGGTTACATTGATGAAGCTGTTTCCCTTGCCGGCAGGCCGGAGGTGATCATTGCGGTATTCGGTGATTTGCTGAAGGTGCCGGGTACCGGCCTGAATGGAACGGAGCCGAAAAATCTGGCGGAGGCAAAGGCGAGGGGAGCCGATGTCAGGGTGATTTATTCACCCCTGGAGGCTCTGGATATAGCCCGGGAAAATCCGGACAGGCAAGTCGTATACCTGGCGGTGGGCTTTGAGACAACGGCCCCGGCGGCCGCGGCGCTTGTTCTGGCGGCGGAGGAGGCAGGGACAAAAAATTTATATCTCCTCACGGCCCACAAGCTGGTGCCTCCGGCGATAAAGGCGATACTGGACAGGCCTCACCGCATCGACGGATTTATTCTGCCGGGACACGTGGCGGTAGTTACCGGCCGCCGGGAATTTGATTTTCTCAAGACTTATGGCCAGCGGGGCGTCGTTACCGGTTTTGAGCCGCTTGGGATCATGGCGGCTGTTCTGCGGCTGTCTGAGCTGGTCCGGGACAAGGTGTCGGCGGTGGAAAACTTCTATCCCTCCGTTGTGCGGGAGGAGGGAAATCCCACGGCCCGAAAAGTGATGATGCAGGTATTTCAGGAGACCGGTGAAAAGTGGCGGGGACTTGGCTGGCTGGATAAATCGGGACTGTCCCTGCGGGAGGAATACGCTGCCTATGATGCCCGGCGGCAGCTGCCGTTGACAACAGCCGCAAAGGAAAGCGGGGCCGCGGCGGTCAGCCGGCTGTGCCGCTGCGGCGAAGTCCTCACGGGAGCAGTTACCCCAAAGGACTGTCCGCTTTTTGGCCGGGCCTGTACCGACCGCCATCCCGTCGGTCCCTGTATGGTTTCCGTGGAGGGAACCTGCGCGGCCTGGTACAAATACGGGGCGGGGAAATTTGTTTTGGCGAAATGAGATTCATATGACATTGAAGCCTGCCGGTTTTCCGTTTTCTGTTTGCTATGATGGCAAGCGTTGAACGCGTCACAATGAAAATGTTCCTAAGTATACATAAAAATTCCCCATTTTGTACTTGACTAATTGTAAACTTGTAACATATAATAAGCCCGTTAGTCTCATGGAAAGTTGTGACTGACGGGCTTTTTTATTTGAAAGCCAGCCTGAAAGGGAAATATTTTGGAGGGATTGAAATGAAATTCGGCAAGAAAATGTTGAAGGCCATGAGCCTTCTGACCGGGACCGCTCTCATGGGCGCAGTCCTCACCGGGTGCGGTGGCGGCGAAAAGAAAGCTGACAATGGAGCCAAGGCAGGCGGCGACATCAAGATCGGCGCGAACTTTGAAATGACCGGCGGCGTAGCCAACTACGGCAACGCGTGCTTCAAGGGCCTTGATCTGGCCTTTGAGGAGATCAATGCCAAAGGCGGCGTCCTGGGCAAGAAAATCGTCATCGTAAAAGCTGATACCAAGTCTGACCCGGCTGAGGCAGCCAATGCCGCAACCAAGCTGATTTCCTCCGATAAGGTGAAGGCCATCGTCGGACCGGCTACCACCGGCGGCGTTATGGCCGAGGTTCAGATCGCTAACGACGCGAAAATTCCCGTTGTCGGACCGGCGGCGACCAGCCCGAAGGTAACTGTTGAGAACGGGGCGGTTAAGCCCTTCATCTTCCGCAGCTGCTTCATTGACCCGCTTCAGGGCGACGTTATGGCTACCTTCGCCGCCAAGAGCCTCAAGGCAAAAACTGCCGTTGTCTACATAGACTCCAGCTCCGATTACTCCAAGAGCTTGGGAGAGGTGTTCAAAGAGAAATTTGAAGCGGCCGGGGGAAAAATCCTCATGCAGGAAGCTTTCCTTCAGAAGGATCAGGACTTCAAGGCAACCCTCACAAAGCTGAAGGGGGCAAATGCCGATATCATCTTCATTCCGGCTTACTATGAGGAAGTGGGCAAGATCGTCAAGCAGGCCCGTGAGTTGGGTATCACCTGTCCCATGCTCGGCACCGACGGCTGGGATGACGCCAAGACCATAGAGCTGGCCGGTAAGGATGCCCTCAACAACACTTACTTCTCCACTCATTACTCCGATCAGGACAAGGAAGTCCAGGGCTTTATCAACGCCTACAAGAAGAAGTACAATGAGGCTCCCAACGTTTTCGCGGCCCTCGGCTATGATGCGGGGATTCTCGTGGCCGATGCCATCAAGCGGGCTGGCAGCGACGATCCGGTCAAGATAACCAAGGCGCTTGAGGAGACAAAGGATCTGGCTGTAGGCACCGGCAAGATTACCATGGACAAGAGCCACAATCCTGTCAAGTCTGTCGTTATTCTTGAGTACAAAGATGGCAAGACTGTCATGAAGGAAAAGATCACCCCGAAGGCTTAATCGGAGCTTTCCGGGCATCGGATAAATAACAGACCCTTTACGATGGAGTAGGGGCGTGCCGTGGAGGAATACGGACAGCGCAGGCTGCCTGGCCTCAACGGTCGCTCCTATATTCATGTCTCTGATCAATTAAACAAAAACAGCCTTGGCGGTTTTTGAAGCAACGGCGCTATGAGGCGGTCGTTCAGGAAAATTTTCCAGGAATTTTTTCACGTCAGTCTTCAACGGTCAAAGACCGGTATCTTATTTCCGCCGCTTACGGAGTGACCACTAATGGATTTTTTTAACGTACTGATCCAGCAGATAATAAACGGAGTTTCGCTGGGCAGCATATACGCGCTGATTGCCCTGGGCTACACCATGGTCTACGGCATCATAAAGCTGATCAACTTTGCTCACGGCGATATCTATATGGTAGGCGCATACGTGAGCTTCTTTGCCGTTACCATGGCAAATATGTCCATAGTTCCGGCCCTTCTTGTTTCAATGATTGTGACTGCCCTGCTGGGGATGCTGGTAGAGCGGCTGGCCTACGCGCCGCTGCGTCACGCGCCCCGCATTTCCGTGCTCATCACGGCCATTGGTATGTCCTTCCTGCTGGAGTACGGCAGTATGTACTTCGTTTCCCCTACCCCCCGCACATTTCCGGAGGTGGTAGGTAATCTTGCCTACAACATCGGCGGCTTTGTCATCAACGGACAGCAGCTGCTGATTTTCGCGATAACCATCATCCTGATGATCATTCTGACTTATGTGGTGCAGAAGACCAAGGTGGGCCAGGCAATGAGGGCGGTATCCTTTGACACTGAAACGGCGCAGCTCATGGGGATAAACGCTGACCGCATCATCAACTTCACCTTTGGCATCGGTTCGGCCCTGGCCGCCGCCGGCGGCGTCCTGGTGGGGGTGTACTACAACAGCATTGACCCCCTTATGGGTATTATGCCCGGCCTGAAAGCTTTTGTTGCCGCTGTATTCGGCGGTATCGGCAGCATCCCCGGGGCAATGGCCGGGGGCATTCTGCTGGGGGTTATTGAGGCGCTGGTTTCCGGATTTATTTCCTCTACCTTCCGCGATGCGGCGGCCTTCGCCATTCTTATTCTCGTTCTGCTGTTCCGGCCCTCGGGCATCTTTGGCAAGGCTGTCCGGGAGAAAGTGTGAGGTGTCATCGTGATTGAACGTAAAGTCGATGCCCTCCTGGCAGCAGTGGGGCTGGTAATTTTTGCCATTATTTACGGCCTGATAGAAGCGGAAGTAATCGGGCCCTTCTGGAAACTGAATATCATCATCATCTGCATAAACGTTATTATGTCTGTAAGCCTGAACCTTATTAACGGCTATACGGGACAGTTTTCCCTTGGCCATGCGGGCTTTATGGCGGTAGGAGCTTACGTTTCCGTAGTTCTTACGGCGAAGCTGCAGCTGCCCTTTGCGGTGGCGATCCTGGCGGCGGCTGTTGCGGCGGGTTTTGTGGGATTCCTCATCGGTATACCCACCCTCCGGCTCAATGGGGACTATCTGGCGATCGCCACCCTGGGCCTCTGCGAAATCATCCGCATCGTCATCATGAATATCGACTATGTGGGCGGGGCGGCAGGCTTTACGGGAATTCCCCGTTATACTACCTTCGCCTGGGCATTCCTGGTTATGCTGGCGACCCTCCTCTTTACAAAGAACTTTGTAAACTCTGCTTACGGCCGGGCCTGCATTGCCATCCGTGAAAATGAAATCGCCGCCGAGGCGATGGGCGTCAAGGTTGTAAATTACAAGGTGCTGGCCTTTACCTTGGGGGCGGCCTTTGCCGGGGCGGCCGGGGCGCTCTTTGCCCACTGCTTCTACATCCTTATGCCGGGCACATTCAGCTTTCTCCAGTCCTTCAACTATCTTATAATGGTAGTTTTGGGAGGGCTTGGCTCCATTACCGGCTCCATTGCCGGGGCTATCGTGGTTACCGGTATATCCGCTGCTCTGGCCGGGGTGCCGGAATTCCGGATGATCATTTATTCCCTTATCCTTATTCTCCTTATGTTTTATCGTCCCCAGGGCCTTTTCGGTTATGTGGAGATCACCAATCTGCCCGTCTTCCGCTACCTGAAAAATATGTCTCCGGAAGCAAAAAAGGCAATGGGCATGGCGGACGGGGCGGACGGAAAAGGAGGCAGAGCATAATGGCGGAAGCTATTCTGAAATGCAGCAATGTCTCTATAGAATTCGGCGGTCTTACCGCCGTTGATGACTTCAATATGTACATCGACGAAGGAGAGCTTGTGGGTCTTATCGGCCCCAACGGCGCCGGCAAGACAACCGCTTTCAATCTTCTGACGGGAGTATATTCTCCTACCTCAGGCAGCGTTGAATTCTGCGGGGAGGATGTGACCGGAAAGAAGCCGTCTTATATTACTGAAAAGGGAGTGGCCCGCACCTTCCAGAATATCAGACTCTTCTCGGAGCTGTCCGTACTGGATAATGTAAAGATCGCTTTCCATAAGCACATCCGTTACGGCCTGTTGGAGGCGGCGCTCCGCATTGGCAGATATATGGAGGACGAGATCAGGACGGACGTCAGGGCAAGGAAGCTCCTGAAGATATTCGGCCTGGAGGATCTGGCGGAGGAAACGGCTAAGAATCTTCCTTACGGGGCTCAGCGCCGGTTGGAAATCGCCAGGGCGCTGGCTACCGGACCGAAGCTTCTGCTGCTGGACGAACCGGCGGCCGGTATGAACCCTCAGGAAACCCAGGACCTGATGAATCTTATCGCCTGGCTGCGGAAGGAATTTGGCATATCCATCCTGCTCATCGAGCATGATATGAGCCTCGTGATGGGGATATGTGAACGGATCTATGTCCTTGAGTACGGCAGGACCATCGCCATGGGAAGCCCGGCGGAGATCCAAAGGGATCCCCAGGTCATCAGAGCTTATCTTGGAGGTGACGACTGATGGCAGCTATGCTGGAAATGAAGGATGTAAATGTCTTCTATGGCAATATTCATGCAATACAGAACGTAAACCTCACGGTAAATCAGGGAGAAACCGTGACCCTTATCGGGGCCAACGGCGCCGGAAAGTCCACCACTCTCAGAACCATATCAGGTCTCCTGAAGCCAAAGAGCGGGGAGATTTTCTTTGAAGGACAGCCGATCGGCGGCCGGAAGGCGCAGGATATAGTAAAGGCCGGTATCAGTCAGGTACCGGAGGGACGGCGTATTTTTGCCAATATGACCGTTCAGGAAAATCTTGAGCTGGGGGCATACACCAGAACTGACCCTGACGGGATTGCCGCTGACCTGGAAAGGGTCTTTGGCCGTTTTCCCCGCTTGAAGGAGCGTCTCCAGCAGGAGGCGGGCACCCTTTCCGGCGGCGAGCAGCAGATGTTGGCCATGGGCCGGGCCCTCATGAGCCGTCCGAAGCTGCTGCTTCTTGACGAGCCCTCAATGGGCCTGGCGCCGATTCTTATAAAGGAAATATTCTCCATCATCTCTGATATAAATGCTGCCGGTACCACAATCCTTCTGGTGGAGCAAAATGCCAACATGGCCCTGAAGGTTGCTCATCGGGCCTACGTGCTGGAAACGGGCAGGGTCACTGTTTCCGGCGACGCGGACGAGCTGGCCTCCAGCGAGGCAATTCGGAAAGCCTACCTTGGCGGCTGACAGAGGCGGCTGATAAAAATCAGACAAATTTTCAAATTTTTTCAAAATACCTCTTTACAAACAAAAATCATTATGGTAACATTCATTCTTGTCAGCCCGCCATGAGGGTCGGCAGGACATCGCGGGATGGAGCAGTTGGTAGCTCGTCGGGCTCATAACCCGAAGGTCAGAGGTTCAAGTCCTCTTCCCGCAACCAACGATATAGGCAGCGTCGGTCAGCTGTTTGTATATAGTGGGTAGGTGGCCGAGTGGTTAAAGGCAACAGACTGTAAATCTGTCCTCTCACGAGTACGGTGGTTCGAATCCACCCCTGCCCACCATTTTGCTGATGTAGCTCAGTCGGTAGAGCGTATCCTTGGTAAGGATAAGGTCACCAGTTCAATTCTGGTCATCAGCTCCATTTTTCTGGCGGCGTAGCTCAGTTGGCTAGAGCATTCGGTTCATACCCGGAGTGTCAAGAGTTCGAATCTCCTCGCCGCCACCATTTGAAAAAAACCCCTTTTGAAGGGGTTTTCTTTATGTCATAAACCTAAAGCAGAGTCTCGATGGTCTGGCTCAGTCCGTTGCGGGCCCGCCTTATAGCAGCCGCAAAATTTTTGCGGCCGTTGTTGACATGCTTTAACGATTATGATAAACTGTATATTGCCGTTTTGCCCCTGCGGTAAATGGCTGAATCTGAGAAAAGGAGTGTATCGGCATGCGCACTAACATCACGTTGGCTTGCTCTGAGTGCAAGAACCGCAACTATCGCACCAACAAGAATAAGAAGAACGATCCTGACCGCATCGAGCTCACGAAGTACTGCAAGTTCTGCAAGAAGCATACAGCCCACAAGGAAACGAAGTGATTCCGGCGCGTCGGTTGCGGGGATGTGAACGATATGGCAGACGATAAAGCGAAAGCAAACGCTAAAGCAGCGGTTCCTGCGTCTTCGTCCGGTTTCAACCCCATCACGTTCGTGGGCGAGGTAAACGCCGAGATGAAAAAGGTATCTTGGCCAAACCGCCGGGAATTGGTGTCCTACACTCTTGTGGTAGGGCTCGCCACTTTTGTAGTCTGCGTTTTGGTGTGGGCCTGTGACGCATTTTTCGCGCGCCTGTTTGAGCTTTTGTTGAAATAGCGCGGGGAGGTGTGGGGGTGCAGGTCATCCCCGAATAGATCATGGAACAAGAAAAAGATTTGGAACTCAGGGAAAAAGCGGCGGAACATATGGACGATTGCGAGCCGGAAAGCGAGCGCCACTGGTATGTTATACATACGGCTACCGGTTACGAGAACAAGGTGAAAAATGACCTTGAGCGAAAGGTTCGTTCCATGGGCCTCGAGGCGCAGATTTTCAACGTCGTTGTACCGCTGGAAAAAGAAATCGTCATCAGGAACGGCAAGGAGCATACCGTGGAGCGCAAGCTCTTTCCGGGCTACGTTCTGGTAGAGATGCTCATGAACGGCTTTTCCTGGTATGTGGTCCGCAATACCCCGGGGGTTACCCGGTTCGTGGGACCTGACGGCACAAAGCCCAGTCCTCTGACTCCGTCGGAGGTAAAGAGCATATTGAAGGCGACTCAGGCAGAAGCGAAGGTCACCTTTGATATACAGGTAACGGAGGGCGAAGGAGTCAGGGTCGTCAAGGGCTCGTATGAAAACTATACGGGTACCGTGGTGGCTATTGACCGTACCAACGGCCGCGTTACCATCGTCACCCAGGTAATGGATGGCAGAGATGTCCGGGTAGAGCTGGACGTCGATGAAATAGAGGCTCTCTGACAGAAAGGAAGCTTCAATTCCTAAGGAGGTGAAATAAGAATGGCAGCAAAGAAGGTTACCAAAGTTGTAAAACTGCAGGTTTTGGCTGGCAAGGCTACTCCGGCTCCTCCGGTAGGTCCGGCTCTTGGTCAGGCTGGCGTCAATATCATGGAGTTTGTAAAGCAGTTCAATGACCGCACGGCTCAGCAAACCGGCCTCGTCATCCCGGTAGTTATTTCTGTCTACGAAGACCGTTCCTTCACTTTCGTCACCAAGACTCCGCCGGCGCCGGTCCTCCTCAAGAAGGCCGCTGGCATTGAGACTGCTTCCGGTGAACCAAACAAGAAGAAGGTTGCAAAGGTGCCCCGGGCCAAGGCAAGAGAAATTGCCGAGCTCAAGATGCCGGATCTCAACGCATCCGATATCGAGGCCGCTACCCGCATGATTGAGGGTACCGCCCGCAGCATGGGCATCGAGATCGCCGACTGAGATGGAGTCAGATATCGTGGGAGGGTGATCCCGTTTGACCACGAAAGGAGAAACGCAAACAAATGGCAAAACACGGTAAAAAGTATCAGGACGCCGCAAAGCTCATTGAGGCAGGCAAGGCTTATGCTCCTGCCGAAGCGATGGAGCTTGTGAAGAAAACCGCTACGGCTAAGTTCGATGAAACCATCGAGCTCCACGTTCGTCTCGGCGTCGATCCGAAGTATGCTGATCAGCAGGTCCGCGGCGCAATCGTACTGCCCAACGGCACCGGCAAGACCAAGCGGGTGCTCGTCTTTGCAAAGGGCGACAAGGTTGCCGAGGCAGAGGCGGCAGGGGCTGATTATGTAGGCGCTGAAGAGCTCGTAACCAAGATTCAGGGCGGCTGGTTCGATTTTGATGTGGCTGTAGCTACTCCCAACATGATGGGCGTGGTGGGCCGTCTCGGTAAGATCCTCGGTCCCCGCGGCCTGATGCCGAACCCGAAGCTGGGCACCGTCACTATGGACCTCACCAAGGCCATCGCTGAAATCAAAGCCGGTAAGGTCGAGTACCGTACCGACAAGCAGGGTAATGTCCATGTTCCCATTGGCAAGGCTTCCTTCGAGGGAGAGAAGCTCCGCCAGAATTATCAGGCCCTTATGGATACCCTTATTAAGGCTAAGCCTGCGGCAGCAAAGGGACAGTATATAAAGAGCATCACCGTGGCCGCTACCATGGGCCCGGCTGTGGAAGTTTCTGCCCAGGGCTGATAAAACGGCCTTCACTAATTTTGCAAATAGCATAGGTTCGCGGCTGTAGACAGCTGGTATGCGAAAGCATTCAAAGGGGATGACCCGCCCGCCGAGGCTGGAACGCCTGTCAAGATAAATTGACGGCCTCCGGCATACAGTCGGAGGCCGTTTTCTACGAATTTTGTCGAGAGGAGGTGTTTTCATGGGAGTAACGAAAGAGAAAGAACTCAAGGTTGCCGCTCTCAAGGAAGCGATGACTACCGCGCAGGGTGTGGTTTTCACGACGTACAAAGGGCTGACGGTGCTCGAGGACACTCAGCTGCGCCGCGAGCTTCGCGTTGCCGGCGTCACCTACAAGGTCGTTAAGAATACGCTGACCGCCATCGCGGCAAAGGAGGCAGGTCTTGATGACCTCATTCCGAGTCTCAACGGCACCACTGCCATAGCCTATTCTCTTACCGATGCTGTAGCGCCGGCTAAGATCATTTCTGAGTTCGTTAAGAAGAACAAGCTGGACAAGGACGAGAAGCTGGTCGTTAAGGCCGGTATCGTTGACGGAGCCGTCATCGATGCAAAGGGAGTTGCCGCGCTGGCCAGTCTGCCCAGCCGCGAGGTTCTCATCGCAAAGCTGCTGGGCTCTATGCAGGCTCCGCTCAGCGGAACTGTCAGCTGCCTGTCCGGCATCATCCGCAACGCCGTCTATGTGCTTGAGGCCATCCGCAAGCAGAAGGAAGGACAGGGCGCTGCCTGATATGAGGCGACTGCTTGTCGCATAGCTTAATGAAGAAAAACAAACTTTATGGAGGGTTTTATAATGACTAAAGAAGAATTTATTTCTGCTGTTGAAAGCATGACTGTCCTTGAGCTGGCCGAGCTGGTAAAGGCTATGGAAGAGAAGTTTGGCGTAAGCGCGGCTGCTCCGGTTGCTGTCGCGGCTGCTCCGGCTGCCGGCGGCGCTGCCGCTGAAGAAGAGAAGACTGAGTTCGACGTCGTTCTGACCAGCGCCGGCGCTCAGAAGATCGGCGTTATCAAGGTCGTTCGCGAGATTACCGGCCTCGGCCTGAAGGAAGCCAAGGCTCTCGTTGACGGCGCTCCGGCTCCCGTTAAGGAGAAGGTCTCCAAGGCCGATGCTGAATCCATCAAGGCTAAGCTCGAAGAGGCCGGCGCTACTGTCGAGGTTAAGTAATTTAATTTACCCGGCAGATTACCAGGATCCCAAAAACACAGCAAAATTTCCCGGTGCATTACTCATGTGCCGGGATTTTTTATTGCGAAAGGAATTATTCTATGGTATGCTGTCACTGTTCGTTGATACGCTGTGTATTTCAATTTAGGAGGCAAATTTCATGCAGGAGTATAAAACTTTCAAATCCGGCAAGGTTCGCGAGATGTATGATATCGGCGACTCAATCATCATGGTAGCCACCGACCGCATTTCCGCGTTTGACCATATTCTCAGGAATAAAATCAGAACCAAGGGCGCTGTCCTGACTCAGCTCTCCAGGTTCTGGTTTGACTTCACGAAGGACATCGTTCCGAATCATCTGATCTCCGTCGACAACAACGATATGCCGGAATTTTTCCGTCAGCCGGAGTTTATCGGCAACAGCATGAAATGCAAGAAGCTCACCATGCTGCCCATGGAGTGCATCGTCCGGGGCTACATTACCGGCAGTGGCTGGGAAAGCTACCGGAAGACCGGCGAGATCTGCGGCATAAAGCTGCCGGAGGGTCTGAAGGAATCCCAGAAGCTTCCGGAGCCGATCTTCACCCCTTCCACCAAGGCAGAGATTGGCGACCACGATGAGAATATTTCCGTGGAGCAGGGAGCCAGCCTGATGGAGAAGCTGTATCCCGGCCATGGCCGGGAATATGCGGAAAAGCTTAAGGAGTACACCTTGGCCATCTATAAGAAGTGTGCTGATTATGCCCTGACCCGGGGGATCATCATCGCCGATACCAAGTTTGAGTTCGGTTTGGATGAGAAAGGCAACATCGTTCTGGGGGATGAAATGATTACGCCGGACTGCTCCCGCTTCTGGCCTCTGAAGGGATATGAAGCAGGAAAGTCCCAGCCATCCTACGACAAGCAGTTCGTCCGGGACTGGCTCACGGAAAATCCCGCCAGCGATTACTGCCTGCCTGATGAGATCATCGACAAGACCATCGAGAAGTATCATGAAGCCTATGAGCTTCTCACGGGCAGGAAGTTTGAAGCCTGATTGGCGCCGGGCAGATATGATAAAAAGACAGCCGAGCCTCGTTGAGGGGTCCGGCTGTTTTTTTGCGTCCTTCCTGTTCAAAAAAGATGGGGAGTTTGCTATAATGAAACGGTAAAAATATTGGCATCACCTCAAACCTTTGAAGATATTTCCTGGAGGCAGGGAGATTAACATGGCTGTAAAACTTATTGTCAGCGACATAGATGGAACCATTATCGACAGCGTGAATTTGAAATTTGATCCTTCACCGGAGAATATAGCGGCTGTTCAGGCGGCGGTGGATAAGGGGATTACCGTTGCTCTGGCCACGGGCAGAATGTACAAGTCGGCGGCCCGTTATGCCCGGCAGCTGGGACTTAAAGAGTCAACTCCGGTCATAAGCTACAACGGGGCGCTGATCGAGAGCCTTGATGGGAACGTTGTTTATTCCAGCTGCCTGCCGGGGGAGCTGGCGGTGGAGATCCTGGAGTATGCTTTCCGGCGGGGCTTGTACATTCAGCTTTACTACCAGGATGAATTCCATTTTGTGGCGGAGGAAGAAAGGGCCCGGATATATCAGCGGTCCACCAGACTGCCGGGAGTTGCCTCCGGGGAAAAGGGGCTGAAGGAGCTGGCGGCTACCGGGACGATACCGAAGCTGTTAATAATTTCTGAGGAAGGCCGGCTCACTCGGGGGATCATCGCCGACCTGAACCGGGACTTTGCCGAACGAATCGTGGCGGTGCAGTCGGCGGAGCGATACATCGATATAATGCTGCCGGAGGTCAGCAAGGGCAACGCGGTGAAGCGGCTGGCGAAGCTTTATGGCTGCGATTTATCGGAGGTCATGTGCCTGGGGGATTCCGAAAACGATATCTCCATGCTGGAGGTGGCGGGGATCTCCGTGGCCATGGGTGACGCGGCCGATCAGGTAAAGGCGGCGGCGGATTACATTGCGGCCCCGGTGGGAGAGAACGGCTTTGCTCAGGCCCTGGAAAAGTTTGTGTTGTAAGCGGCGGAGGTGTTCATGGTGGAAAAAAGCGGAGCAGGCAGCAACCGCCTCGTTATTGTAACCGGTCTTTCCGGCAGCGGAAAGACTTCGGCTTGCCGGTATCTTGAGGATATGGGCTATTTTGTCGTGGATAATTTTCCGCCGCTGTTCATTTCCCGTTTTGCGGAGATGTGCCGGGACGGCAGTCAGGGCAGGAAATCGGTTCTCGTGGTAGATACCAGAAGCGGAGCGCTCTTCAACGATTTCGTGAAGGTGTTGAGGGAGCTGAAGGAGAAGGGGATACCCTATGAGCTGCTCTTTATGCAGGCAACTGACGAGGCCATTATCCGCCGCTATAAGGAGACCCGCCGCATTCATCCCATGGCGCCCTTTTCCCGGATATCCGAGGGAGTGAAGAGGGAGCGGGAGTGGCTGGCCCCGGTACTTGAGCTGGCAACCTATACCATTGATACTTCGGAAATGAAACAGACCGCTCTCAAGGAGAAGCTGGTCCGGCTCTTTGGGGAGGCGGACAGCGAGACCATCAGCATAAATGTCCTGTCCTTTGGGTACAAATTCGGGATACCTCTCGACGCGGATCTTGTCTTTGACGTGCGGTTTCTGCCGAATCCCTTCTATATTGATGAGTTGAAGTACAAGAGCGGTACCGTGCCTGAGGTGGCTGAGTTTATCGGCAGTCATCCCGTGACCCGGGAGTTCCTGAAGAAGCTGGACGATCTGCTGAGCTTTCTTGTTCCCCAGTATATTGCGGAGGGCAAGAGCCAGCTGGTGATAGCCGTTGGCTGCACCGGCGGTATGCACCGGTCGGTGTTCGTGGCTCATCATGTGGCAGAGGTTCTGAGGCTGGCCGGTTACCCGGCGGCTCTGGAGCACCGGGACCTGCAGAAAAACAAAGTGCAGGAGCATATAGAAACAAACGGGTAAGAAGGATTTGCAATGCATTTATTAAAGTGGCTGTATCCCGGGATGCATTTCAAGCGCTGGCTGCTCCTGTTCATGGCCGGAGGTATGCTGGTGAGCTTGGGCCTGGCCCTGATCTTCAACTACAAATATCTCGAGCGGATAGAGGAAAGCATTTTCCGCTTTGTTTACCAAATGAGGGGCAGCTACGATTACGGCGCCACCGCCATGGTGGGAACGGTCATTATCCTGCTGGGGGTAGCGGTTATGCTGCTGGCCACTCGGTTCGTTATCCGCTCGGTCATTACCCTTATACTGCCGGAAAATTCGGCGGATTTGGTGGATCTGGTCTACGAAAAACGGCGGCTGAAGAATGGCCCCGTAATTACGGCCATTGGCGGCGGTCACGGTCTGTCCATGCTCCTCAGGGGGCTGAAAACCATGACGGATCACGTGACGGCCATCGTTACCGTAGCGGACGATGGGGGGTCCTCCGGCCGGCTCCGGGAGGAGCTGGGCATTATTCCGCCGGGAGATTTAAGGAATTGCCTCGTAGCCCTGGCGGATACGGAGCCTCTGATGGAGCGGCTCTTTCAGTACCGGTTCGGGGGGACAAAGGAGCTGGCGGGCCACAGCTTTGGCAATCTTTTTCTGGCGGCTATGAACGGCGTTACCGGGGATATGGTAGCGGCCTTGGACACCTCCTCGAAGGTACTGGCGGTAAAGGGCAGAGTTCTGCCTGCCTCCATCCAGCATGTAAGGCTGGATGCAATAATGGAGGATGGGACGGTAGTCTATGGGGAGTCCCAAATTCCTCTGGCCAGAAAACGAATAAAATGCGTCAGGCTTTCCCCCAGTCCGGTAATGCCGGTGTCGGCCACCATTGACGCCATATATCGGGCGGAGGTGGTTGTTCTGGGCCCTGGCTCCCTTTACACCTCGATAATGCCGAACCTTCTGGTTGACGGTATGGCGGAGGCCATCAGAAAATCCCCGGCAATAAAGATCTACATCTGTAACGTGATGACTCAGGCCGGTGAAACCGACGGCTATACTGCCTCCATGCACGCGCGGGCCATCATTGAGCACGGGGGGCAGGGGATAATCGACTATGTGATAGTAAACACCGCGCCGGTAGCCGGGGCAAAGGCCGCATATTATGCCGCCCACGGGGAGTACCCGGTTATCGTGGACGAGGAGGAGCTGAAGGCCCTGGGGGTGGGTATCGTTCAGGCGGATATTGTGAACCGGGCCGACGGGGTACACCATGATCCTAAAAAACTCACCAAATGCCTGAAGGAGCTGATTCGCCGCCTGGAGGATTCAATCTGATTGGTTCGGGGTGATGTACCGTGATATCCTTTGCCACTGAGGTGAAAAATGAGCTGGCCCGCAGCGAGGGGGACAGCGATTGCTGCCGCCGGGCTGAGCTGGCGGCCCTGTTGAAAACGGGGGCCGCTATGACCATTGGCGGCAGAAGGGGCCCCGGTCTCTGCTTTTCAACGGAAAACGCGGCCGTAGCCCGGCGGGTTCTCCGGCTTTTGAAGGGCGAGGGGGCCGTTACTACGGAGATCACCGTGAGCCGGGCCCTGCGCCTGAAGAAAAATACCCGGTACGAGGTGCGGATTCCTCCCCAGCCGGCGGTGGGAAAAATGATAGAGGAGCTTCGGCTGATGCCGGCCAGCGCCCCGGTTCCCGGCCGTGGCTTTCTGCGGCGGAGCTGCTGCCAGGTGGCTTATCTCAGGGGGGCCTTTCTCTCGGCGGGGAGCGTGAACCGGCCCGGGGCCGGGTACCACCTGGAATTTGTCGGTACAAACTACCAGTATGCGGCTTTTCTGCTGGATTTGGCCCAAAAGCTGGGCCTCCCCGCCCGGCTCATCGATCGAAAAGATTTTTATATCGTGTACGTGAAAGAAGCGGACGCCATAGTGGATTTCCTCAATATGGTGGGGGCGGAGCAGGCGGGAGAAAAGCTGGAAGTATCCCGCAATGTCAAGGAGGTCCGTAATCAGGTGAACCGGCTGGTGAACTGCGAGACCGCCAATCTTCAGAAGACCGCCGATGCGGCGGCCCGTCAGCTTGACGCCATCCGGCGGCTGACGGAAAAGCAGGGGGAAGCCCTGCCAAAAAAATTGCGGGAAACCCTGGCCGTCAGACTGGCTCATCCGGATGCGGCCCTTTCCGATTTGGCAAGGATAATGGGGCTTAGCCGCAGCGGGGTCAATCACCGGCTGCGGAAGCTCATGGAGCTGGCAAATGATCTCTAAGGAAGCAGGAGAAGGGAATTGTCGACAGAATGCAGGCGGACAGCGGCTGGCTGGGGCCATCCGGTGAAGTGGCTTTTGCGGGGGGCAGTGCTCCTGGCTTTGGCCGTGGCGTCGTTCCTGGCGCTGGAGCAGTATACCCCGGAGGGGGTACCGATACTGGAGTACCACAAGGTAAACGATCGGGACGATGATCAGTGGACGATTACCACTGATGATTTTACGGCCCACCTGGCCTATCTGTCAGAGCAGGGATATACCGCCATATCCACCGAGGAATTTGCCCGCTACCAGATCGGGGCCTTCCAGCTGCCGGAAAAGCCCATAATAATTACCTTTGACGACGGCTACGTGGATATGCTGGACAATATGCGGCCAATAATGGAAGCCTTCGGTATGCGCGGCACCATCTACATGGTGACGAATTATGCCGACACGCCGCGATACCTTGACTGGGAGGAACTGAAACGGCTGAAGCGCCGGGGATTTGAGCTGGGCAGCCATACGGCGAACCACATTCCGGTTACGGAGCTGGAAGATCTGGCTGCCTCTAACGAGGCAAAATTATCCCGCATTATTATGTGGTGGTTTGCTAATACAAGGGTCACGGCCTTTTCTTATCCGGAGGGAAAGTACGATGAACGGATCGTGGAATATTTGAGGGAGAATAATTATCTCACGGCGGTTACCGGCCAGCCTGGCTACAATACGAAAACCACCAGCCCCTATCATTTAAGGAGAATAAACATCACGCGGCCGAGCCGGTATCTGCCGGGGACAGCCGGTCTGAGAATGCGGCTGGTCAGGGCAAAGCTGCTCCACATTTTTGGCTTGGATGTTGGTGAGGAACGATAATGAGCAAAGACTGTTTGGGAAAAGGAAAAAACAAGATAGTGGCCGTTTTGACAGGACTTCTGCTGCTGGATTTCTGCCCCGCCGTTCCTGAGGGGTACCTGTCACCGGCGTCAGCCCTCACCATTGTTCATGAGAGGCCCCGTCAGCGGGGCAGCGGGGAATTTCGGCGGATTCCTCCCTCCGGGAGCGGGCCCCTTGTCGAAAAATACAGAGAGGTTGGCGAGGTCAGCGAGGCTTTGCCGAAAGGAAATGGTCCCGAGGCTGACGGCCTTTTCGATCAGGAGGAAACAGTCCCTGAGCTTCAGGAGGAGCTGTGGGAGGAAAAGGATCAGCCGGAGCCGGAAAAGGCTGAGGAGTTACAGCCTGTTGGGGCCAACCGGGAAAAGGAGAAAACCGAAAAGAACCCGGAAAGAGAAAAAGAAGAAACGGAAGGTTCCCTGGCGGTGATGCTGGCCAGGGCCGCTGAGGAAGCGGAAAAGCCGCCGGAGACTCCTGACGGGTTCCTAAAGCGGCTGCCGGAAAAGACAGCCGGGGCAGTACCGGAGGCGGCCAACGAAGGTCTAAAGGGGCGGCGGGAATCGCAAACCGCCGCGGTGGCCCGGCCCCGGGAAATGACCCTGTGGCCCATGAAAACTCAGGATGTGGGTGGTACTCTGCTGCTGTCGGATAATCCGGAGTACGTTAAGAGAACCGGGATTTACTATAGCGAGCAGGTAAAGGGTGACGTCAGAGTCTTCTATTATCACGTGAATGAGACCAGAAAAGACCTGCGGATCGCCATAGTGCTGGAGAACCGGGGGGAGGCTCATGCCGTCGTCCATGTAAACCGGCTGGGGCTGGCTGAACCGTCTCCTGATTATCTGGCCGTGGGAAAGGCGGTCCAGCTGTCGTATTTTGGCAGTCAGTCCGCCCAGGGCTTTATCCTGGCTCCCGGCGAGCGGCGGATCCTTTGCCGGGAGCAGGAACGGCAGCTGATAAAGCCGAAGGATCTGGCCAGCAGCTGTGTGGATTTTACCGTCAGCCGTCCCGTCATGGTCACGGTACTCGTCCATGAAGCGGATGACAGTCCGCTGGAGTATATAGAAGAGGCGCCCCTTGTAAAGGCCGTTGGCAGGAAGGATACCCTGCGGGGCAGCTTTACCGGCATGAACCGGCTCCTGACCGGGAAAAAGCAATACCGTCCCCGGCGGGATGGGATAGTGTATTTCACCATTGGCGACGGAAGCGCGGATAAATTCCACAGCGGGATCGATTCGGCTGACGGGACGGTCATGACCAATGAAGGAAACTACGGCATCGTTTACAATGTAATCATTCCCTGCGCGAAGGGAGGCTTCAGGGTGTACCTGGCTCCCCGGGGCGGCGTCTATGCCGGGGCCGTCAATGTGGAAGCCGATGAAAGCGCCGGCAGTCCCCGATTGATTGAAACTCCCGGCTGGTCAGGCTGGAATTTTGGGACAGCCGGACTTTTGGCGGAATCCTATGAAGATAAGGCCGGCAAATGCCTGATTTCCCCCCAGGATGAGGTGACGCTCCTGGGCTCTTTCCAGCCCCGGCATGAGCTGCGGCTGGAAATGTCTCCTCCTCCGGCCTCCAATCTTCCCGTGCGGATAATTTTAGTTCCGGAGGGAATGGAACCTCTTGCGCCGGAAGCAAAAAAAGGATAGAATATAACGGACTCTTTAAGTTCAACATAAGAAATAAAGAAGGAGGATATGTCCATGAAACACATTAAGACGGTCAACAAGCCGACCCTTCAGAAGACCCTGAAGACCGGCGGCTGCGGCGAGTGCCAGGCCTCCTGCCAGTCGGCCTGCAAGACCTCCTGCACGGTTGGCAACCAGGTTTGCGAGAAGTAACCAGGGAAGCGCTGCTGCCTGCGGGTGGCAGCGCTTTTTTTTGGAAATTTTGGGAGAGGTTTTTCAGTGACCGATAGGAAAGAAAAAATTCATAAGTTCCGCCAGGGCGAGGACTGGGTGCTGGTGGACGTAAACAGCGGCGCCGTCCATCTGGTAGATGAAATGATTTACGATATCATGGATACCTTTGAAGGCAGCAATGATGACGCTGTCCTGGCGGCTCTGTCCGGTAAGTACGACCGAGGGGAGCTGACTGAGTGCCTCGGTGAGCTCAGACAGCTCATCGACCAGCAGCTGCTCTTTGCCCCGGATATTGATGTTCCCCCGGTATTTGCCCGGCAGGGACTGGTGAAGTCCCTTTGCCTGATGGTAGCCCATGACTGCAACCTCCGCTGCAAGTATTGCTTCGGCGGCACCGGCGAGTACTCCGGCGTCCGGCAGCTCATGAGCCCGGAAACCGGCAAGGCGGCCGTGGACTACATCGTCGACCATTGCGGAGCCAGAAAGCACTGCGAAATTGACTTCTTCGGCGGCGAGCCCCTGATGAATATGCCCATGATCAAGGAGGTTACCGGGTATGTCCGCCAGCGGGAGAAGGAGACGGGTAAACAGTTTAAGCTGACTCTTACCACCAACGGTCTGCTGCTGAATGAGGAGAACCGCCGGTGGCTCAACGACAATAATATAAGTTTGGTGCTGAGCCTGGACGGCCGCAAGGAAGTTCACGACAATATGCGGCCTGACGCCGGGGGCAACGGCACCTACGACCGCTGTGTGGCCAATTTCCGGCAGATGGTCGATTCCCGGGACGGAAAGGATTACTTTCTCCGGGGCACCTATACGGCGGAAAATCTTGATTTCACCAATGATGTTATCTCCATGGCGGAAGAGGGCTTTGACATCCTCAGCGTGGAGCCGGTAGTGTTGAAGGATTCTCCCTTTGCCATTACCCGGGAGCACCTGCCCAGGATTTTTGCCGAATACGATAAGCTTACGGCGGAATACCTGAAACGCCGGGCGGAGGGAAAGGGATTTTTCTTCTTCCACTTCAATATGGATCTTTCCAACGGCCCCTGCGTGGCCAAGCGTCTGGCCGGTTGCGGGGCCGGACACGAATACTTTGCCGTGGCGGCTAACGGCGACCTTTATCCCTGCCATCAGTTCGTCGGCCGGACCGGCTACAAGCTGGGAACGGTCTGGACGGACGTGGAGAATGAGGAGCTGCCCCGGAGGTTCCGCAACGCCCATGTCCTCAACAAGAAAAAATGCGCCGGCTGCTGGGCGAGATTTTACTGCTCCGGCGGCTGTCACGCCAATGCGGACTTGTTCCACGGAGATATTTACCAGCCTTACGAAGTGGGCTGTGAGCTGCAGAAAAAGCGCCTGGAATGCGCCATTTACGTTCAGGCGGTAATGGCCCGGGAAAAGGGTGAAGCATAGGTTTGAAGGCGTTGTAAGGCATTGGAGAAGGGAGAATACACAATGGCTGGTTTTATCGAAGAATTTAAGAAATTTGCTCTCCGGGGCAATGTGGTGGATCTGGCGGTGGGCGTTGTTATCGGCGGCGCTTTCGGGAAGATTGTCAACGGGATCGTAAGTAATATCATCTCTCCGATCATGGGCTGCCTCACCGGCGGCAGTAATTTTTCCAACCTTTTTATCAGTCTGGGCTCAAAGCCGGTGGAAACTTTGGCCGAGGCTCAGGCGGCAAATGTCCCGGTCATTGCCTACGGGGCTTTGATCGACACGATCATTGAGTTTTTGATCATCGCCTTTTCCCTGTTTGTGGTAGTAAGGCAGATAAACCGCCTGATGCCTGCTCCGCCGCCGCCGGCTGAGCCTCGCCGCTGCCCCTACTGCCGCGAGGTGATCGCCGCCGACGCCACCCGCTGCCCTCACTGCACCGCTGAGTTAGAAACGAAAGAGAAGGAATAAAATGACAGAAGCAGAAGAAAAAATGCCGGAAGGACAGAATGGGGCCCGGACGGTTGAGGAAATCGTCGCCGGTACGAATATTGCCGACATATACCGGGCCTGCAAGCAGCTGGACGGCGTGATCCGAAAGACAAAGCTGATTGAAAGCGAGTATTTTTCCGAGCTGGCGGAAAACACGGTGCTCATCAAGCCGGAAAATCTCCAGAAAACAGGCTCCTTCAAGCTCCGTGGAGCCTATAACTGCATCAGCCAGCTGACCAAAGAGCAGAAGGAAAAGGGAATCATTACCGCCAGCGCCGGTAACCATGCTCAGGGCGTGGCCTATGCCGCCCGGGAGCTGGGGGTACACGCCGTTATCTGTATGCCGGCCACAACCCCGATTTTGAAGGTGGAGGCCACCCGCGCCTACGGCGTGGAGGTAGTGCTTCACGGGGACACCTTTGACGATGCGGCGGCCAAGGCCCAGGAGCTCAGGGAAGAGCATGGCTATGTCTATATCCATCCCTTCAATGACCTGGAGGTTCTCCTGGGCCAGGGAACCGCCGCCATGGAAATTGTCGATGAGTGCAAGGATGCTGACTGCATCCTCGTTCCCATTGGCGGCGGCGGCTTTGCTTCCGGCGTTGCCCTGGCCACGAAAGCCCTGAATCCAAATATTCTCGTTTACGGGGTGGAGCCGGAGGGAGCCCCCTGTATGGACGCTTCCTTCAAGGCGGACAAGGTGGTAAGTCTGGAGTCGGTGGATACGGTTGCCGATGGCTGCGCGGTGAAGACTCCGGGGAGCCTGACCTTCGCTTTTTGCCGGAAGTATCTGGATGGCATTATCACCGTTTCCGAGATGGAGATAATGTCGGCGCTGCTGTCGCTCATCGAGAAGCACAAGCTCATTGCGGAGGGGGCCGGGGTCCTGAGCCTGGCGGCCCTTACCAAGCTTCCCTTCAAGCATAAGAAGGTCGTCGCTATCGTTTCCGGCGGCAATATCGACATATCCACCATTTCCGCCCTTATCGACAAGGCGATTATCGCCCGGGGCCGCGAGTTCTGCTTCTCCGTGCCCCTGCCGGACAAACCCGGCCAGCTGCTGGCCATCGCCAGTATCCTGGCCCGGCTGAATGCAAACGTCATCCATCTCGATCACAATCAGGCCATGGTCACGGACAGCTTCAAGAAGGTAATGCTGGGAGTAACGGTAGAGACTAACGGGCCGGAGCACATACAGCGGATCGTGGAGGCCATGAAGGCCGAAGGCTACGATATAACAAAGGTGTACTAAGGTATACTGAAAAAAACAGGACAGTCAGACGGGAGCTTCCCGGTGACTGTCCTGTTTTTTTGCGGTAATTTTCAGCGGAACATTTTGTCCAGGGGGTTGTCCTTGAAAAGCTTTCCCTGTTCGATGTAGCGGTGAACCATCTTTTCCGATTTGTGCCGCGTCTGCTTCATAATGCCCAGGGTGGTCACGTCGTGCTGAGCGGCGCTGGTGGCGAATCCCCGCCGCAGGCTGTGGCCGGAAAATTCTTTTGGGTCAAGCCCGGCCTTTTCCACGTATTCCTTTACGATGTTGGCCACTGACTTATCCGACAGTGCCCCGCGGCGGAGGCCGCCGTTTTTGGTAAAGGCGTGGAACAGGGGGCCGGATTCCAGCCCGGCGGCCTCGATCCAGGACTTCACGGCCCGGACGGGGCAGATGTCCGGCTCGGGGGCGAAGGGAATGGCGATGGTTGAGCCCTGGCCCGTCTGGTCGCCCTTGGCTCGGGGAATGAACACGATGAGTCCCTGAGGCGTGAAGGTCAGGTCCTCGATAGTCACGGCCACCAGCTCGGAGCGGCGGAAGGCCCCGGCGAAGCCCAGCCAGAGGAGCGCCCTGTCCCGCAGGTGGGTCAGGTCCTCAAAGCCCCGGAAGCATTGGGAAAGGAGCTTGATTGTTTCCAGCAGGATGGGCTGCTTTCCCTTTTGAAACGTTCCCTTTTCCCGGCGGATAGAGCGCATGGCCGCGGAGACGAGACCGGATTTGGCCGGGTTGAACTCCCGGTCGTAGCCGGCGGCGATGTGATTTTCACTGATGGCGGTGATCCGCCGGGCTACGGTATTGGCCCTGGCGTTGTCCGCCAGATCGTTTATGTAGTTGACGATGGTTTCCGGGGTGGTTGGCAGGACCGGCGCGTCCTTCGCTTTGCACCAGTCGCAGAAATCCCGCCAGTCCGCGCTGTAGGCTTTGATGGTATTTTCCGCCCGGTAGCTTTCCATGCGGACCCGGCTTTTTTCGGAGAGGGCGGTGTTGCTCTCGATGACGGAGCTGTTTTGGATTTGAAAAGACGGATCGTAGTTTTTTTCGTTTTTTTCCATAGCGTTATCACAGCAAAAACAAATTCACCGGAGTCCGAGAGAACGCCGGTGATGATTTTATTTTCGGCGGGGGATTATTTTCTGCCCATAAATTTTTCCCTTTGGCAAGCTTATCCCCGGTCATTTGGCCTGTCCTGCCGGATTGCCTTAAAGCTTTGCCAGGGTGTTGATAACCAGCTCGTAGTCGGCGGTGACTCTGGGCAGCAGCTTCGCGGCGGCTTCCAGGTCCCCGGCCCGCAGGTGCTCCGTGATCTCGCTGACGCTGCTGTCCAGCTGATCAAAGGCGAGATTGCGGCTCACGCCTTTCAGGGTATGGGCCTCCCGGAAAGCCACGTCGGTGTCATGAGCCTCCATGGCGGCTACCATGTTCCCGTAGCTTTTATCGGCGGGAAATTTCAGGATGAAACGCTTTATCAGGTTATCGTTCATAAGGCGGGACAGGGCGTTTTTATAATTTCCGCCCAAAGTGTTGTAGCATTCCTCGATCGTCATGTTATCACCTCCTGACAGGATCCTTTGAGTAGGAGTATAGCCAAAAAGGCAAAAGAAATCAATGGGGTATCGATTCAGCCGGGCTTCAGCCGGAAAATTTTTTAACTGTCACAAAAGGAGAAATTTCAGGGTATAACGGCTAAAAATGCGCCTGCGTCAGTTTAGCAGGCTTTGGGAAATCTGTCAGCTGACATGGCGGGACGATATTGACTTAGCCGTTGAACGCAAAGAGGAATAAATTGCATCGCAATTTTTGAACAACTGCGTTATAATTAGGGGCAGATTTTTATTAGTGGGACAGATTGTTGGCCTGCGTCATGCTTCGCAGGCGGCCGGGGGGAAGATGATGAACGGTTTTGCCCGTATCCTGGCGCTGCTGCCCGGATTGATCCTGACGGTTGATCTGCTGAACCGGGCGGGGGCCGATTGGTTTGGGGCGTATATTGCTACGATTCTTACCGTCTGTCTGTCGGTTCTGCTGTCGGAACGGTTCATAATGGCGCCGGAATATGCCCTCACCGGGGAGCTTGTTTTCTCCTCCGTGTATATCATGGGCCTCGGTCATGGAGCGGCCAGGGTCATCCTGCTGTTGGGGGCGCTGCTGGCCCTGCCGGTGGGAAAGCTTCTGGCCGGCTGTACGAAAAGGTTTCGGAGCGTTACCGCTTCGACCGCCGGGCTGGGCTTTGCCCTGCTGCTGCTTTCAGACGGTCTGGCCAACGGCGGGATCATCCTGCCGGCGGTCATGACCCACAGCCAGCTGGGTAACCTGCTGGCTCCGGCGGCGCTGGTGACGGTTTTGACCCTGCTGGTCATGGGAATCCTGCGGGCCGGAAAATCAACGAAGGGGTACACCCTCGCCGGAGGCTTGCTTTTTGCCTTTTTGCTGGCAGCCGGGGAAGGCTTTATTGATTTTGATCGCGGGATTTTCGCCCTTCCTTTTCCGGCGGATTTGGGAAAGGTCTGGTTTGCCTTTGATTTTCCCGGAGCCTGGGAAATAGTTATGGCCGCCCCAGGGGAGATTTTCCTTCCGGCGGCGACCATTGGGATCACAATGGGGACAATGACCGCGGCAGTTTTTCAGACCGCGGCGGTTGAAGCGGGGAAGGAAGCTGATTTTGACCAGGCGGCAGGCTTAAATGGCAAGGCATCATTTCTCGGGGTGGTGTCCGCCTGCCTCGGTTCCGGGCCGGTTACGGTTTCTCCCCTGACCCTGCTGGAAAGCGGCGAGGGCAGCCGCCCGGCGGGGGGCGACCGTTACGGTATGGGATTGGGAGCAATCCTGCTACTCTTTTCCGCCCCCCTAGCCAGAAGCGTGGCGGAGTGTCCCGGAATAATTGCTCCCCTCTATATTTGGCTGGGGGGATTTCTCACTGTCAGGGCTCTGGGGGCTTTGACGGCGAGCGCTTCCGGGGATGGCCAGGCGGCGGAATCAGGGCTCGTGGTGGCGGCCTCGCTGCTGGCGGCTCTGAGCCATAATCTGACGGCGGGGATCGGGGCGGCTTTGGCGGGACAGCTTATTTTGCGGCTCCTTTCGGGGCAGGGCCGGGAGGTTTCCCGGAGGGAGTGGCTCATTGCCGGGTGTTATCTGATATATTTTACCGCCTACTGTTTTTGAAGGGATTTTTATGAGGTCCATGGCATGAAGAAAAAAATTATTGCTGCCTGTATGGCAATGGCAATTTTCTCTTTCCCCGGATGGGGGCAGGCGTCAGAATCGGGACAGGCGTCAGAGGGGGCGGGGACGCAAACCCGGACCTTGAGCCGGGAGGAACGAAAGTCAACCGGCGTAACCATCGTGGTGACTGATCCCGGTCAGCGGGCCTCCGTAAGGGCGAAGCAGGCAAAGGATGGGCAGGCAGGGGATAGGCGGTCAGAGACCCGGGCGGAAGCCGAGAAACAGAAGGAGCTGCAAAGGGAGCAGCGGCGGCTGGAAAAGGAAAAGAAGAAGGCCGAAAAAGCCCTGGCCAGGGAAAACCGCCGCCGGGCCAGGCAGGGACTGCCGCCCCTGACGCCTGACGATCTGCTTTCCCCGGCGGAAAAGGCAAGGAAGCTCCACGACCCTATGGGAAATCCCCTTATCCCGGCGGATTGGGGCGGCAATACCATCTACGGTCTGGCCATCGCCACGGAGGAGCAGTGCGTAAAATTTCTGCTGGAGCGGAATCCGAAGCCCCAGCTGTCGGTAACGCCGGAGGAGCTGGTCCGCTATTATTTTGCCGAGGGGGCCAGAGAAGGGATCAGGGGAGACGTGGCTTTTGCCCAGGCCCTGAAGGAGACCGGCTATTTTGGCTACGGCGGCACGGTGACGCCGGATCAGAACAATTACTGCGGACTGGGGACCACCAGCCGGACGGTAAAGGGCGGATATTTTCCCACGGCGGAAATCGGGGTGCGGGCCCATATCCAGCATCTGCTGGCCTACAGCTCTACAAGGCGACCGGCTCTGGAGATCGTGGATCCCCGCTACGAGCTGGTGCGGGCGATCCAGGGGGAGAAATGCCTGACCACCTGGACAGAATTGAACGGCCGTTGGGCGGTTCCGGGGGATTACTACGGCGAGAGTATCCTGGCAATGTTTGAGGAAATTCTTTCCTGCTAATGTAAGGGAAAGGAAGCTGACAAAGGAGGCGGCAGCGTGAAAAAAGCGGAGCTTGATTATTCAGCCCAGCGGGTCAGCGAAATGGTGGGGGTCCTGAGAAAAAGAGAGGTTGTCCGGGGGCTGACGCCCATGAAGCTGCGGCTGATTCTGGAGGATCTGGGGCCCACCTATGTGAAGCTGGGGCAGATCATGAGCATGCGTCCGGACGTTCTGCCCCAGGATTATTGCGACGAGCTGGTACACCTTCAGACGGAAGCAAAGCCCCTGCCCTTTGAAGAGATCCGGCAGATAATTGAAGCGGAGTACGACTGCCCCCTGGAGCAGGTGTTCCGGTCAATGGAGGAAAGGGCTTTGGGCTCAGCCTCCATCGCTCAGGTACATCGGGCGGAGCTGCGGGACGGCACGGCGGTGGCGGTAAAGGTGCAGAGGCCGAACATTTCCGGCATCATCGCCAGGGATATTCTGCTGTTGAGGCGGGCGGCGGCGATAATGAAGCTGGTGGGCAAGAAGGAAAGCGTCATCGACTTTGACCAGATACTGGATGAATTCCAGGCCATCGCCCGTCAGGAGATGGATTTTCTCATCGAGGCGCAAAATATCGAGGAGTTCTGCCGGTTGAACGCGGACGAGCCCCACATCGATGGGCCGAAGGTTCACCGGGGGCTTACCACCCCCCGGATCCTGGTGATGGATTTCGTGGAGGGGATCCCCTTCGACGACGAAGCGGCGCTGAGAGCTGCCGGTTACGATATGAACCAGCTGGGACGGCGGCTGGGGGAGCATTATGTCCGCCAGCTGGTGGAGGACGGTTTCTTTCATGCCGATCCTCATCCCGGCAATATGCGGATCCGGGGGGACAAGATCGTCTGGCTGGATTTCGGCATGATGGGGCGGCTTTCCCATCGGGACAGAGCGGCCGTAAGGAAGGCCATAATGGCGCTGGCCCGGCGGGACGCCTATGAGATGAAAGCGGCTGTTCTGACTCTGGGCCGCCCCCGGGGACGAATCGATCACACCCGGCTTTACGAGGACGTTGAAGCCTTGATCCTGCGCTATGGGGACATGAATTTTTCCCGGCTTGGCATGGGGGAGCTGACCCGGCAGATTCTGGCTACCCTGAAAAACAATCGCATTGCCATTGGTCCGGGGCTAAGTATGTTTGCCCGGGGCGTAATCACCATCGAGGGCGTTATGCGGCGCCATTGTCCCGGGGTAAGCTTTGTGGATATTTTTACCCGGGCTTTCAGCCTTGATTTTGAAAAGAACATCGACTGGCCGGAGGAGATGGCCCGGCTGAAACAGAACGGCTACAATCTGGTCAGAAAGACGATGCAGCTGCCGGAGCAGATTTCCGATATCCTCCGGATGACCATGTCCGGACAGACAAAAGTCAACCTGGACCTTACCGGTTCGGAGGAACCCCTGAACCGGCTGGACGGAATGATAAATAAACTGGTATTCGGCATTTTGGGAGCGGCGCTGCTTTTGGGCTCCAGCGTCATATCCACCACCCAGATGACCCCAAAAATTTTGGAGATTCCCCTGCTGGGAGTGCTGGGCTATCTGGCGGCGCTGGTTCTTTGCGGGAAACTTCTCTGGGATATTTTCAAAAACAGCTGATTGTGATATTCTATACAAATGAAGTCTTTATTCCAGGGAGGTATCTAAATGCGTGGTATTCGCGGAGCAATAACGATTAACGAAAACACCGAGAATGATGTTTTCTCGGCGTCAAGATGGCTGGTGACCACCATGTGCCGGAAGAACGGCATTGAGCCTGAGGATATCGGAGCGGTAATTTTTTCCTCCACGGAGGATATAACGGCGGCCTTTCCGGCGGCCGGAGCCCGTCAGATCCCCGGCTTTGATTTAGTTCCGCTGTTTGACGCCCGGCAGATCGCGGTGGAGGGTTCTCTGCCCCTGTGCATTCGCGCCCTCATGCTGGTGGACACGGACAAATCCCAAAAGGATATTAAGCATATATATTTAGGCGGGGCAACGAATCTCCGCCCGGATCTTAGCAAACTGTCAACTTAAAAGGAGAATTCAAAATGAAAAAAGTTATTTCCACGGCAAAGGCCCCTGCCGCCATCGGGCCTTATTCTCAGGCGATCGCTGCCGGCGGACTGCTCTTTGTTTCCGGGCAGATTCCCCTTGATCCGGCTACCGGCGCAATGGTGGAGGGAGGTATTGAAGCCCAGACAGTCCGGGTGCTGGACAACCTGAAGGCCATCGTTGAGGCCGCCGGGACTTCTTTGGGCAGGGCCGTGAAAACTACCGTGTACCTCGCGAATATCGGCGATTTTGGCAAGGTCAATGAAATTTATGGGGGCTACTTTACGGAAAATCCCCCGGCCCGGGTTTGCGTTGAGGTTTCCAACCTTCCCAAGGGCGCGCTGATTGAAATTGACCTCATAGCCGAAGCAGTCTGACTTACTATCGTTGTGACTCCCTGACTTGATTTACAGGAGGAGATATTCCCATGTCCCAGCTTGATATAAAATGCGTAAACGCCATTCGGGTCCTTTCCGCTGACGCCATTCAGAAGGCGAACAGCGGCCATCCGGGTCTGCCCTTGGGGGCGGCTCCCGCCGCCTTCGCCCTGTGGGCAAAGGTAATGAAGCACAACCCGGCTGACCCCAAATGGGCAGATCGTGACCGGTTCGTCCTTTCCGGCGGCCATGGCTCCATGCTCCTCTACAGTCTGCTTCATCTTTTTGGCTATGGTCTTACCATTGACGATTTGAAAGAATTCCGTCAGGAGGGCTCCCGGACTCCCGGTCATCCGGAGTACGGTCATACCGTCGGCGTTGAGGCTACCACTGGCCCCCTCGGCGCCGGTATGGGCATGGCGGTAGGCATGGCCATGGCGGAAGCGCACCTGGCGGCCCGCTTCAACAAGCCGGGCTTCCCGATAGTTGACCATTACACCTATGTCCTGGGCGGCGACGGCTGTATGATGGAGGGTATTTCCTCCGAAGCCTTCTCCCTGGCCGGCACCCTGAAGCTGGGCAAGCTCATCGTTTTATACGACAGCAATAAGATTTCCATCGAGGGCAGTACGGATATCGCTTTCACCGAAAACGTTCAGAGGCGCATGGAAGCCTTTGGCTTCCAGACCATAGAGGTGGCCGACGGCAATAACATTGACGCGGTTGCGGCGGCCATCAGGGTGGCCAAGGCGGACAGGACCCGTCCTTCCTTCATCACCGTCCATACGGAAATCGGCTACGGCTGCCCGGCAAAGCAGGGCAAGGCCAGCGCCCACGGGGAACCGCTGGGCGCCGATAACGTGGCGGCCCTGAAGGAAAACCTCGGCTGGCCCGCGGATGAGGACTTCTACGTGCCGGAAGAGGTTTATGACGCCGTGGCCCAGTATGCAGAGCAGGGAGCCGTACAGGAAGGAAAGTGGGACGTTCTCTTTGCGGCCTACCGGGAGAAATATCCGGAGATGGCACAGCTGTGGGATGAGATGCATTCTCCGGTGGATGCGGAGGCGCTCCTGAAGGATGAGGAATTCTGGGCCCATGGGGACAAGCCGGAGGCTACCCGCAGCAGCTCCGGCGTCCTGATCAACCGCTTGAAGGACAAGCTGCCCCAGCTTATCGGCGGCAGCGCTGACCTGGCTCCCTCCAACAAGACTGCCATGAAGGAAATCGCCGATTTCTCCGCCGGCTGCTACGCAGGCCGCAACCTCCACTTCGGCGTCCGGGAGCTGGCCATGGGGGCCATGGCCAACGGCATTGCCCTCCACGGCGGCCTGATGCCGTATATCGCGACCTTTTTCGTTTTTAGCGACTATGTAAAGCCCATGATGCGACTGGCTGCCCTCATGAAGCTGCCCGTCATTTACGTTTATACCCACGATTCCATCGGCGTCGGGGAGGATGGCCCCACTCATGAGCCCATTGAACAGCTGGCCTCTCTCCGGGCCCTGCCAAACTTCAATGTGTTCCGTCCGGCGGATATGACCGAAACCGCCGCCGGCTGGTATTTGGCGGTGACCAGTACCGATACGCCCACCGCTCTCGTCCTTTCCCGTCAGAATCTTCCCCAGCTGGCCGGTTCCAGCAAGGAAGCCCTGAAGGGCGCTTACGTTATTTCCCCGGCTCAGGGTGAAGCCCGGGGCATTTACATTGCCTCCGGCTCCGAGGTTTCTCTGGCCATTGAGGCTCAGGCGGAGCTGGCCAAAGAGGGTATCCATGTAACGGTGGTTTCTGCTCCCTCCCTCGACCTCTTTGAACAGCAGAGCGAGGAGTACCGGAACAGCGTTCTGCCGAAGAATATCCGGGCCCGTGTAGCCGTAGAGGCTGGCGGCGGCTTCGGCTGGGGCAGATATGTGGGCCTTGACGGAGCCACCGTCACCATGAAGGGCTTCGGGGCTTCCGCCCCGGCCGGGGTTCTTCAGAAAAAATTTGGCTTTACCGTGGAAAATATCGTGAAGGCTATGAGGAACATCCTGTAATTTCAGGGGAAAAGCTGTCCCTAAGGGTTGTGCGATCACTCCCGGGGACTTTTTTCTTCCGGCGGTACAAAGGTGGTACAAATTTGAAAGAAAAATTTTTACAGACCTCTTCAAAAAGCAGGAAAAGAGGATACATATGACGAATGTCTCGCAAACGGGGTGTTATCTCCTTTCACGGGGAGCGTTTTGTGTTTGAGAGGAGGCCGGGACATGGCAGCTGAAAGAATGGAGCAGGCCATCAGGAGACCGGTTGTAAATATAAAAGTCGTCGGCGTCGGCGGCGGCGGAAACAGCGTGCTGCTCCGCATTGCCGAGGACGACGCGCATTTCCAGGCAGAGCTTATCGGGATCAATACCGACAAGAAGACTCTTCGGAACCTGGAGGACAGGGGGATTCGGACCATCGCCATCGGCGAGGCCATCACCGGCGGCCGGGGTACCGGCGGCAATATTGAGCTGGGGGCCAATGCGGCCCGCATCGATGAGCGAAAAATTGCCCAGGCCATTCAGGGGGCAAACCTGGTCTTTATTACGGCCGGGATGGGGGCCGGGGTAGGTACCGGGGCGGCGCCGGTAGTAGCCAAGGTCGCCAGGGATATGGGGATCATGACCATCGGCGTGGTGACGGTTCCCTTTTCCTGGGAAGGAAAGCGCAAGCTGATGATGGCCCAGACCGGCATAGATAAAATGAAGGGCTGTATGGATGCCCTCATTACCGTAAAGAACGATAACCTGCTGAAGCTGCCCGAGTATAAGAGCATGTCCCTGGTGGATGCTTTCAAGGCGGCGGACAACATCCTTCGTCAGGCTATCGAGTGCATTGCCGACACCATCCTCACTACCGGCAAGGTGAACGTCGACTTTGCGGACGTGCGGACGATACTCTGCCGCAATACCAGCAACAGCGACGTTGTCTGGGGCATCGGCGAGGATGAAAGCGGCTCCGTGGTCAAGGCGGTGGAAGCGGCTGTTTCCAGTCCGCTCATCGAGCGTCCCCTCCGGGGAGCCAGGGGAATTATCCTCAACATCTTCGGCAGTGAGGACATTTCCATTTTTGATATCAATGATGCTTCCCAGTATATCAACAGCCGTACATCCCCGGATGTTGACCTCATTTTCGGCGTGGTTACGGTGCCGGAGATGGGAACGAAGGTCAGGGCGACGATTATTGCCGCCGACTTTGAGGGCGGAGCAGCGCCCGCGGCTCCGCGAATCGTGAGCCAGCCGGGGAAGGTGATGACCGCCAGGGATCTGTTGAAGCAGATCCGCGGTCAGAAGGGAGAGCCCGCCGCCCCGGTTGAAACCGGGGCGGCCGCTCCCCAGGAGCCGCCGGGGTCGGAGCTGATGCCCCCATCCTTTATGGCAAAGTCACAGGGGGCGGAAGGGAAGCAGGAGGAGCCTTTTAAGCCCATTGGCCTTGGGAGGATGACGGTTCCCCGCTGGTCCGATGACTTCGGGAAAGATAAATAAATGAGAAAGCATGAGGGCGGGCATAGGTCACGAATCGGGATGTGGCCTGCCCGCCCGGTTTTTTGAAGACAGGGAGATGAGAAATTTATGGGAAGTCGCCAGCTTACATCGCTTGGCTTAGGTCTGTTTATGGTGGGGATCCTCCTCTCCGTTGCCTGGCTGCCGCAGTTTGCCGTCGTTATTTTTGTCTCCCTGGTCCTGGACTTACTGCTGTCCGGGCTGGTGGACAGGATGGAGGCCAGAGTGCCGCGCCTCCTGGCGGCGTTCAGCGTTCTGTTTTGCTTTGTCCTTTTGATGGTAGTGGTCTTTGTGATTTTATACGCTACCGTCGTGCCCATGGGGCAGGATTTCGTCAATAAGCTGCCTCAGATGGTGGCTTCCTTTATGACGCTGCCCTGGGTGAAGGAACTGCCAATCTTTGGGGAAGAAATAAATAACGCTTGGACCCAGCTGACAAAATTTTCCGTCGGCTTCATGAGCAGCTCTCTGTCCATGCTGGTGTCGGCCTTTTCCCGGGTCATCGACATCGTGCTGATCCTCCTTTCGACCTATTATCTGCTGGCGGAAGGGGCGAAGATAAAAGGCTGGCTCGTTTCGCTGTTTGCCGCTGACCAGCAGGGGAGAATCGCGGCCCTGCTGGAAAATATTCTCCGGTCCCTGCGGGTGTTTATCATCAGCCAGATCAAGATCTGCCTGCTGATGGGCGTGGTGGTCTACAGCTATTTTGCCTTCCGGGATTTGCCCTACGGGCCGGTCTTTGCCGTTTTCTCCGGAGTGTGTGAATTTTTCCCGCTGGTGGGGCCGGTGATCGCCTCCTGCTTTGCCTCCCTGATAATGGTAACCGTCTCGCCGGTCATCGGGCTCCATACGATCCTTTTCTTTTTGTTTGTGACCCAGCTGAATCATAACCTGATCTATCCCTCGCTGGTGGGACATTCCCTGCGGCTTCATCCCCTGGCCATCATTCTGGGACTGACCCTGGCCGGAGAAATCATCGGCCCTCTGGGAATGTTCCTGGCGGTTCCCACTATGGTTACCCTGCGGCTGGTGGTGGAGGATATTCACCGGGCTTTCGTGGAGAAAGAGACAGATGAGTGAAACTGAACGTGAACGGACAGCCGGGATCCTCTACCTGACGGGGACTCCCATCGGCAACCTGGAGGATATGACCTACCGGGCCGTAAGGGTGCTGGGGGAGGTAGATGTAATCGCGGCGGAGGATACCCGGCACACTAGGGGACTCCTTGCTCACTACGATATCCATACCCCCCTGATAAGCTACCATGAGCACAACAGGGAAACCGCCGGGCCGCCGCTGATTCAGCGGCTGTTGGCCGGGGAGAGCGTTGCCTGCGTCAGCGACGCGGGGCTGCCCGGTATCGCCGATCCGGGAGCTGATCTGGTTCGGCGGGCCATCGCCGCCGGGATCCCGGTAACTGTCCTGCCGGGGGCTAACGCGGCCCTTACCGGGCTGATTGCCTCCGGCCTCGATACGGTCCGCTTTTCCTTCGCCGGATTTCTGCCCCGGACAAAGGAAAAGCGCCGGGAGCTGCTGGCGGAGCTGTCCGGCCATCGGGAGACCCTGATTTTTTACGAGGCTCCTCACCGGCTGGCGGACACCCTGAAGGAGCTGGCCGGGGTTCTGGGGGGCGGCCGTCCGGCGGTCCTTTGCCGGGAGCTGACCAAGAAGTACGAGGAATACCGCCGGGGCCGGCTGAAGGAACTGCTGGCGGGGCTGTCTGATAAGGAGCAGCGGGGAGAATTTGTCATCATCGTCGGCGGCCGGGATACGACTCCCGATGCTCCGGAGGAAGAAACCGGCGGCCGCGCCATGACGGCCAGGAATCCCGAAGCCGTCATGGCGGCGGTGGCGGACCTCATCGGGCAGGGCGTGCCTGAAAAGGAAGCAATGCGCCAGCTGGCCCGGCAGACCGGCCTGTCCCGCCGGGACGTCTATCGAATGTGCCTTGGGGAACGAGGGTAACTACTAATCAGTCTCAAAGGCTCCCCTGTAGGGGAACTGTCGCTGAAAGCGGCTGAGGGGTGAAGCAGGAAAACCATTGATTTGTCTGTCACCCCTCCGGCGGCTACGCCGCCACCTCCCCTACAGGGGAGGCTATCAGACCGATTATATGTCACCCCTCCGGCTTGACTAACTCACTTAATAAGTCCGAGTTTGACTAACTCACTTAATGCGTCCGAATG
>CAZIKQ010000005.1:0-64772 GCA_964540025.1 uncultured Schwartzia sp. | reverse complement strand
AGCAAAGGACTGAAAATCCTTGTGTCCGCAGTTCGATTCTGCGCTGAGGCACCATAGAAAAAAACAGGGGGTGCTTTGGCATCCTTTTTTTTGTAGCCTGAGATTGTTATAATGGCTCTTGGATAGTGAAGGGGATATGAAGAAAATTCCGGTGGAATTTTCCTGAACAGCTGCATTGTATGGGAGGGAATTTGATGGAGGCAATGCTGGCTGCTTTCACCCTGGTTTTTCTGGCTGAAATGGGGGACAAGACTCAGCTGCTGGTAATGGGTTTGTCTATGCGGTTTCCCTGGCAAAAGGTCATGGCAGGGGTAGTGCTGGCCACTATAGGAAACCATTTGCTGGCCGGAATTATCGGTGTTCTGTGTGGCAGCTTTATGGAGGGAAGAACCGTATCCATCGCCGCTTCTCTGCTGTTCATTATTTTTGGGTTTTACGCCTTGAAGAACGCAATGACCGGTGAGAAAGAAGACGAAGAAGGTATAAATGTGTCGGCGCGGCACCCGGTAAAGACTGTGGCAATAGCCTTCTTTCTGGCTGAAATGGGCGATAAAACTCAGTTTGCCACGGCGGCGCTGGCAGCAAAATACGCCAGCCTTGCCTGGATAATCTGTGGAACGACGATGGCAATGGTATTGGCTGATGGGCTTGGTATCATGGTAGGAACGGTTCTGACTAAATTGTTGCCAAAGGAAAGAATAAACTATATATCGGCAATTACATTCATTGCTTTTGGTGCCTTTGGGCTCTACGAAGTTTTTGGCTGAGGGAGCTGCTGCTACCTCTTATACCTGTGAAGAAAGGTGAGGTATATTATGGAAGGTTTAACTCACAACTTTTTATTGTTTATTGAGGATTGGGGATATTTTGCCGTGGCGCTGCTCATGGCTGCTGAAAATGCCTGCATTCCGATTCCCTCCGAGCTTATTCTTGGCTTTGCCGGCTATTTGGTATTCGCTGGAAAAATGACTCTCACCGGCTCCACTGTAGCGGGTATGATTGGCGGCATGGCAGGCTCTATATTTGCCTACTATGTGGGTGTAGCGGGAGGACGCCCATTTATTGACAAATACGGTAAATATTTCTTTGTAAAGAAGTCCCACGTTGACCTTGCTCAGTCCTGGTTTGATAAATATGGTTACAAAGCTGTATTTTTCAGCCGTCTGTTACCGGTAATCCGTACATTCATATCTTTGCCGGCCGGTTTCGCCCGGATGAACTTTACAAAGTTTCTGATTCTTACTTTTGTCGGTTCGCTGCCCTGGACCGTGTTTATCATCGGCTGCGGCATGGCTTTGGGCGAGAGCTGGGAGCTTCTCATGGCCATCGGACACCAAGCCAGCCTAATTTTTGTGATAGTTTCGGTCATTATTGTTGCCTTCATGTATTATCGTTGGAAAAGAGACCAGAAAAAAGCTTGATATATCGTGTAACTTGTAGTAAAATACCGGAATATCGATAGTTTACATGTTTACAGAAATTTGCAGTGAGGTTTAGCTAATGCGTAATATTTTATCAATTCTGGTAGAAAATCAACCAGGCGTCCTCGTGCGGATTGCAGGCATGTTTTCCCGTCGAGAGTTCAACATCGACAGCCTGGCGGTAGGGGTCACCCAGTCACCGGACTATTCCCGCATAACCGTTGTCGTTCATGCTGACGAAGGTGTCATTGACCAAATGATTAAGCAGCTTGAAAAATTGCCGGATGTTGTAGCTGTCCGTCGCCTTGATGACAGCTCCTCAGTCTTCCGGGGACTCACCATGATAAAGGTGAGGGCAGATGACAAGGATCGCCTTGATGTACTGAAGATGGCAGAACTGTTCCGGGCCCACGTCATTGATGTGCAGCCGGAAACTCTGGTATTTGAAATTACCGGAGAGGATTCAAAGGTAACCGCATTCCTTGAGCTGTTGAAGCCTTATGGAACCCTTGAGGTAATCCGTACTGGTCTCATTGGGTTGGAGCGCGGCGTCCATACCATTTATGAACATTGTGAGGAGAGAGAGTATTATG
This sequence comes from uncultured Schwartzia sp., assembly GCA_964540025.1. Classification (GTDB taxonomy): domain Bacteria; phylum Bacillota; class Negativicutes; order Selenomonadales; family Selenomonadaceae; genus RGIG250. Next base: position 62,758 of record CAZIKQ010000005.1, on the reverse strand, counting down.
GCAAAAACTTACTATGATCAGGATGTAAATTGGGACATCATGAAGGGTAAAAAGGTCGCAATCATCGGCTACGGTTCTCAGGGTCATGCTCATGCACTGAACCTGAAGGAGTCCGGTATCGACGTGTGTGTCGGCCTTTACGAGGGTTCCAAATCCAAGGCTGTGGCTGAGAGCAAGGGACTCACTGTCAAGACTGTAGCTCAGGCTACCAAAGACAGCGATATCATCATGATCCTTATTCCGGATGAGAAGCAGGCTGATGTTTACAAGAGCGAAATCGCTCCGAACCTTTCCGCTGGCAAAGCGCTGGCTTTTGCCCATGGCTTCAATATCCATTTCAAGCAGATCATTCCTCCGGCTGACGTAGACGTATTCATGGTTGCCCCGAAGGGCCCCGGGCATCTCGTTCGCCGCACTTATGTTGAAGGCGGCGGCGTTCCGGATGTATTTGCCGTTTATCAGGATGCAACCGGCAATTGTTTCGATCTTGCCCAGGCTTATGCCCGCGGCATTGGCGGTACCCGCGCAGGTATCATTCAGACTACCTTTAAGGAAGAAACCGAGACTGACCTCTTCGGCGAGCAGGCTGTCCTTTGCGGCGGAGTGACCCACCTCATTCAGAACGGCTTCGAGACCCTTGTTGAGGCAGGCTATCAGCCGGAAATCGCCTATTTTGAGTGCTTCCATGAAATGAAGCTCATCGTCGACCTCATGTATGAAGGCGGTATGGCCAAGATGCGTACCTCTGTTTCCGATACTGCGGAGTACGGTGATTATGTATCCGGTCCCCGGGTCTGCAATGCGGAGACCAAGAAGATTATGAAGCAGATCCTCACCGAGATTCAGGATGGCACCTTTGCCAGGAACTGGTTGCTGGAGAACCGGGCGGCTGGTCGGGCTCACTTCCTGGCTCAGCGCCGTATTCATGCAGAACATCCAATTGAGAAGGTCGGCGCCCAGCTCCGCAGCATGATGAGCTGGCTTAAAGATGGCAGTGACCTGTCAAAGGATTGATCGGTAGTCAGGCCGCTTCTGTGAGACCGCCTCAATGGGCGGTCTCTTTTATGCTCCAATATTTTTGTCCGATATATTGACTAACAACCATTGGTGTGTTACTATTTCTTGGTCAACATCAAATCAGTGCCGAAGTGGCGGAATTGGCAGACGCACTTGACTCAAAATCAAGCGACCACAAATCGTGCGGGTTCGAGTCCCGCCTTCGGCACCACAGTAAATTTTAGCCCTTCAGGAGTAGCCTGAGGGGCTTTTGTATGATGGAAATTATCGAGGGAATTATTATGATAATATTCTACGTACTTCTTGCCGGGGTCATTCTTTTATTGACCATTGCAGCCGTGTGGTCAGCCAGATATGTGGCTACAGGCTCAACCTGCAAAAGACTGAGGATCACTCTGGTTCTCTTCAATGCCATTTCAACCGCTGTCATGGGATGGTGCTGGGGAAATATGAACGAAGCCACCAGAATAATTCTTCATACTTTCTCAGTCATTGTGATGATAGAGCTGCTTTTTATCGTGTTTGTGGCATTAAGTGTTGGCACGCGCTATGTCCGGCGATTGATAAGCTCTCCCCTTATCAGCCCGCTGGATAAGGAGAGGAGAAAGCTGTTGAAGGGTGCTGTCCTATATCCAACGGCAGCAATTGCGGCTGGTCTTTATGGAGGATTGGTGGAAAAGGATGATACCGTCATCAATAGCTTTGCTGTTCCTCTGCAAAACCAGGCCCATAAAGCGCTGAAGGGTTACCGGATAATCCAGCTCAGCGATGTTCACTGCGGCCCGTTTCTCACTACTGAACGATTTGAACAGCTTTTGGAGAAAGCAGCCGGTCTCGGCGGTGATCTGCTGGTCATGACGGGAGATATTTTTGACGATAATGAGACAAATGAGGAAGCAATCGAAATAGTTAATCGCTATTGTGATAAATTCAAAGATGGAATTATTTACATATTTGGAAATCACGAATACTTCAGGGATCTGTCACTTATTGAGAAAGGCCTGTCCCGGTCCAAAGTAAAAGTACTGCGGAATCAGGCAATATGTGTTGCCGGGAAAGCTGGGACGGCAGAAGCCTTATATATTGCCGGAGTTGATTATCCCCGCCGCCGAGATTTATTTTCCCGGCAGGTAAAGGAATACACCAGGGAGGCGCACAAGGCTGTCCCGGAGGGAGCTGCTTCTATATTGTTGGCTCACCATCCGGATTTTATTGACTCAGGCGCGGAAGAAGGGGCGGCTGCCGTCCTTTGCGGGCACACTCACGGCGGACAGATCGGACTATTTGGAATACCCCTTGTCCCTCATACATTCAAGTATATGAGAGGTATGTACGTTGTAGAAGGAAAAGATAGAAAAAAGACTCTTGGCTATGTTCACTGCGGCAACGGAAGCTGGTTTCCTTTCCGCCTTGGCTGTCCTCCGGAGATAGCGGTATTTACCTTGCAGAATTAGTAAAAAGACTATGAAGGATAAGTTGTTATTTTTCATAGTCTTTTTTTGTTGGAAACATCTTCATCGTGCGTAAGACGGCATCTGATAAGAGGGTACAGCAGGCTGTATGCGGTACGATTGCAGTTAAAAAACTGGCTGAAGGTTATTTGTAAAATTTATTATGAAACAGTGAAAAACCAGTTGACAAATAAAAGAATATATGATTATATATTCATATAAAAGAGGTGCTGATGTACGCATCCTTACGAAAATAACTATACGGAGGAATTGACTATGAAAAGGAAATTTAAGACTGAAATTGATTGCGCTGCCTGCGCCCTCAAAATTGAGGATGCCGTTGCGAAGGTAGAAGGGGTTGAAAACGTGTCAATCGCGTTCATGGCTCAGAAGATGACTGTTGAATTTGCTGATGGCGCTGATGTTGATGCTGTAACTAAGGCTGTAGTTGCCGCAGCCAGGAAGGTAGAGCCGGACTGTGAAATATTTGTAAAGTGACGCTGCATTAAATATTTAGTAAATATCCTGGAGGTGTATATCCAATGAGCAAGAAACAAAAAGTGACGCTGGTAAGAATTGTAATTACGTCTATATTGATGATTACGCTGCATTTTTTGCCCCTTGAAGGTGTTTTCCCTGATGAAGATTCCCGCAGAATGGCAGAAGCAGGATTGTACCTCATCCCATATATTGTCATTGGTTATGACATTCTTCGGAAAGCGGTTCTCGGTATTTTTCATGGCGACGTCTTCGATGAAAATTTTCTTATGGCCATCGCCACTTCCGGCGCTATGGTCATCGGTGAATATGAGGAAGGCGCCGCAGTTATGCTTTTTTACCAGATCGGGGAGCTTTTCCAGAGCTACGCTGTAGGCAGGAGCCGCCGTAATATCACCGAGCTGATGGATATTCGTCCCGATTACGCCAATATTGAGGAAGATGGAGAAATCAGGCAGGTCGATCCTGATGAGGTTGAGGTCGGTTCCCTGATCCTTGTACAGCCGGGAGAAAGGATCCCTTTGGACGGCGTTATTGAAAGCGGTACTACTAATATCGATACCCGTGCCCTTACCGGCGAAAGCGTGCCCCGCAAGGCAGAAGAAGGGGACGAAGTCCTCTCCGGCTGCATCAATATGTCCGGCGTGATCCGCGTCCGCACTACAAAGGAAGCGGATGAATCAACAGCGGCAAAAATTATTGACATGGTGGAAAATGCCGGAGCAAAAAAGTCCCGCAGTGAAAAGTTCATTACCCGTTTTGCCCGGGTATATACTCCAATTGTCTGCTTCCTTGCTGTTCTGCTGGCGGTAGGTGTGCCGGTTGGCCGTAGCTTTTTCATGGGGCTTGAACCTGAATGGAGCATTTGGATCGAACGGGCTCTCATCATGCTGGTAATCAGCTGCCCCTGCGCCCTGGTTATTTCCATTCCCCTGAGTTTCTTTGGCGGCATTGGCGGAGCAAGCGCAAACGGTATCCTGGTAAAGGGGTCCAACTATCTGGAAGCCCTTGCTGAAACGAAATGTATTGTCTTTGATAAGACGGGCACTCTCACTAAGGGAGTATTTGAAGTAACAAAAGTCGAGCCTCAGGGTATGAGCAGAGAGGAGCTTATTCGCTACGCTGCCCATGCGGAAAGCTTCTCTAAGCATCCCATAAGCCTGAGCCTGAAAAAAGCCTACGGGAAAGACATCGATAAAAGAGAGGTTGTTGATTACGAAGAAATCAGCGGTCATGGTGTAATGGCGGTGGTTGACGGCCGCAAGGTTGCCGCCGGTAACAAGCGCCTCATGGCAAAGCTGAATATTAACGTTGAAAATCCAAATGTGCCGGGTACTATAATCCATGTAGCTGTTGACGGAGTATACGCCGGATTCATCGTTATTTCTGACGTCGTAAAGGAATGTTCTGCCGCTGCTATTAAAGGTTTGAAGCAGGAAGGTGTAACAAAGACCGTAATGCTTACCGGCGATACAGCAAATACTGCCCGGGCAGTGGCCGAAGAACTTGGTCTTGATATGTACCGCGCGGAGCTCCTCCCCGGCAACAAGGTGGAGGAAGTTGAAAAGCTTTTGGCAGAAAAGAAGGGGAAAGAACAGCTGGCTTTTGTGGGGGATGGAATAAACGACGCTCCGGTGCTTACCAGGGCTGATGTGGGGATTGCCATGGGCGCCCTGGGTTCTGATGCCGCCATTGAGGCTGCTGATATCGTCATCATGGATGATGACCCGGCGAGGATACCCTTTGCCATGCGGATCGCCCGGAAGACCCTCGCTATTGTCACCCAAAATATTTGGCTGGCGATCGGCGTAAAGGTCTTCTGCATCATCCTCGGGGCTGTCGGTTACGCAAATATGTGGTTCGCAATTTTTGCCGATGTTGGCGTTATGGTCATTGCGATTTTGAATGCCATCAGAGCGCTTCAGGTGGATAAGTCCGACCTGCTGTGCGCTCACGGTAATTGATAGCGCTTGACATGAGAACAGGAGAAATTCTGGTAATGGATAATAATTTACAGGATATTGAATTTTGTGGGTATGTGGCAAAGCCGGGAACAAAGGTGCAGGGATATATCAGCATAACCGATGATACTCCCGACGTTCCCTTTACCCTGATCAACGGGATAAAGCCGGGAAAACGGATACTTATCACCGCGGGAATACATGGTAATGAGTATCCGGGTATTCTGGCTACAGCTCAGCTGGTCCGCCGGATTGACCCGCTGAAAATGTCAGGCTCCCTGACAATTCTACATTTGGTCAACGGCGGGGCCTTCATGGAGCGAAGGGCGGCTATCGTTCCGGCAGACGGAAAAAATATTAACCGGGTTTACCCCGGCAAGGAGGATGGAACTGCGGCGGAAAAAATCGCCTGGTTTATCACTCGGGAAATGGGCAGGGGATACGACTTCTACATGGATCTCCACAGTGGCGACCTTCACGAGGACTTGATACCGCACTTTTATTATTCGGTATTGGCAAAACCTGAGGTAATTGAGAAATCCAGGGAAGCGGCAAAGAATCTTTACATTCACATGATGGTTCAGTCCCAGTCTCCCAATGGAAGTATTGCCGCGGCAGCCCAGAATGATTTGCCGGGGATTTTGATTGAGCGGGGAGGTAATTGCGTCTGGAATGAAAATGACGAAATTGGCTATCTGGCTGATATGTATCGCATAATGAAATACTTCGGCATATACGATGACGGAAAAGAAAGACGAAATCTTGGTCACATTCATGATTTTGGAACATCCCGCCCTATCATTGCAAAGGAAAGCGGGCTGTGGAAGCCTTTAGTGAAACCAGGGGATATCGTTAAAAAAGGACAGATAGTAGGAACGATTACCGATGTGTTTGGAAATGTGAGAGAAGAGGTTATGGCAGTGGAAGAAGGCACGGATCTGTACCAGCTTTCAGCCCTTTCCGTCCGAAAAGGGGATCCCGTTATGTTCTGCGCTGTTGAGCAAAGCTGTTTGCTCCTTCATAAATCAGGCGATTCGGGGGTCGCGCAGCATGACCACCATGAGCTGATTGAATAAAAATTAGATATTGAGGATTGGTAGTAAACAACAAAAGGAGGAAATTCTAAAATTTCCTCCTTTTGTTGTTTACTTTTTAATAAATATTAACTATTTTAATATTTCATAATAACTAAATATTAAAACAATGGTAGAAAAATCTTTGTATAATTTATTATTTTTGATATATAATCTTGACAAATGTAATATATATAAATTAAAATAATGGACATGAAAAAATAAGTTTATTGATAGCAATGATATATCATGAACTTGTTAAAGGTTATTTAGTCGTAAAAGGGAGATGGTTTTTTGAAAGGGAAAGAAATATTACATCGCCTCGTGCAGATGATGTTGACGCTCCTGGGCGTAACATTTCTTACCTTTGCACTCACCTACGTTGCCCCAGGTGATCCTGTCGAAATGCTATTGGAGGTTGGCGATGTCATAATTCCACGGGAGGTCATTGAAGAGACGAGAAAGCAGCTTGGCCTTGATCAGCCTTTCCACATTCAGTATATCCGCTGGCTCGGCGGGGTTCTTACCGGTGACATGGGCATGTCCTACTCTGCCCGGGTCCCGGTCGCTCAGAAGCTGATGGAGGCGCTGCCGGGAACTCTTTTACTCGCCGGGTCCTCTTTGTTTATCATGATCGTTGTGTCTCTTCCCCTCGGTATTATTTCCGCTCTTAAGCGCAATACCCTGATTGACAATGGGATCCGCTTCCTGACTTTCATCGGGATATCGATGCCGACTTTCTGGGTTGGCTTAATGCTCCTCTATGTATTTGGCCTTCAACTTGGATGGTTCCCCATTGCCGGCGGTGAAGTTGAGTTTCGGAGAATGGTTCTTCCGGCTGTTACTTTGGCTATTTCTATGGCGGCCAAATATACCCGTCAGGTTCGTACAGCGGTTCTTGAAGAGTTAAACCAGGATTATGTAATGGGGGCAAAGGCCAGGGGCATTCCTATGAGCCGTATTCTTTGGCATCACATTATGCCGAACGCCTGCCTTCCGCTGATAACCCTTCTTGGTTTGACGATTGGCTGGCTTCTGGGCGGTTCTGCGGTTATTGAAATGGTATTCGGCTGGCCAGGTTTGGGCAAACTGGCGGTTCGTTCTATTGAGATGCGAGATTATCCTCTTGTTATGGGCTTTGTCCTGTGGATTGCTTCTTTTTACATGATTATCAACTTTGTAATCGATTGCTCGTATCACTATCTTGATCCGCGGATTAGAAAGGGGACTCGCTAAATGAAGATGGATGATAAAACAACATTCAGAATATTTACGGGTCTCGTGATCCTGATTATTGCCGCCGCTGCTTTGGCTCCGATAATTACCTCCTACGACCCTTATACTACAAATATGAGAGAGGCTCTCATGGAGCCGGGCGGTCCCCACATTTTCGGTACAGACAAGCTGGGTCGCGATTGCTTTGCCCGTATTCTCTACGGAGCCAGGGTTTCCTTGTCCATGACTATGCTTATCGTATTCCTGATGACCGCTATCGGTACTGCGGTAGGCATCGTTGCCGGCTATTGTGGCGGCAAGGTGGACATGGTTCTTATGAGATTTTCGGATTTGATGCTGGCATTTCCCGGTATCGTTCTGGCGATAGCAATCGCCGGTATCATGGGCGGCAGCGCCATAAATACCATTCTGGCGCTTACCATCGTCGGCTGGACCAAGTATGCCCGGTTGGCTCGTTCTCTGACTTTGAAGATACGTGACCGTGATTTTGTGGCGGCGGCAGTAACAAACGGTACGAGACCATTCCAGATACTTTATCGTCATATTCTGCCGAACATTATTTTGACTATCATCGTCACTGCGGCAATGGATATCGGTACTATGATAATGGAAATTGCCGGTCTTTCTTTTCTCGGTTTTGGCGCTCAGCCTCCTACGCCGGAGTGGGGTCTTATGCTCAATGAAGGCCGTCAGGTTATTCAGACCGCGCCCTGGGTTATGATTTATCCAGGGCTGGCAATCCTGGCGGTCGTAGCCATCTTCAACACGTGGGGCGACTGTCTCCGGGATATTATGGATCCCAAGAGCCACGAGTGATTAACCGAGGGTTAAGTTTAACTTAATATTTATATTAGAATGGGAGAGATGCAGATGTTTACATTTGGAAAAGCAAAAAAGGCAATGGCTACCGCCTTGGCAGTCGGTATGCTTGCAAGCTTCGTCACCGGTTGCGGCGGCGGTGACAAGAAAGCTGGTGACAGTAAGGCAGCTTCCGGACAGGCGGAGGTATTTAAGTTTGGCGTTACCAATTTCGCCGACAGCCTTGAGCCTACTGATAACTATTTTGGCTGGGTTGTGCTTCGCTACGGCCTCGGCGAATGTCTTACCAAATTCGATGACAAGATGAATGTTCAGCCCTGGGTGGCTGACAAATGGTCCGTAAGCGATGACAAGCTTACCTGGACTTTCCATATTCGCGACAACATGGTCTTTTCCAACGGCAAGAAAGTTGATGGCGAGGCAGTTAAGAAGTCCTTTGAACGCGTATTTGAAAAGTCAAAGCGGGCAGGCACTTTCTTTACTCCCGTTAAGATGGAAGCCAAGGGCCAGGACATCATGATTACCACCCAGGAACCAATGGCAAACCTGAACGGCGCGCTTGCGGATCCCCTGTGGCTCATTGTTGATGTTACCAGCGAAAAGTCGGCCGGCGGCGACCGGGATTTTTCAAAGCAGGGCCCTATCTGCACCGGTCCCTATATGGTAAAGTCCTTTGTCAAGGAAAAGGCGGTAATGGCTGCCAACGACAAATACTGGGGCGGCCAGCCTCCCTATAAGACCCTTGAGATACCTTCTATTGATGATCCGAACACCCGGGCTATGGCTCTTCAGTCTGGAGAAATCGATGCGGCTGTAAACATTGCCGCCGGCGATATTGGCCTCTTCCGGGGCAAGGATAAGTTCAAGGTGTCTGAGCTTGCCTCCCTTCGGGTAGTCGTTTCCCGCCTCAATATGCGGGAAGGTCGGATCATGAATGATAAACGGGTTCGTGAGGCTCTTGTCAGTTCTCTTGACCGCGAAACCTACAACAAGGTTCTTCTGAAGGGTACGTTTATTCCTGGTAAGGCTCCGGTGCCGCCTTCCCTTGACTACGGGTTTGACCAGCTGAAGGATCCGAATGCCTACAATGTTGAAAGATCCAAGAAACTTTTGGCGGAAGCAGGCTGGAAGGATACCGATGGAGACGGGATTCTCGATAAGGATGGCAAGCCCCTGCAGCTTACTATCGTAACCTACAATAGCCGGGCCGAGCTGCCCCTCTACGCTGAGGCAATCCAGGCTGATGCCAAGAAGGTTGGCATTGATATCAAGATAAATTCCGTTGATTATAACCTGGTTGACCGTATGGGTATCAATGGCGAATTTGACCTGATGATTACCAACAATATCACCGCCCCGACCGGTGATCCTGAGGTGTATCTCAACTGGTACTGGCGTACCAATGTGGATGGCAATAATCCCCAGAATGGAACCGGCTACAGCAATCCCGAGTACGATGAGCTGATGGCAAATCTGGCCCTTGAGTTCGACAAGGCAAAGCGCCGGGAGATGATGATTAAGGCTCAGCAGATTATCCTTGATGATTGCGCAGGTCTTTTCCTGGGCTATCCCCAGACTAATATGGTCAGCTCCTCCAAGATTCAGGGAGCGGTAATTAAACCGGCTGACTACTACTGGGTCACTATGGACATCAAACCGGCGAAGTAATCAAATCTCGAATAATGTGTAATCATGCACCTGTAAGCGGCGTCCTATCAACGATTTTCCCATTGATAGGACGCCTCCCGTGGGTGTAGATATGTATCTTATATGCAATAATTCAAAAAATTGCATTACGATTCACACATATTATCATTCATTGATAAAAGACCATTATAATTTCTTCATAAGGAGTGGCGATATGCTATTAGAGGTATCCGATTTAGCGATAGCCTATGGAGACCGGCCGATTGTTGAAGGTGTAAACCTTAATCTGGATAAGGGTCAGGTTTGTGCCATCGTAGGTGAAAGCGGCAGTGGGAAAACTACCGTAATTCGCGCTATTTTAGGCTGCCTGCCAGGACTTGGCCATGTGACCGGCGGAAAAATTTTCTTCGACGGCAAAGACCTTGGCCAGAATACCCCCGAGGAATGGCGACAGCTCAGCGGAATGGGTATATCTATGGTCTTTCAGGACTGTGGAGGAACATTGGATCCTATCCAGCGTATCAGAACGCAGTTTGTTGAGTACATACAGCAGCACTCTGATATGACAGAGGAACAGGCTATTGAGCGGGCTGTTCAGATGCTGAAGAGAATGAGTCTGCCGAATCCCGAAGTAATTTTGAATAGCTATCCCTTTGAGTTGTCCGGCGGTATGAATCAGCGTGTAGGCGTAGCCATGGCTATGTGCTTTTCGCCGAAACTGCTGCTGGCAGATGAGCCTACCAGCGCCCTTGACGTTACTACTCAGGCACAGGTAGTAAAAGAGATGATGAATATCTGCTATGAGGATGACACGGCTATCATTATAGTTACCCATAATCTTGGTGTCGCGGCTTATATGGCTGACCACATTATCGTTATGCAGAATGGTCACGTAATGGAAGAAGGTACCTCGGCTCAGATTGTAAATGATCCCCAGACCGATTATACGAGAAAGCTGCTGGCTGCAGCGCCCAGGATAGGAGATGCTGTCAATGACCTCCACTACGATTTCTGAATGCGAGCAACATCATGAACACGAACATGACCGGGGGAAAGCTGCCAGTCGGGAGGTGGTTCTCCGGATAGACCATCTTGTAAAAAAATTTGAGGTAGACGGGGAAAGGTTTCTCACCGCCTGCAATGATGTGTCCTTTAACCTGTACAAAGGAGAGTCACTTGCAATTGTCGGGGAATCAGGCTGCGGTAAATCTACTCTTGTAAAGATGATAATGCAGCTTTATCCGCCAACCTCCGGCGGTGTGATATATAAGGGCAAGGATATTACCAGGCTTACCGGAGAAGAAGCCCGTCAGAATCGCCGTCATATTCAGATGGTGTTCCAGAATCTTGGTCAGGCGTTTAATCCTCGAATGACTATCAAGGATATTATCTGTGAACCGTTGATCAACTTTAATCTTATTTCCAAAAAGGACTGTGAAGCCAAGGCAATCGAAATGCTGAAGAAGGTTGAGCTTTCGGCTGACTTTGTGAACCGTTTCCCGGCCAACATGTCGGGTGGTCAACGCCAGCGTATCGCGATTGCCAGAGCCCTTGTTCTTGAGCCGGATATTTTGATTTGCGATGAGGCCACCAGCGCTCTTGACGTGTCCGTACAGAAGACCGTTATTGATTTGCTGCTGAGGCTTCAGAAGGAAACCGGCGTATCCATCATATTTATCTGCCATGACCTGGCGCTGGTCTACCAGATGTGTAACAGGGCAATTGTAATGTACCTGGGCAATGTTGTAGAGTCACTTTCTGCCGGCCGCCTGAAGGAGGCAAAGCATCCCTATACGAGGGCGTTGCTTCAGTCAGTCTTTCCGGTAGTACCAAAGGGAGAGCATGAACTGAAAACTTTGGAGGGTGAAATACCAAGTCCTCTTGACAGACCGGTAGGCTGCCCTTTCCAGGATCGCTGCCCAAGCTGCATTGACGAGAAGTGCCGTGCCTATATGCCTGCTATGAAGCATGTTGGGACTGGCGATCATGCAGCCTGTCACCTGTATGATGATTTTGTTTATGAATGTGATTGCGCTGATTGAATCATAAGGATGAGTGAGTTGTTCTGGGTATGTTACCGTTAATAGCGAGGAAACATGGAAACTCCTTTAACATAGTGACAGAAACAGAATAATTACCATAAATTTTTCATTATTTTCACTGTTTTAGGGAGGATAAAAATCCATGAAGAAATCTTTGGCTCCGGCACTGACTATGGCTTTCGTGGCCGGTGCGGCCAGCACTGCTTTTGCTGCCGCAAATCCTTTCTCTGATGTACCGGCTGACCATTGGGCTTATGAGGCAGTGGCCCAGTTGGCGGCTGAGGGAGTAGTTGAAGGCTATGGCGACGGTTCCTATCGCGGCCAGCAGGAAATAACCCGCTTTGAGATGGCGCAGATGGTTGCCAAGGCCATGGCCAAGGGAGTAGACAGCGCTGCCTTGGATAAGCTCGCCGCTGAATTTGCCGAAGAGCTGAATTCCTTGGGCGTCCGGGTGGCCAATCTCGAAAAAAAGGTGGACAACGTAAAATTCTTCGGCGAGCTCCGTTCCCAGGCTGTCCGCCGCATTACCCAGGACAAGGGAACCGGGAATAAAACAGCCGACAATATGAACCGGTCAGAGCTTCGTTTGAAAATGTACGCTCAGGTCAACAAAAACTGGAATGTCCAGGCTGCTACCTACTACAGATTGAATAACAAAACTTCCGCTGATACCGCCAGCGGCACCAACAAGTGGATGTTTGCCCAGGGCAACTATGGCAATACCACCGTTGATCTCGGTAAGTTCTACTACACTGATCCTACTACCGAGGGTATGATTTTTGATGACTATATATCCGGTATTCAGGTAACCGCCGGGAACAAGGTGAAGGTCATCGCCCGGGCCGGCCGGGCAAGTCATGGCAATTGGGGCTGGCACGGTGGTCAAGTGCTTGCTACCTATAATGATAAGACATCCAGTTATCAGGGCATCGATATAAACTACAAGGATAAAAAATTTGGCATCGGCGCCGCTTTCCATAATTTCAGTGGCGGCTTTAATGAGATGCTAAATGCTGATGACAGCAGTAAATTTTACGCCGATAATTCAGCAAAAATCTGGGCGGCAGGTCTTTCTTACCGCTTTGATAATAACTGGCGGCTTTCCGGGGCCTACGCGGAAAATACCGAAGGCGAGGTAAGTAAAAAACATCGTAGAGCCTACTACGCTCAGTTGGATTACAAGGGCATAAAGCGAGCTAAGAAAGGTTCCTGGGGCGCTCACGTTGCCTACAAGCACCTTGGACAGTACGCTGCTCTTATCCCGACTTATGACTACGCTGACTCCGACATGAAGGGCGTGGAATTGGGGCTTGACTACGTATTTGATAAGAACATTGTCGGCCGCCTGGGCTACTTCAATGGAAAAATGATAAACGATAAACAGGACGATGCGGAAATTCTCTTCTCACGGGTTCAGTTCTTCTTCTGATAACTAACAAAGCAATAATCAAGGCCAAGTATATTAACTATTTATTCAGACTCAGCAGGGCTGCCTCCGGACAGCCCTCTTTTCGTTAAGTCTCCTTTTTAGAAGAGATGGATTTTAGCAAAGACAAAATCGGAGAGAAAAGAAAATTACCCTGTAGGGGAGGTGACCGATAGGCCGGAAGACTGTGAGCCATCAGGCTGATATTATTTTCACAGAAAAATATTGTAAAAACCATTGCTGTATTGTTGATTACTATTGCCTTGATTATTGTAAGGTTGTATAATGTCTACAGGTTTAGCCTGCAGGGACAGTATGATATTCTTTTATTTTCTGTTTTTGCAGACGTTTCTCAGGTGTAAATTTTTGTGATGAAAAGGTGAACGAAATGGCAAAAATTGATTTGACACAGTACGGCATTACCGGCACAACAGAGATTATCTACAATCCTTCCTATGAGAAACTCTACGAAGAAGAAACGAATCCTGAGCTTAAGGGCTTTGAGGTAGGTCAGGATACGGAGCTTGGTGCGATCAATGTTATGACTGGCGCCTATACGGGTCGTTCTCCCAAGGATAAGTTCCTCGTAGTTGATGAGAATTCTGAGAACACTGTATGGTGGACCAGCGATGAGTACAAGAACGATAACCACCGGGCAACTCCTGAGGCGTGGGCCGCTGTAAAGAGTATCGCTCAGAAGGAGCTTTCCAATAAGAAACTGTACGTTGTCGATGGCTTCTGCGGGGCCAACAAGGATACCCGCATGGCTGTCCGCTTCATCATGGAGGTTGCCTGGCAGGCTCATTTTGTCCGTAATATGTTTATCAAGCCCACGGCTGAGGAAGAAGCAAACTTTAAGCCCGACTTCGTTGTTTACACCGCTTCCTGGGCAAAGGCTGAGAATTACAAGGAGCTGGGACTCAATTCTGAGACGGCGGTAGTCTTCAATATTACCAGTCGTGAGCAGGTTATCCTCAATACCTGGTATGGCGGTGAGATGAAGAAGGGTATGTTCTCTATGATGAACTACTACCTGCCTTTGAAGGGCATCGCTTCAATGCACTGCTCCGCAAATACCGATATGAATGGCGAAAATACCGCGATTTTCTTCGGACTCTCCGGCACTGGCAAAACCACCCTTTCCACCGATCCGAAGCGTCTCCTGGTTGGCGATGATGAGCACGGCTGGGATGACACCGGCATATTTAACTTTGAAGGCGGCTGTTACGCAAAGGTAATCGATCTGGATAAGGAGTCCGAGCCGGACATCTATAATGCTATAAAGCGCAATGCCCTCCTGGAGAATGTTACGGTAGGTAAAGACGGTAAGATCGATTTCCATGACAAGAGCGTCACGGAAAATACCCGCGTTTCCTATCCCATTGACCATATCAATAATATTGTCCGTCCGATTTCTTCCGCTCCTCCGGCCAAGAATGTAATCTTCCTATCCGCTGATGCTTTCGGGGTTCTGCCGCCGGTTTCCGTTCTTACTCCGGAACAGACCAAGTATTATTTCCTCTCCGGCTTCACGGCAAAGCTTGCCGGAACTGAGCGTGGTATCACCGAGCCGACTCCTACCTTCTCTGCCTGCTTCGGTCAGGCTTTCCTTGAGCTCCACCCCACCAAGTACGGCGATGAGCTGGTTCGCAAGATGGAAAAGAGCGGCGCAAAGGCTTATCTGGTAAATACCGGCTGGAATGGAACCGGTAAGCGTATCTCCATCAAGGATACCCGCGGTATCATCGACGCAATTCTCTCCGGGGCGATCAATGAGGCCGATACAAAGCAAATCCCCATTTTCAACCTGGCTGTACCTACTGCGCTGCCCGGTGTGGATACAAATATTCTCGATCCCCGGGATACCTACGCAGATAAGGCAGAGTGGGAGAAGAAAGCAAAGGATTTGGCCCAACGCTTCGTGAAGAATTTTGTCAAGTACGAAGGCAATGAGGCAGGCAAAGCTCTTGTGGCAGCCGGTCCTCAGCTGTGATGTCCTGATTTAATATATAAAGAGCTGCTGCGCAATCATTGTTGTGCAGCAGCTCTTTATGTATAATGATCCCCGGTTATGCCGGGGAATATTTATTTTCATGCTGTTTGTGTATTTATCTTAATTTCTCATGGCTTTTGTGTTATGATAGCTCAGTAAATTATGTGTTATTTAGGAGCTGAGTGTATAGATGCTGGCACTGGGAATTGATCCGGGCACGGCAATATGCGGTTATGGTTTTGTGGAATCCCTGCCGGGAAATCGTCTGGTGACTCGCGGCTTCGGCGCCATTACTACAAGTTTCAAGGCACGGCCTGAGGACAGGCTGGTAAAGATATATGACGAGCTTGATGAATTGATTAAGAAGTACCGTCCGGATGCCATGGGAGTGGAAGAGCTTTTCTTCTATCATAATATTACCACCGGTATTCCTGTGGCTCAGGCGAGAGGGGTTATTTTGCTGGCCGGAGCAAAGAATAATCTGCCGCTCATAGAATGGACTCCTCCCCAGGTAAAGCAGGCGGTAACAGGCTATGGAAAGGCTGATAAGAAGCAGGTAATCTATATGGTTACAAAGCTGTTGCACTTGCCTGAGCCGCCAAGTCCTGACGACACGGCGGATGCGTTGGCCGTGGCCATTGCTTCGCTGTATAAGATGGACAGTCCGGCCTGGAGAAATGGATTGTAGGAATTTATATGATAGGATATTTGCGAGGGCGGGTGACTCATCTCCTGCCGGAATATTGCCTGCTTGATGTAAACGGCGTAGGCTATCGGGTATTCATTGCGGGGGCTACCCGCAGCCGTCTGATACAGGGAGAGCAGGCAGAGCTTTTTATTTATACGGCGGTCAGCGAAAATTCCATCCTTCTCTACGGCTTCTCCACCGCTGAGGAGTATGGTTTCTTTCAGCAACTTATAGGCGTATCAGGCATAGGGGCCAAAAGCGCTCAGGCAATGCTTGGTTCAACTACTGTTGACGCTATATGCCGGGCTATAGCCGGAAAGCAGGTAGACGTTCTTACGAAGCTTCCCGGTGTAGGGAAGAAAACTGCCGAGCGCATGATCCTCGAGCTAAAGGATAAGATATCCCTCAATACTTCAGCTCAGGAGCTTACGGCAGATGATGTAGCCGGTGTTGTTTTGGCCGGAAGTGACGTCCTTTCGGAGTCATTGGCAGCTCTCGCCTCTCTCGGTTATACAGAAAGCGAAATTATACCGGTTCTGAAGCGAGTCGGCCAAAAGGATACGACAGAGGCAACGATAAAAGCGGTGCTGAAGGAATTTGCAAAGGGGTGATACAGTGGAAGAAAAGGAAGGGCGTATCGTTTCCCTGGGTGAACAGCCTGCTGATGACTGGCAGTATAGTCTCCGCCCCAGAAAGTTTACCGAATATATCGGTCAGGAAAAGGCAAAGGCTAACCTGTCTGTCTATATTCAGGCGGCGTTAAAGCGAAAGGAGGCGCTGGATCATGTCCTGCTGTATGGTCCTCCCGGCCTGGGAAAAACGACTTTAGCCGGGATTATTGCCAATGAGCTGGGGGTAAACTTTCGGGTTACCAGTGGCCCGGCCATTGAGAGGTCGGGAGATTTGGCCGCAATCCTTACAAATCTCGGTGAGCGGGATGTTCTTTTTATCGATGAAGTTCACCGTCTTTCGCACAGCGTGGAGGAAGTGTTATACTCCGCCATGGAGGACTTTGCTCTGGATATTATTATCGGTAAGGGGCCAAGCGCCCGCTCCATCCGCCTTGATATTTCCCCCTTTACGCTTATTGGCGCAACTACCAGAGCGGGGGCTTTGGCGGCTCCTCTGCGGGATAGATTTGGCGTGATTGAGCGTTTGGAGTACTACGATTCAGGCTCCCTTGTTTCAATCATTAAGCGGGCCGCTGAAATATTGAATATATCGATTAACGACCGGGGGGCGTCGGAAATTGCCCGCCGCTCCAGGGGTACTCCTCGTATTGCGAACCGTCTGCTGAAGCGGGTTCGTGATTTTGCTCAAGTGGAAGGTGGGGCGGAAATAACCGACGATATTGCCGACCGGGCGCTGCTTCGGCTGGAGGTGGACAAAGCAGGTCTCGATCATACAGACAGGCGGATGCTTGATACAATGATTCATAAGTTCTCTGGCCGACCGGTTGGTATAGAGACCTTAGCGGCGGCCATCAGTGAGGAAACCGATACTATATCTGATATCTACGAGCCCTACCTTATCCAACTGGGTTTTCTTATGCGCACTCCCCGGGGAAGAGTTGTAACCCAGCTTGGCTATCAGCACATGGGTGTATCGTATCCGGGGGATAAATGATGAATTTACTGCTTCATATGTGCTGTGGGCCCTGCGCCTGCTTTCCGGTGAAAAAGCTGAGAAGTGAAGGGATTGAGCCGGTTGGGTATTTCTTTAATCCTAATATTCACCCCTATACGGAGTGGGCTCATCGGCTGAAAACGGCGAAGGAATATGCCGAAAAGGTCGGTCTGAAAATATATACTCAGGAAAACTACCGGCTGAAAGATTTCCTTGCAATGGTTATGCCTGTAGAGGAGCCCGACAATCCGTTCCTGCCGCGAAACCGTTGCCGAAGCTGCTATGGCTGGCGCCTGGATGAGGCGGCAAGATTTGCGGCGGAAAATGGTTTTGACGCGTTTTCTTCTACGTTGTTCTACAGCATTTATCAGCAGCATGAAGTTATGAAGGAAATAGCGGAGGCCTGCGGAAGGAAGTATGGAATAGATTTTTATTATGAGGATTTTCGTGTCGGCTGGCAGGAGGGAATAGACATTTCACTGGAGCTGGGGCTGTACCGCCAGCCTTATTGCGGCTGTATCTTTAGTGAAGAGGAGCGGTTCAGTAAGGAAATCCGCAAGCAGCGCAAGAAAATTGGCAGGGCAATGAGAGCGGAAAGAGAAAGGATGACTGGCATTGAATAGAATCGCAGGGACACAAATAATCGCCGCAGCTATCGCCTTTTTTTGCAGCGCTGTTTCTTATGCAAGTCCTTATAAAGGAAATGCCAATAAGGCCATAGCTCAGATAAATAAACCGGCAATTAAGGAACAGGTGAAGCAGGGAGCGGAGACCTTATGGCAGAGGTTATCAGATAAAAAGAAAAGTGGTAAAACACAGGGGGAAAAGGCTTCTGATGAAAAGAAGGGTGTAGTCCAGCTCGATGTGGGGCTTTTGAAAGGACAATACTCAGTAGCGGCTTTGTCTTCTAGGGGACTTGTCATCAGTGATTTGGCCAGTGGAAAAATTCTGAATAAATTTTCCGGGAAGGACACGGTAAGCTTTACTTATAAGAATCGGCAGCTTTGTATAAACAGAAAACCAATATCTGCTCAAAGGGTTATTCTCCGGGCCGACGGGGCGAATATAACTGTAAACGGTGACGAATATCGAGGCGAGATAGTCCTGATCTGCGGCAGCGGCGGGATAACTGTTGTGAACAGAGTTGATTTGGAATCCTATGTTAAGGGGGTTGTGGGAACGGAAATGTCCCCGGATTGGCCTGGAGAGGCGCTGAAAGCTCAGGCTGTGGCTGCCCGGACATTTTCCCTCTATACGAAAAATGAGGGGAAACATCAGGGAGACGGCTACAATATTTGTGCAGGTACTCACTGCCAGGTCTACGGTGGGACAAAGGATGAGTCGTCATCGGTAACACGGGCGGTAGATGATACCCGCGGCGAAATTATAACCTATAAGGGAAAGCCAATATATGCGGCTTTTCACACCGATTCCGGCGGCCGGACGGCGGCCTCCCGCGAGGTGTGGGGCGGGGAACTTGAATATCTTATATCAGTCGAAGATCCATCGGGAGCCCCTAACCGGCATTGGCAGTTGACGATGACAGCCGAGCAAATGGCGGCAAAGTTAAAAGCGGCGGGAAAAGATGTGGGGACTCTGAAGAAGATTTCCCTGTCTCCATTGAACTTAAAGAAGGCTGGTTCCGGTGACCGTTATGCATCAGGCCGGCCGGCCCGAATCGTATTTACCGGCAGCAAACGCTCTGTCACAATAAATGGAACGCAGGCCCGCTCAATATTTGGGTTGAAAAGCGCTCTGTTTGATTTTGAACCCGGCAGGAAAGGAAATGACCTGAAAATTAAGAGTGGTCAGAAAATCAAGATAGATGGATTTGGTTTTGGCCATGGTATCGGACTGTCCCAATGGGGGGCAAAAGCAATGTCGGCAAAAAAAGATTACAAATCGATCCTGCACCATTATTACAGCGGCGTAACCATTACGAAAATTTATTGAAGGAACGATAATGCTATTAACAGATTTTGACTATGAATTGCCGGAGGAACTGATTGCTCAGACTCCGGTAGAGCCCCGCAATGCTTCCCGGCTCATGGTGCTTCATCCGGCCGACAAGACGATAGAGCACCGTCATTTTTATCAGCTTGCAGAATATCTGGAGCCGGGCGATACGCTGATTCTGAATGACACGAGGGTAATCCCGGCCAGGCTGATCGGCGTAAGGCAGCCCCGCGGCGCTCATGTGGAAATATTTCTGCTTCACCGGCGGGAGGGTAATGTTTGGGAAACATTGGCAAAGCCCGGTAAAAAAGCCCGTATTGGGGATATGATCACCTTTGGGGAGCGGTTATCGGCAAAGATTGTCGGCAATACTGATTTTGGCGGCCGCCTGGTAGAATTTCTGTATGACGGAATTTTTGAAGAAATACTGGATGAGTTGGGGGAAACTCCGCTGCCGCCCTATATACACGAAAAACTGGCTGATAGCGAAAGGTATCAGACTGTCTACAATCGGGAAAGAGGGTCCGCAGCCGCTCCTACGGCGGGCCTCCATTTCACAAAAGAGCAGCTGGCGGCTCTGAAGGGGCAAGGGATAAACCTTGGTTTTGTTACCCTTCATGTGGGCCTGGGGACTTTCCGCCCGGTAAAGGAGGAAACCATTGAGAAGCATATAATGCACTCGGAATATTATTCTATCAGCCGGGAGACGGCTGAGCTTATCATGGATACAAAGGCAAAGGGACACCGGGTAATTGCTGTTGGTACTACTTCTATAAGGACGCTGGAAACGGCAGCTACCGAAGAAGGAATAATTGGTCCCAGCGCAGGCGAAACCAATATCTTTATTTATCCGGGCTATAAATTCAAGATAGTGGATGGTATAGTTACTAATTTCCATTTGCCAAAATCTACCCTTATAATGCTCATTTCGGCTTTTGCCGGCCGTGAATTTGTTTTAGAGGCGTATAAGAAAGCAGTGGAGGAACGGTACCGCTTCTTCTCCTTTGGAGACGCAATGCTGCTTTTGGATAAAAAAGATTTTTAGAGGTCATGGAGGGACACAAATGTTTAAGGAAATAAAGGTGGAAGACTTCGATTATAGTGCTGTGAGACTTATTGGTAAGGACTGGCTGCTGGTTACCGGCGAAGCTGAAGGAAAGGCAAATGCCATGACTGCTTCCTGGGGCGGCCTGGGTGTTATGTGGGGCAAGAATGTTGCCTATATCGTGCTTCGCCCTCAGCGTTATACAAAAGAGTTTGTGGATAAGGCAGAGCGCTTTACCCTTTCAGTATTTGGCGAAGACAGGAAGCAGATGATGGGCTATTTTGGGTCTGTTTCCGGGCGAGACGAGGATAAGATTTCCAAGTCGGGACTTACCGTTGTTTCAGATAAGGGCTGCACTTATTATGAAGAGGCAAAATATGTAATGGTTTGCCGCAAGCTCTATGCCCAGGTAATGACCTCCGATTGCTTCATAGATAAGTCCTGCGATGAAAAGTGGTACGAAGAAAAAGATTACCATACTCTTTATATTGCTGAAATTGAGAAGTTGCTGGTAAACGAGTAAGGAAGAACCTATGTCGAAAAATGATATGGCCTTGCCGGTAAGAGGCAGGAATTTTTACTGGAAGCTATTTAAGTCAACATTTTTAATCAGTGCCTTTACCATCGGCGGTGGTTTTGTCATCATTCCGCTTCTGAAGGCGAAATATGTTGATGAGTATGGCTGGATCAATGATAAGGAAACTCTTGATTTGGTGGCTATTGCCCAATCTATGCCAGGGGTTGTTGCCGTAAACGCAGCAATCATTCTTGGTTACCGTATGGGTGGTATCCCTGGAACCCTCACGGCACTGCTGGCCACGATTCTGCCGCCGCTTGTGACCCTTTCCCTCATTGCGTCATGCTATACAATGGTTGTTGATAACTTCTATATGAAAGCACTTCTCAAGGGAATGCAATGTGGCGCTACCGCGCTTATTGTAGATGTGGCAGTTGATTTGGTGAAAAAGCAGGGAAAGAAAAAGCTCCTGATTCCTATTGCGATCACCGTTATAACGTTTATCGCCGCCTTCTTTTTTGATGTCAATGTAATGTACCTTGTACTTATAGACGGTATTATCGGCTATATGCTTCTCAGGGATGCAAAGTACAATTAAGGGGTGTGCCTCGATGATATATTTTCAGTTGTTTTGGGAGTTTGTTAAGGTGGGTATTTTCTGTGTTGGTGGAGGCTACGCCTCTATGCCTCTTATCCAGGCCGGCATCGTTGAAACCCACCATTGGCTGACCATGGCGGAGTTCGTCGATGTTTTTACAATATCTCAGATGACTCCGGGGCCAATTGGTATCAATGCTGCCACCTTTGCCGGTATGAAGGTGGCGGGAATCGGCGGGGCTGTGGCCGCTACGGCAGGTTTTGCCCTTCCGTCCTTTATCATTGGCGTGGCCTTGGCAAAAATGTTTATGAAGTACGGGAATATTGACAGCATCCGAGGCGTTCTTAATGGTCTTCGCCCGGCCGTCGTTGCCCTTATTTGCTCGGCAGGAGTAAGCTTTGTAATTTTGGCGCTATGGAATAGCGATGGCGTCCCGGCTGATATGTCCACCGTTGATTGGCGGGGTGTAATTCTTCTGCCTGTCGGCTACATTATGGTAAAGAAGAAGCTGGGCGTCATTAAGACTCTCCTGGGCACGGGAATGTTGGGTTTGGCGATCACACTGCTGATGAAATAAAATTATTTTCACCTGGTCTTTAATTTTTGTGTCAAAGGAGTATAATAAACAAATCGCTTGCTAAACAGGCGAAGACTTTTCGATTAAATGCTGTTGTTTAACCGGAATGTCTTTGTCTGTTTTATTTTTGCTAAGAAGCAGAAGAAATAGGAGCTGTAAGAAAAGATGGATTTACTTTTCCTGAGTCTGGCGCTGTTTTTGCTGGGTACCGCCACGATCCTCTGGCCTAAGAGATTTGAGCTGGCGGCGCATTATGTGGGAATGATGTCGGCTGCCGCCGGCAGCGGGGTCCTTTTCTGCGTGTCGGGACTGTATTTGGTCAGTGCAGGATGGTTACGGCTGGTTAATGGCTGGCTGGCTTTTGGCAGCTGGGGGAGCTATAGCCTGGATGCTGACCTGTGGAGCGCTCCGTTTTTGGTGATAACTGGTCTGGCGGGATTTATCATCAGCCTGTATGGGATGGATTATGCCAAGAAATATCGGGGCAACGGTCTTAGAGCTCTTGCCGGGGAGTGGAATCTTTTCCTCTTATCAATAGTTATGGTTCTGCTGGCAGGAGATGCCTTTACCTTTATTCTTGCCTGGGAAGTTATGGCGCTTGTTTCTTTCCTACTGGTAAATCATGAAAGCAGTAAGAAAGAGACTGTCAGTGCAGCATATCAGTACATGATTATGACCCATCTTGGTACGGCTGCAATTCTGGTAGCATTTTATATTCTTGGCAGCAGTGTTGGGAGTTTTTCTTTTGCCGCCTTTTCCCTTAATCAGCTGTCCTCTGATCTAAGGCATATTGTATTTTGCTTTGCGTTTGCTGGTTTTGCTTTGAAATCAGGTCTCATGCCCTTGCACGTCTGGCTGCCGAATGCCCATCCCGCCGCGCCAAGTCATGTTTCCGCCCTTATGAGCGGCGTTATGCTGAAGGTGGCTGTGTATGGCTTTGGTCGATTCGTTTTTCAGTTTACTGGTATTGATACGCTGTGGCAGGGTGTATTGGTAATGTCCATTGGGCTGATTTCCGCTTTCCTCGGGGTTCTGTACGCGAATATGGAAAAGGATATGAAGCGTATCCTTGCTTACAGCTCAGTGGAAAACATGGGTATCATTTTCACTGCTTTTGGCTGCGGTATGATTTTGAAGTATCTGGATATGGGGGCCTTGTCCCTTGTGGCGTTTACTGCGGCGCTTGTTCATGCCTTCACCCACAGTCTGATGAAGTGTCTGCTGTTTATGAGCGCCGGCTGCGTTATGCACGCTACCGGCAGCAAGAATATTGAGATAATGGGCGGTTTGGCAAAGAAAATGCCCTGGACTGCTTTCTTTACGCTTATTGGATCAATGTCCCTGGCGTCACTGCCGTTCACAGGGGGACTCGTAGGTGAATGGCTTACACTACAGAGTCTGTATACTTTGGCAGTTAATGGCAATGATGAGATCCGTCTGTTGGTGGTATTTGGTCTTATTCTCCTCGGATTTACCGGAGCTCTTGCCCTGGGCTGCTTTGTTCGCCTGTTTGGCATAGTATTTCTGGGCCGCTGCCGCAGTAAGGCTGTAGATAAAGCTCACGAGCAGCCCTTCTTTATGGTTTTGGCTCTTGGTATTGAGGCAGTGCTTATTGTCGCGGTTGGTGTTTTCCCGTCTCCTTTGGTAGCGGCTATGGAAGGCGTATTTATCGGAGGCGGTGATATGACCCCGGCGATGATGTTTGACCATTGGTCAGCTATGGGAGGTAGTGATATGGTGCCGATGGTTGACGGCTATGCTTTATTGTGGAGCGGTACAGGCAATATCTATGATCAGGTGGCAGTTTATTGCCCGGTGATATTTGCCATAACAGGCTTTGTTCTGTTTGGTATTTGCTACCTGTCGGTCATGGGCAATACCCTTGTCAGAAGGGAAGTAACCTGGAATTGTGGTACTTATTCGACTGCCCGCCAGCAGTATTCGGCTACCGGTTTCTCAAAGCCGTTGCGCCGGGCTTTTGATTTTATCCTTAAGCCTCGCCGTGAAAAGGTTTACCTCGAAAAGGAACATGATTACTTTGGCCGCAGGGTACGGTTTAATCTTTTTGTTCCTGATCGGTTTACGGACAGGCTGTATCATCCGGTTGAGCATTTTATGGTCAGGATCTCATCCACATTGCTGATGATTCAGCAGGGTAGTGTCCGCCTATACATTGCTTACACCATGATTGCCATGGTGGCGGTTCTTCTATGGGGGGTGATGTAATTGGGGGGCTTCGTACTAACATCAATAGGTACAAACCTGTTGCAGGGTTTACTGCTGCTTCTTCTGGCGCCATTATTCAGCGGCATTATTAACAAGGTGAAAGCCAGAATGCAGAAACGGCAGGGAGCTTCCGTATTTCAGGAGTACTTTGACCTTTGGAAATGGTGGCGGAAGCCATCAATACTCACTCCCTATACAAGTAAGGTCTTTGTTTTGGCGCCAATAGTCTATTTTGTAACGGCCTTCATGGCGGCGATGATGGTGCCGGGACTTTTGAAGACCGGGTTTAGCTATGGTGATGCTTTTATTTTCGTCTATATAATGGCGTTGGGCAGATTTTTTCTAACGTTATCTTCACTTGATGCGGCTACGGCCTTTGGCGGTATGGGTGGAAGCCGTGAAATATATATATCTGTTCTGGTAGAACCGGCGGTTATGCTGGCGATTCTTGTAAACAGCCTTCGCTATGGTTCGACAACTTTGGCAAATATGGTCATTGATTATAACAGCCTCTATTTTACTGTATCGACTGTTATAACAGCCTTTGCTTTTTTCCTCGTAATCATCGCAGAAAATGGCAGGCTGCCGGTGGATAATCCGGATACTCACCTTGAGCTTACAATGATTGAGGAGTGTATGACTCTGGAGTATTCCGGGCGGCTACTTACCTTCATTCACCTGGGCACGATGCTGAAGCTGATGGTGTTCCTTGTACTCTTTGGGGCTCTGTATCTGCCGGTTGATATTCCTGTTTTACTAAAGGCCCTCATGGGTGCGGTGATGATTGGTATCATTGAGACACTTAATAATAAGATGCGCCTTTTCAAGGTACGGCTTTTCCTCTCTGCCGCTGTTCTTTTGATGGCTGTAGCAATTATTGCTCAGTAAATATTTGAGGTCGAAATAATGGAATACCTGGTAGTTTTATTGATTTTGGTAATTTTTCTTCAGACTCGGATCATGGAGCTTCATCGTGCCACCTATCTGCTGGCAGTACAGTCGGCAATCATTGCCGGAAGCTGTGTTATAATCGGCGTTTCGGCAGGTGGCGGCGGAGTTCATGCTTTTCTTCCCGGGCTGCTTACCCTTGTGGTAAAGGTGGTTTTTATTCCCTGGGCAATCCTCAGGTTGATCGGGCAGCTAAAGGATGACAGCGAGATAAACTCCAATATAAATGTTAATTACTCATCCGTGGCGGCGGCAGCGTTTTTGGTGATGGGTTACGTTCTGGCTGACCACTTGCTGCCAGGGGTTATAGGCCGGGATATATTTGCGGCGGCCATTCTTACAATTATGACGGGACTTACCCTGATCGTTATGCGCCGAAGGGCAATAATGCAAATCGTGGGACTTATCACCCTTGAAAACGGGATATACTTCTTTGGCCTCTTAATGACAGAGGGGCTGCCCCTTATTGTAGAGCTGGGTGTTTTCCTTGATGTGCTTATTGCTGTCGTGGTGCTTGTCATTCTCACTGGTCGCATGCGCCTCTCCTTTATGACTACCGATACTGGTGTCATGAGAAAGTTGAAAGGGTAAGGCAATGGAATTTTCAATCGGCCGTCTTCTGTATGTTGTACTGGGCGTTCCAATAGTTTTTAGTATCCTTGCGGTATCAAATATAATCGGGAATAATATGCTTCACCATCTGAGCCGTTTGTCGGCGGTGATTGTAGGAGCAGCGGTTTTCCGGATTGTGTTGCTTTTCGATCCAGGCTTGCCCTATGCTGGAACTTATTTGTATCTTGATGCTCTCAGCCTCTGGATGATGATGATCGTCACGCTCCTGTACCTGGCTTTTGCCTTTACTGCAGAGGCGTATCTGGACAGGGATACAAATATCCGGTATGGGTATCTTCGTCGTTTCAGTTATCTTGAAGGGCGGTTCTACGCATTGTCTCACATATTCGTTTGGACAATGCTGTTGGTAGTCCTTGTCAATAATCTGGGACTTATGTGGGTGACCATAGAGGCGACAACTCTCGTATCGGCATTGCTGGTGGCCTTTAAATTTACCAAGACTTCCCTTGAGGCGGCCTGGAAATATGTAATGGTTTGCACTGTTGGTATTTGTTTGGCTCTTTTGGGGACAATTCTTGTTTACTATGCGCAGCTTCAGGCAGGTTGTCAGGATTTGCCTCTT
This sequence comes from uncultured Schwartzia sp., assembly GCA_964540025.1. Lineage (GTDB taxonomy): Bacteria > Bacillota > Negativicutes > Selenomonadales > Selenomonadaceae > RGIG250. Next base: position 36,219 of record CAZIKQ010000005.1, on the reverse strand, counting down.
GATTGGGTGTATCTTGCCGCTTGTGCTAATGAATTGAATCCTGCTATGGCAAAGATTGCTTTCTGTTTTCTGTTTGTTGGCTATGGCACAAAAGTTGGTCTTGCGCCGATGCACGCCTGGCTGCCGGATGCCCATTCGGAATCGCCGGCTCTCACCAGCGGACTCCTTTCAGGTTCCCTCTGCATCTGCGCAATGTATGTATTGCTCCGCAATGTAGTAATTCTGATGCCTGCTGTTGGCGTCCAGTTCATAAGCGATATTTTTGTAGGCTTCGGTATACTGACCATCGGTCTTGCGGTGCCCTTTGTGGTAGTTCAGCGTGATATCAAGCGAATGCTGGCGTATTCTTCAATGGAAAATTTTGGCCTGATGGCAGTGGGACTGGGAATTTTCCTTCCGACAGCCGTTGAAGCTGGTCTTCTGCATATGCTCAATCATGCTTTGGTAAAATATGCGCTTTTTTACACCGCCGGCACTATCATGGAAACATATTCTACAAAAAACATGATGCGTATTCACGGTATGCTAAAGCAGTCACCCAGAACCGCCGTAATCTGGCTGTTGGGCATTGTTGGTATTTTGGGTATGCCGCCGATCGGTGTTTTTTTCAGTAAATTCCACATAATAGCCGGTTTGTTTGCCAATGGGACTATGTGGCGGGGAATCTTGACGCTGATGCTGCTGGCCGGTATTGTAATGGGTATTCTGTATCATGCAATGCGTATGCTGGGGGGAAAGCCGGCAAGGAGGTCTGCCGGTGAGCTTATGGGCATTATGGATACAGCCGCAATTATTGCTTTGCTTGTTCTTTCCGGTGTTATCAGCTCGGTGGTTAATGAACTTCCATTCCTGGGGCCAATACTTCAGGAGTCGGTTAAGATCGTCATGGGAGGTGTGCTGTAATGGAGGGGAGGTTTCACGGTAGTAGAATGATTGTTGCAAAACCGGAGGAATTAAGAGGGAGAGCTAATATAATTCACGATGGCGGCCGCCGCCCGTTGACTGCGATGTTTGGCCGGGATGAGACAAATAACGGCGGCGGATATGACATTTATGTGGTATTTGAAGATATCGAAAAACATACTTTTGTCACTGTCAAGGCAATATTTGATCCTGATGGGGAACTGACATATCCTTCTCTGACGGGGATTATCCCTGGCGCTGTCTGGTATGAGAGAGAAATTAACGATATGTTTGGCATTGTCCCTCAGGGACATCCGGATCTTCGCCCCCTTGTGCTTCATGAAAGTTTTCCTGGAGCTTACTATCCTTTGCGGAAGAATGTAAATAAAACAGGTCAGGTCAGGGGAGAACGTGAATTCCCAATAGCCGTTGCAAAGGGTGAAGGTCTGTTCCAGGTACCGGTTGGGCCGATTCATGCCGGTATCATTGAGCCTGGCCATTTCCGCTTCAGTCAGGCTGGAGAGTCTATGCTACAGTTAGATGCTAAGCTGTTCTTTACTCACCGGGGGATTGAGAAAGCGATGGAGGGTCTTACCCCACAAGGGGCACTTCCAATAGCTGAACGGGTTTGCGGAGCTTGCAGTATAGCTAATACCTGGAGCTTTTGTCAGGCTGTGGAGAAAGTAAGCGGAGTGCAGGCTCCGAAGAGAGCAGAGATTATCCGCACTCTTCTGTCAGAGATAGAGCGAGTAACAAATCATGTCGGTGATATCGGGAATATTCCGGCAGGGGTTGGCTTTCAGCCGGCAATCAGTTTGGGAGCAAGGCTGAAAGAGCGTTTAATGCGGCTGCAGGAACACATTGCGGGAAACCGTTTCCTCCGTGGAATGATCATTCTCGGTGGAGTGTCTATGGACATTACCCCTGACTTGTCAGATGATATTTTATCAGTGATTGGAGAGACAGAGAACGGTGTCAATGATATGGAGGCTTTATTTGCTCAGCAGGAGAACTTCCAGAATCGAATCAGGACAACTGGCACTGTACGGCCGCAGACAGCAAGGGATCTTGCAATGGTTGGCGTAGGAGCAAGAGCCAGCGGTTATGCCCATGACAGCCGGAAGGATTTTGATTACGGGGTTTACAGCTCACTGAATTTTACGGTGAGAACTCAATCTGATGGTGATGTTGCAGCTCGCCTGAAACAGCGCTTTGATGAGTTAAAGGAATCCTTTGCCATGATTCGCCAGCTCATAGCAATGTTGAAGCAGGAAAAGACGGGGCTTACGGTTTATGTAGAGTTTAAGGCTGGTGAAGCCTATGGTATAAGTGAATCAGCAAGAGGCAGTAACTTCTGGTATGTGGCAGTGGATGAATCCGGTACTATAGACAGAGTATTTATTCGCAGCGCTTCTTATCCAAACTGGCCAGCGCTGACTATTGCCGTACAAGGCGATATAATTCCTGATTTTCCCCTGATTAACAAGAGCTTTGAACTCTGCTATGCATGTATTGACAGGTAAATAATCATGTTTAAGGTATTAGAACGACTATTTAACGATAAGGTTGCTACAGAAGAAATAAGCCTTTCTGGCAGTGAGCGTTATAGAGGCAAACTGTCAGGCAGTTTGTCTGCCGGCTGTTTTCATGAATGCGCTGCGGTATGTCCGGTTGGAGCATTTCAAGTAAGCTCAAATACAGAAGGCTACAACATAGATTACAAGAGGTGTATTTTCTGTGGGCGCTGTGTTGAAAAGGCAATGTTACTTGGTAGCAATGGACTGCGTCACAGCAATGATGATGTTATGCCGTTTGTCTTTCCAGAGATGGCAGAGGTTACAGCCGATGTTTTGAAGGAGAGGCTGGGCAGGAGCCTTCATGTAAGACATCTCGATGCTGGCAGCTGCAATGGCTGTGATTTCGAGATGGGAGCGTTATCTGCTCCAGTGTATGATTTGGCCCGGTATGGAGTTCATTTTGTGGCAAGTCCCCGGCATGCGGATTTACTGATGGTTACTGGTGTGGTAACCCGAAATCTTGAGCAGGCATTGAGGATGACCTATGAAGCTATGCCCGAGCCAAGGCTGGTAATGGCTTGCGGGGCCTGTGCCGCCGGCGGTAGCACTTATGGGGCAAGCTATGCAATCGTTGGAGCTGCCGACAAAGTTGTTCCGGTAGATATTTATGTCCCCGGCTGTCCGCCAAGACCTTCTGCCATGATAGCCGGTCTCCTTGCAGCAGCAGATATCTTAAAAAAGAGAATGTAATTCTTTACCGCGAGCCTGTTATTACCCGGTTTTCCCTGTGGAACAGGCTCATTTTTATTTACTTCCACAGGGAATAATGTTAAAATTAGGCTCAGTTATATTGCAGAATGGTTTGGTTGAGGCCATGATTACCGTTAAGTTTGAAGGAAAGGTTCTGTTGAATCATTACTATTTTGCAACAGCTATGCGTAATTATTTCAGATAGTTGCGGTATAATGAGGGCAAAGTAGAAATTAAACCATGGAGGAAATATTACCTGAGTATGGAAAAGTTTTTTAAGAATATAATGCTGTATCTTCTTATAATCATGATTGCGGTGACCCTTATAGATGCCAATGGTGCAACTAAGAGCGGAAAGCGTGAAATGGATTATACCGGTTTCATGACGAATGTTGAGGAGGGAAATGTAGCTAAAGTCACAATTACCGATAATGTGCTGAAGGGAGCTTTGTCAGATGGTACTGAGTTCGTGACCACTGTTCCCCATAATGACGCTGAGCTTATTTCAAAGCTGCGCTCAAGAAATGTAAATATTAAGGTTGAGAATCCTATTGAACCTCCTTGGTGGTCCTCAGTTTTGATGTCTATACTGCCGGTCGTGGTAATAATATTTGCTATCGCCTATTTCATGGGTGGAAATAACAATGGCCCCGGCCGCCTGTTCAGCTTCGGCAAGAGCAAAGCGCGGATGACAATGCCTGATAATGTAAAGGTAAATTTCTCTGACGTTGCCGGCGCTGACGAAGCGAAGGAGGAATTGGCGGAAGTAGTAGAGTTCCTTAAGGAGCCGGAAAAATTCAGCGGTTTGGGAGCAAAAATTCCCAAAGGCGTGTTGCTCTTTGGCTCTCCCGGTACAGGTAAAACTCTTTTGGCAAAAGCGGTGGCCGGGGAAGCAGGCGTGCCTTTCTTCTCTATCAGCGGCTCTGACTTCGTAGAAATGTTTGTCGGTGTAGGCGCTTCCCGAGTTCGGGATTTGTTTAACAATGCAAAGCGCGAGGCGCCTTGTATTGTATTCATTGATGAAATTGATGCGGTTGGCCGTCAGCGTGGCGCTGGTGTTGGCGGCGGACACGATGAAAGGGAACAGACACTCAATCAGCTGCTTGTTGAGATGGATGGTTTTGAGACGAACGAGGGTATCATTGTAATCGCGGCAACTAACCGGCCTGATATTCTTGATCCTGCCTTGCTCCGTCCCGGCCGCTTTGACCGTCAGATAACGGTTGACCGCCCTGATGTGAAGGGCCGTGAGGAAATTCTCAGGGTACACATCAAGAATAAGCCGATTAACGACGATGTGGATTTAACGGTACTTGCCAGGCGGACTCCCGGCTTTTCCGGCGCGGACCTGGCAAACCTTGTAAACGAAGCGGCCCTGTTATCGGCGCGCCGTAATCAAAAGGATGTATCCATGGCAACATTGGAGGAATCCATCGAAAGGGTAATGGCCGGGCCGGAACGCAAGTCCAAGGTGATGAGTGACAGAGAGCGAAAGCTTACTGCCTATCATGAAGGTGGTCATACTCTCACCGGCATGAAGCTGCCAAATGCTGATCCCGTTCATAAGGTTACGATTATCCCCCGTGGTCGGGCTGGCGGCTATACCCTCATGCTACCGCAAGAAGACCGCTCTTATGAAACCCGCAGCCAGCTTCACGATCAAATTACAACCCTTCTGGGTGGTCGCGTGGCAGAGGCGTTAATATTGAAAGATATTTCAACCGGGGCCTCAAATGATATTCAGAGAGCTTCTCAGCTGGCCAGAGCGATGGTTACCCAATACGGAATGAGTGAAAAACTTGGTCCGGTTAATTACGGTTCGGGAGAGCATCATCAGGTTTTCTTAGGCAGGGAGCTTGGTCAGCAGAGAAATTATTCGGAAGAAATTGCCTCGGAAATCGATAAGGAAGTACAGCGGTATATTTCCGACGCTTACGAAAATTGCTGGAAAATTCTTGAAGAAAATATTGATGATTTGCACGCTATTGCCGCGGCTCTTATGGAAAAAGAGACACTTCACGCCAAGGAGCTGGAGGAAATAGTCGCCGAGACTGAGGCAAAGCGTACGGCCTGGGAAACGGCTGGCACGGCGAAGAATACGGCGGCTGCAGCGGAGCCGGAAACTTCTATACAGGGTGAAGGATTATAATTCGGCCTTTCAGGAAATTGCAGGATAGTTCCCATTGATTGGCATTTAACGACTTGTCATTATAAAGCAGGGGCTGTGAAAAATGAGGTTTATCATTTCTCACAGCCCCTTTTGATGGTAAACGGACGGTCCGGGGGTATTTTTATGAGATTTATCCATACGGCAGACTTGCATTTGGGGAAGATGCTTAATGGTGAACGTTTGACTGAACTACAGAGCGATGTTCTTGATAAGCTGCTAAGGCTTGTGGAAGAAACCGGGGCAGAGGCGGTAGTGATTGCCGGGGATGTGTACGATAGAAGCGTCCCTCCCGAAGAGGCGGTGGAACTTTTTGACCGGTTTGTTAATACGCTGGTTTGCGAAAAAGGAAAGAAGCTCCTCTATATAGCTGGCAATCACGACAGTGACAAGAGAATAAACTACGGGGCCAAAATAATGGCTCCTGGTGGCGTGTTTGTTGGCGGAATTCTTCAGGATGATCCTATCCCCGTTATTCTTCACGATGAGTACGGGCCGGTCTATTTTTCCCTGATTCCCTATGTTACTCCGGAACGGGTCCGCAACCTGTGGGGTAAAGATAATTTGTCATTTGAAGAGGCGATGGATTTTGTGGTTGACAGGGAATTGGATGCAGTCAGGAAACTGGCTGCTCCGGGAGAAATTCTGAGATCGGTTGCTGTAGCTCATGCTTTTGTTACAGGAGGAAGCGTATCCGGTTCTGAACGGGAGCTTTCCGTAGGCGGTTCAGGGCAGGTGAGGGCGGATTCGTTTTCTCCATATACTTATGCGGCGCTTGGCCATCTTCATGCTCCTCAGAGAATAAAAGGAAATATTTGGTACAGTGGTTCACCTTTGAAATATTCTCTCAATGAATTTAACCAGACAAAAGCTTTCCTTGTAGTGGATATAGACGGTACAGGATATGTATCGGTTGAAGGGCGGGAGATTATACCGAAAAGAGACCTTAGATTGCTTGATAACGTAAGCTTTCAACAGGTCATTGCGGAAGCTGAGAAGGTTCCACTAGCAAAAAGGGAAGATTTTTTGTGGATTAAACTAATTGACAGAGAACCTGTTCTGGGCGCCATGGAAAGATTGCGGGAACGGTATCCTAATATCCTGTCACTGGAGTGGATAAACAGAGGAAATGCCGGTGAAGACAGGGTAACAGATAGCAGACAGCTTATGTCGCAAAGTAAGGAAAAACTGTTTGAATCATTTTTTGAAGAGGTTACTGGGGATAAACTTACGGAAGATGAGCGGATAGTTTTGCGGCAGGGAATAAAAGAGTCAGAGGAAGGAGCAAGAGTATGAGACCTCTAAGGCTGGAAATGACGGCATTTGGCCCTTATGTCCAGAAGAATGTCATAGATTTTGACCAATTGAGAGAAAAGAATATATCTCTATTCCTTATCAATGGAAAAACCGGCAGTGGAAAGTCTGTCATTTTTGCTGCCATGTGTTATGCTTTATATGGGGCTTTGCCCGGAGGTGAGCCTGCTCCGGCAGAATATATGCGCAGTCATCTGGCCAAAGAAAATCAAGGGGCAGTAGTTGAGTTTACATTTGTCGTGGGGAAAAAGAAGTATCGGGTGGAAAGACAGCCTGCATTTAAGAAGCCCGGCAATAAAAATGAGACGGCGGCAAAAGCGGTTCTTTGGGAGATAGAAAACGAAGGACAGGAGAAGCTGTTGGAGGAAAAAGTAGTAGCGGTAAATGAAAGGATAAAGGGAATAGTCGGTTTTGACCGCCAGCAGTTCTGCCAGGTGGTGCTGCTTCCTCAGGGCGAATTTAGAGAGTTTCTCAAGGCAGATACAGATAAAAAGGCAAGACTTTTATCCAAGCTTTTTTCAACGAGAATGTACGGCGATATAATAAGCCGCTTAAAAGAGAAGAAGGGAGAGCTGGCGGAAAGCTGGAAAAAGGCATTGAATGAGAAAAAACTTTTGGCAAAGGACATAATCGAAGGAGATGATATCTCAGAGGCAAATCTTGCGGCAAAAATCCATGAGGCGGAAAGGGAATTGGAGAAATATAGAGAGCTTCTCATAAGCTCAGGAAGTGGGCTGAAGAAGGTACGGGAAGAGTTGGAGCAGGCAAGAGCTTTGGCTGAAAAGTTCCGCTTATACGAAGTTGTAAAGAATGAATACGAGAAGAAAAGTCTGGAAAGTGATGAGATCCACCGGAAAAAAATAGAATGTCAAAAAATAGAGTCCGCAAGAGAGATAAAGCATTTGTGGGATAGATTGTCCTATGCTGAAGAAAATAAACGGGTAGCAGAGTCAGAACTTCGGGAGGCAGAATCTGCAGTTATAAAAAAACAGAAAAAACTGGAAGAGGCAAGGGAAACTCTCGCTATTCAGGAAAAGAGGTCTAAAGAAAGAGAGCAGGCAGTTAAAGAGGTTCACAATCTGGACGGGTTAAAGGATAAAGTGGAAGCCTATGAGACAGTTTTCCTTCTTTATGAAGGGGCATTGGAGAAGCGGGAAAAATTAAAGTCAGAGCTAACCTATTTTAAGACAAGGTTGGAAGTAGCTGATGAAGAGGATAAAAGGCTTCTGGAAGAAAGGATTTCCCTGGAGAAAACCTGTGGTCTGACTGAGCTTTATAAGAATAAAGTTCATACTCTGGAAGAAAATTTGGCCAGGTTAGATTCTTATGAAATGGCAAAAAGAGAATGTGTTGATTTGAAGGAAAATCTGGAAAAACTCGTAGTGAAAAAGAATATGGCGGAAAAGGAGGAGAAGAGGACAGAGCTGGTATATAAACAGCTTCAGGGAAAATGGTTCAGCTGTCAGGCAGCAATATTGGCGGCAGAACTTGGCGAGGATGTCCCTTGTCCGGTTTGTGGTTCGCGTTACCACCCAAATCCGGCAGTCTCGTTGGATGATCACCCGGCCGAGGCAGATCTTAAAGAGGCTGAATTTAATTGGGGAGAAGCTAATAATAAATCTGAAAAAGCAGGATCCCTGATGCGTGCGGCGCAGCAGCAATTAGCAGCTGCAGAAGCGAAGTTGAGCGCGCTGGCGTCTTTGGGAGACGGCGGTGATAGAGATTCGGTTAAAATGGAATTTGAGTCGGCGGTTAAAGAACTTGAGGAGGCCAGGAAGGCAGCGGAGCGGTTGACAAAGGAGATCCTTCCTGCCTTGGAAATTTTGGAAAAGCGGAGAAAATCTTTATTATCAGTTTTAGAAGAAAAGGCGAAAGAACTGGAGAAAACAGAGAACAAGGTAAATAGGGATAAGGCATCGATAGAGCTGTATGAAAGGGACTTGGCCGATGACTGCCGCAGCATTGATGCCTGGCAGAAAAAGTACCAAAGGATATCCCTTATCAGAAACAAACTGGAACAAGACTACAATGTTGCGGCTACAGCTGTAAAGCAATTGGAGCAGGAAACGGCTGCGGTCAGGGCACTACTGGAAAAAGCCATTGAAAATACGGAGGAGTGTGAAGCGGAAAGAAACGAGGCCGAGCAGGAATTTATCCGGGGAATGACGGGGAAGGGATTTGATAGCCGGGAAACCTTTGAAGAGGCTATCCGGCTGTTGCCACAGCTGGAAAAATGGCAGAAATATATTCAGAATTACGAAAAGGAGTTGTACAGCCTTCAGGAAAAAATAAGGATGGCGGAAAGGGCCGTGCAGGACAAAGATCAACCTGATGTACAGGTTCTGGCTGAAGCTGTGAATGAAAGAGAAAAAGAATCAGCTGAATTGGGTCAGAAGGTTGGCGGCATGACCAGGGAACTGGAGATGAAAAAACAAAAGGCTCGGGAAATATCCAGAATCAACGGTGATATAGAAAAACTGGAAAAACAATTTGCTCCGGTGGCAAGACTGGCTGAGGTAGCTGACGGTATAAACGAAAAAAACCTTAACTTTGAAAATTTCGTACTCAGAAGCTGTCTTGAGGACATAGCCGACAGAGCCAACCAGAGGCTCCGGCAAATGAGCAGGAATCGTTACGAGCTGCAAAGAACCGGAAAAAATCAAAAAAGGACCGGTGGAAAAAAGAGTCTTGGCCTTGACTTCGTAATATATGACAGCTGGAGCGGAGATGAGCGGCCGGTGTCCACCCTGTCAGGCGGAGAAAGCTTCATCACCGCCTTGGCAATAGCCCTGGGAACAGCCGATATTGTCATGGAATACAGTGGCGGAATCAAGCTGGAGACAGTATTCATTGACGAAGGCTTTGGCACCCTTGATCCGGAAATGCTGGATAAGGTAATGGAGGTCTTGAGCCGGTTGAGCTATGATGGACACCGCCTGGTGGGATTGATTTCCCATGTTCAGGAACTGGTAGAGCGGGTCGATGTTCGGCTCGATGTAATTCAGAGGGGCGATGGTACCAGCGAGACAAGGTTCGTTGGATTATAATGCGGCAGTTTAAGAAATTGTATGACAATTTCTATCTTGTGACATTCAGCGAATGGTCGTTATAAAAACAGGGCGGCGACAAATGATTTCTCATTTGTCGCCGCCCTGTTTTTATACAGCTTATCCTTTTTCCAGAATAAAATTTTTCAGTTTTTCACTAAGGGCAGGAATATTATCTGGGACTATTCTCAGGTCGTAGCCCACAAAAAGCGGACTGGTGGGGTATCTGGGCAAAAGCCTGACTGCCAGCTTGTTTTGTTTATTAAGGTAATAGAAAAAAAGGTTGTAACTCGGCCTCTCTCTCCAATCAATTTCCAATAAGAAACGGACAACAGACTGAATGATGTCTGAAAGAGCATCGGTAGTTTTACCATCCAATGGATAGGTGGATGACATAATGGTAAACTCACTGAAGCCTAAGCGGGGAAAGGCTGAAGCAGAGAGCACAAGACCATCACGCTGGATAATGGGCTCCTTGGCAGGGATAAAATTTTCCGGCTCATAGAGGGCTTCCGGCTCGATATCGTACAAGCCAACAAGCTGCATATGGGGATGCTTGATCGTCCCGCCAGAAAGAGGACCGTGGTTTTTGAAGAAGACGACAGACTTGTAGTCCGGATTATTCAGCATGATATTATAATGTTTAAGAGCCAGACGGAACAGGCGGTGAAGCTTTTCCGGGTCATACTGTTCAATTCCATCATCACAGCGGCTGCTTTCGACTAAAACGAATTGTTCGGCATCAACAAGCACGTTGTATTTGTTTTTTAAGAATATGATGTCACCGTCTGTATCCACGATATTTTCCAGTAATTCGGGATGGCAAAAGGGACATTCACTGCGACCGGTGACAAGAGTTTCCGGTTTATTCTTTCCTATGGCAGTTGAAAAGCGGACAGTCTTTTTATTTGGCTGAGCTGCGTTGGCGGATGGTTTCATCGGAGGTCTTCCTTTAGTATCAATTTTTGAAGCTGGTGTTGGCCAGGACCGCTTCAGAAATTTCGGTTTCTTTTGGGCCAAAATGGAGCTTTGACAATTCTGCATCAACATAATCCTGAAAAGCGGCCAGGATTTTTTTCGTAACAGGGCCGGGAGTTCCTTCGCCAATTTTGTGATTGTTTAGACGGATAACCGGTTGGATTTCCATATCGGTAGCAGTGATAAACGCTTCCTCAGCGCCATAGGCAAACTCAGGCGTAACTGCCTTTTCCACGGCTGTAATGCCAAGCTTTTGCAGTAATTCTTTGAGGATTATTTCTCTTGTAATTCCCGGAAGAATGAGATTGTTGGCGGGGTGCGTCCAGAGGATCCCCTCACGATAGATAAAGAAGTTTGCATTGGCTGCCTCAGTAATTTGATTTGTATCCTTGCGGTAGAGAACAGCATTCTGACAGCGCTTGTTGCGAGCGGATTCCATAGCGATCGCATTCCCCATCCTGTTCAGGGTAGGCAAATCACAGCGAAGTCCGCGAATATCCTCCTCCAAACTGCAGGCGATACCATGCTCCTGAGCGTCTATATCAATAAGATTCTCGCGAATCGTCATGGCAATGTGAGGAAAGCACTGCAAGGGATAATTCAGCTGCCGCGGCCAATGTCCCCGGGAAATTTGAATATAAATCTGACCGAATTCAATGCCGGAGCGATTGATAAGCTCCTGACAGACATTGATCATATCCTCGTCAGGGTCAACGATGGGAATTACCAGGTCGCGCATGGATTTGGTGTATCTGGCTACATGCTGCGGCATAGCGAAAACTTTGCCGTCATATACAGGCAATACCTCGAATATACCATCGCCCATTTGAAAAGCCCGGTCTTCAAGGTGAACGAGACTATCGCCATTTTCGTAAAATTCACCATCGTAGTAGAAGAGTTCCTGCATATTTAAGCCTCCAGAATTTAGTCTGTATTTACTTTTTCATTATAATGCAATCTTTCAGGAAATTGCAAGGCAATTCCACCCTATTGACATAGGGTGACGAAGGAGATTCCGCCTCTACCGTGTTAGCAGCGGAATCCGTCACTTATAACCCTGGAGTAACGGATTCTATTAGTCGTTACAGTTGATTCCCTGTAAATGTAAATTGCAATAAAGGTATAAGTGATTTGTGTTTTATTTTCTGAGCGTATAACAAAGAATGGTTGGATAAAAAGTGGAAACTACCATAATTTGTGTATTTTTGCGTAAAAAAAGGAAGGAATCACAATATGTTGTGGTCTAAGGTTGCAGGAATTCTTGTTTTTTTATATAATGTCTACTATAAATTTTAAGGGTGGAGGTGAGGAATTGGCTATAGATGATAAACCTTCGGAAGGAAAGAAGAAAGGAGTAGTTTCTTTTTTCCGCAGAGCATTGAGTGAAGTTGTAGATTTCCCTAAGGAGTTAAAGAAATCAAGGGAAGACAGTAGGGATGAATCATTGTCAAGACCTCCCGAAAAGGATAAATACACAAGTGAAAAGGACGATGCAGTTCCGCCGCTTCATAAAAATGAGCTTGGACAAAATGGCTTTCCTCTCGGAAGGTCTGGTTCTCGTTGTGAAAGAAAGAAATCTCAGTCGACGACGGTCATTAAGCCTGAGCCAGGAACGGATACGCCGATTGTAAAGCAGGCTCCGGCAGAAAACCAAAATATGCCGCCCGTAATAAAAAGTTTGCCGGTTTGAATTTTGGGTTTGATAAGCTGGAAAATCCAATGAAAAAAAAGCTTATTACGGCGACTGCGGTCGTCTGCATATCGGTTGTCACCGCTTGTTCCTTTCTGGGTGAGGATGAGCCTGAACCAAAAATCGTAGATGAAACCCCTATGTACATTCGTATTTCATCAGGAATGGGAGCGGCAAGTATTGGCGAATATCTGGAAGAAAAACAGGTAATATCCAGTCAAAAATTTTTTTTGAAGAGGCTTCGTCAGAGCGGCAGGGACGGAGATATCCAAAGCGGTACATATAAGGTACATAAAGGGATGAAAAGCGACGAGGTAATCGAGCTTCTGGTCAATGGCAGAGTGGCTGCTATCAGGTTTACCATACCGGAAGGGTACAATCTGCATGAGATGGCAAAAAGCCTTGAAAAACAGGGGATTTGCAAGAGTAATGATTTCCTGAAAGCGGCAAAGAGTTATAAGGGGCTTGAGTATGTGGGAAAGTCCTCAGATATAGAGAATCCGATGGAGGGGTACCTTTTCCCTGACACGTACGAGGTACAGCCCAATGCACGCGCTGAGGATATCGTCAAATTGATGGCTGAAACCTTTGATGACCGTCTTACGGATGATATGCGGGTGGCCGCAAGGAGGTATGGTTTATCCATTCATGAGTTCGTTACGCTTGCTTCCCTTGTGGAGAAGGAAGTAATGGATGATGAGGATCGGCCGAAGGTAGCGCAGGTATTTTTGAAGAGACTGGAAATGGATATGCCAGTTCAGTCCTGTGCAACGATTCAGTATCTGTTGAAGGAACCTAAAGAGGATCTTACCTTTGATGATTTGAAGATCGAATCTCCTTACAACACATACGAGTATCCAGGTTTGCCGCCAGGGCCGATTGCCAGTCCCGGCAGAAAAGCGCTTGAGGCTACTGCCCATCCAAGTGACACCAGTTATCTGTACTTTGTGGCTGACAGACAGGGAAAGACCTATTATTCGGAAACCTTTGACGAACATATGGAAAAGGTGGAAAAATACAGGTGATGGAAGTAAACAGGATTTTAGAGCTGCAAATTGCCTATGCTGCGGCTGCGGACGTGCCGATTATTCGAGCCCGGGAAGCAGCCGCTTTTTCTCGTATCATTCATGAGAGAAATCCAAAGGTTGTTCTTGAACTGGGGACGGCAATTGGCTATTCGGCTTTGTTTATCGCGTCAGCAGCTCCTGAGGCAGAAATATACACGGTTGAATTAAGCCGGAATATGGCGGAAAAAGCGAAAGAGTACTTTGCCATGGCGGATCCTGAAACAAGGGACAGAATTCACCTTTTGGAGGGTGATGCCGGGGAATTTTTAGCCTGCTGGAGTCAGGTAAAAAAGATAGATGTTGCCTTTTTAGATGCGGCAAAGGGGCAGTATCCGGATTATTGGCGAAAGCTGCAGCCGTTGCTGTCTGATGGGGCGGTGGTTCTGGCTGACGACGTTCTATATCATGGCTATGTAGATGGACCTTATAAGGATCATGTTCCCCGAAGGCAAAGGACAATAGCCAAAAGATTAAGGGAGTACATTCAGATGATAACGACTGATCCCTTCTACGAAACAGAGATTCTTCGGGAAGGTGATGGGTTGGCGATAAGCAGAAAACTTTAAGGAATAATTCAATGAAAAAACCTGAAATACTTGCTCCGGCAGGTTCAATGGAGAAATTGAAATTTGCTCTGCGCTTTGGCGCTGATGCTGTATATCTTGGTGATTCAAATTTTAGTTTGAGAGCTCAGGGGAAAAATTTTTGCCCGGAGAAATTGACAGAAGCAGTTCGTTATGTTCATGGTTGTGGTAAAAAGATATATGTGACGGTTAATATATATCCTCATGAGGGGGATTTAGCTGATCTTGGAGATTATCTGAGATTTCTTGAGACCGTGGGAGCAGACGCGGCTCTGGTTTCTGATCTCGGGGTGTTTTCGTTGGCCAGGCAGGTGGCGCCGGGACTGCCTCTCCATGTGAGCACTCAGGCAAATACTTTGAACAGCGCGACGGTGAATGCCTGGGCGTCAATGGGGGCAGAAAGAGTTGTTCTGGGTCGTGAGATAAGCCTTGAGGAATTAAAGAAAATCAGAGCGGCAACTAATATTGAGTTGGAGATGTTCGTCCATGGGGCAATGTGCGTGTCATACTCCGGTCGATGCCTGCTTTCTAACTTTCTGACCGGACGTGATGCAAACCGGGGAAGCTGTACTCAGCCCTGCCGTTGGAAATACGTTCTGATGGAGGAGAAGCGTCCAGGTCAGTATTTCCCCATTGAAGAGGATGAAAGAGGCACATATATATTTAATTCCCGGGACATGGCATTGCTGTCTTATGTTGGAAAGCTGTCGGAAATGGGGATAGACAGCCTGAAAATTGAGGGTCGTATGAAAAGCCTGCACTATGCAGCAACTACTACCAATACATACCGGCGGGCGGTTGATGATTACTTTGCCTGGCGCAGTGAAGTTGGCGGACTGGAGGGAGACAGAGTAACAAATCCCGATGAATGGAAACCGGCAAGCTCGCTGTATGAAGAATTGGAGAAGATTTCACACCGCAAGTACTCTGTTGGTTTTTTGGAAGGGCGGCCTGATATAGATGGCCAGGTATACGATACTTCTGTTTACGAGCAGAGCGCCGAGTTCATTGGTGTCGTACTGGAGTGTGATGAGCAGGGCAATGCCCTTATTGAACAGCGGAACAACTTTAAGGCGGGAGAGAACATTGAGCTTTTTTTGCCTGATGGAGAGCTGGTTGCCTTTGTTTCGGAAAGGATGACCGATGAGGACGATAATGATATTCAGGTTGCCCCTCACGCCAGGCAGAAGGTAAAGATGAGACTTCCGAGATGTGTGCCTGACTACACCATCCTTCGTCGTATTCTTTCAGTAAATAAGGAAAATCATCAGTAAGAGGATAAATCATGTCTTATGTAGCTCTTTACAGACGCTTTCGTCCCCAGGGATTTTCTGAGCTGGTGGGGCAGGAAGCAGTAAGGCGGACTTTGGAGCAGGCTATAGTTGATGGCAGGGTGGCCCATGCTTACCTTTTTGCCGGTCCCCGAGGTACGGGCAAGACAAGTACCGCTAAAATTATGGCGAGGCTTTTGAATTGTGAGCAGCCGGTAAATGGAGAGCCCTGTGGTAAGTGTGAAAACTGCCGTCAAATTGCCGATGGAACATCAATGGATGTGTATGAGATAGATGCGGCGTCAAACCGTGGCATAGATGAAATAAGAGAGCTTAGAGATACAGTTAAGTTTGCGGCAACTGGTGGACTTTACAAGGTTTACATTGTGGATGAGGTTCACATGCTGACTACAGAGGCCTTTAATGCTCTGTTGAAAACATTGGAGGAACCTCCGGAAAGGGTGGTTTTTATCCTCGCCACAACGGAACCCCATAAAGTTCCTACCACGATAAAATCCCGTTGTCAAAGATACGACTTCAAACGGATCCCGGCGGCTGTAATTGAGGCAAGGCTTCAGGATGTAGCAGAGCGTTCCGAAATATCCATTACCAGAGAAGCCTTGTCAATAATTGCCCGGGAAGCTGACGGCGGAATGCGTGATGCACTCTCCCTCATGGATCAGTGTGTTACTCTATGCTCCGGCACTACTGTAACGGCTGAATTGGTAAACAATTCTCTTGGTATTGTCAGCCGTGAAGCAATAGAAGGTATTCTCACAGCCATAGGGAAAAAGAATCCTGTAGTCGTTATTGATGCTGTCGGAAAATTGCTGAATGAAGGAAAAGATTTGAAGCAGCTGATAATCATGCTTCAGACAGCATTAAGGCAGACGATGGTATATCAGGCCGTCGGGGAAAATGGTTTTTCGGATATCAGTGAAGAAGAACTCGCCGGACTTGAACGTTTGGCAAAGCTGTTCAGTCCGGACGAGTTTATCCCCTTGATTGAAAAACTTCATGATACGCTTGGTGAATTGAGATGGACGGAGGAACCGAGGCTGGCGGTGGAGTCTGCCTTGCTTACATTATCCTCAAGTATCCCCGTCCAGCCAGGTACCAAAGTCGTTTTTCAGCCGGTTTCGACTGTAGCTTCCGATATATCATCCTGCCTGTCCGCTCCGTTTGACGGCGTAGCTGTTCGCAGTGAAATGGCATCCCCGTCCGATAGGATGAAGCAGGCAGAAACGGTGATACCTTCTTCCATTGAAGGTAATGAAACCATGAGAGCGGTTTCAGAGCTGGAAGAAAAAACTTTGGAACAGTCTGCAATGACAGTCGTGACAGCAAAAGTAAAAGCCACTGAAAACCCGGTAAAGCCGCCAGCTAAAAAAGCTGATAAGGGACCGAAAAGGGAGGCTTTACCGGATACAAATGATGGGGAAAAGGCTACGATGATCACTCTGTCTAATTCCCGGGAAGCAAGACAATTATGGGAGAGACTTATAGCCTCGGTAAGGGATGCAGGAAACAGTTCACTGGTAAGCTGCCTGGGACAGGGAGAACCTGAAGGGATGACAGATTCCTTTATTAGAGTGAGATTTGCCAGTAGTTTTGTTAAAGGAAGAACTGAAAAGGCTGATTTTCGACGGAAGATAGAGGATATACTTAGAGAAATTACGGGTAAACCAATTACCTATGTGGCGGTGACTGTCGGGGACAAAGGCGCTCAGGGGAAAAAGAAAAAGGAAAAAGCGGATAATCGAGTCAGTATTACTGAGTCTATTCCGGCCATGCGTGATGCCATGAAGATATTTGGTACAGGCAGCACGGTAGAGGTGGTTCCTGATTTACCGCCGGTAGACGAGCCATTTCCTGACGATAATGATATGCCAACGGATAACGAAGAAGATTTTTTATAGTAGTATTCAACGGTTAAAGACCGCTGCAATAATACTGCTTACGAAAAGGGCACAAGCATATTCCTTCATCTTTGCCTGGAAGGGCGATGGAGATATCAGCTCCAGCGGTTTAACCAATGGGTCGCCAGCCACCTCTTAAGTTTGTTATAAACTTTTGTTCGGTGTTGATTGAACAATGGATATAATGCTATAATAACTTATTATGGATTACACGGCTATTGATTTTGAAACTGCCTCCAGCGAACCAACTTCGGCTTGTAGTATTGCTGCTGTAGTAGTACAGGATGACGTTGTTGTGGAGAAGTTTTATACTCTTATAAAACCTCCTCCGGAGACTCAGTTCTTAAATTTTTGTACAAAGGTAAACGGAATAACGAAGGAAATGACCGAAACCGCGCCGGATTTTCCAGCGGTTTGGGAACAGCTTGCCCATCTTCTGGTGGGAAGGCTTGTAGTGGCGCATAATGCGGCCTTTGATATGCGGGTATTGGAGGCAATGATGAGGTATTATGATATCCCTGTTCCTGATTTTTGCTACGCCTGTACCGTGAAATTGTCCCGCATGGCCTGGCCGCAGCTTTCGAGTCACAAGCTTGACGCCATGGGAGAGTTCCTTAACGTTAAGTTTAATCATCATCACGCCTTGGAGGATTCCGTTGCCTGTGCCGCAATTCCAGTGGCAGCAGGAAGAGCAACTGGTTATACTTCTTTTAATGTTATGGCCGATAAGCTGGGAGTAACAATCAGAAGCTTTCCGCCAGAACCAAAGGAGCCTAAAGAAGTAAGGGAAGCAAGAAAAAAGGAAGCGTGGCTTAAACGAAGGGCAGAAAGACTGGCGAAAAACAGTAATGAGAAAAAGGAAAATCTGCAAGGCTGATAAACGATAATCAGATTATCTGGTTACTTTGTGGATTAAGTTGGTGAAATGTATGATATTCGTATGTTCATGTCTTTTGGGAGACAAAACAAAATATAACGGAAGCTCCAATGCGAATGACCTTCTGATGGATTATAATTTTTATGGATGTTTCCTTTCCGGCTGCCCGGAATGTTCCGGGAAGCTGCCTATCCCAAGACCGAGAATGGAAATTCAGGGCGGTACGTCTGAGGATGTATTGCAGGGGAAGGCAAGCATTGTGAACGTTGAAGGGCAGGACGTTACAAAAAATGTAATATCCGGTTGTAAAACTTTGCTTGATGTTGTTAAAGGCTATGGCGTCAAATATGCCTTTCTGAAGGACGGAAGCCCAACCTGTGGTGTCAGGGAAGTTAATGATGGTACATTCAGCCGGACAAAGATACCCGGCTGTGGGGTTTTTGCCCAACTGCTGAAGCAGAACGGCATTAAACTGTACTCTGAAAGAGATGTATCTGTAAAGCTGCTGGAACAGTTGATTGCTGAAGACCAAAAGGGATAATGACTATTTACAGCTAACATGGGTTGTGATATAATTTCCAACGCATTGGAGAGGTGTCCGAGTGGTCGAAGGTGCTTGACTCGAAATCAAGTGTGCAGAAATGTACCGAGGGTTCGAATCCCTCCCTCTCCGCCATATTCAACAAAAATAATGGCCCGCTCGACGGGTCTTTTCTTTTGCATAACTATAAAAAAATCTATGTTTTTTACGCCTGCTTTGATATAATGATACGGAGAATTTTCAAGAGTGTATAAATGTTGAATATTTAATAAATCTGCAGGGAAGAGAAAGAGGCGTTTTGAATTATGAAAAAGCGTGATGACGTTCACAAAATTCTTATTATTGGCTCCGGCCCTATTATCATCGGGCAGGCTTGTGAGTTTGACTATTCAGGAACTCAGGCTTGTAAGGCTCTTCGAAAGCTTGGTTACGAGATTGTTCTTGTTAACTCTAATCCTGCAACTATTATGACAGACCCGGGCATGGCAGATGTTACATATATTGAGCCTCTTACCTTGGAGCGTCTGGAAATGATAATCGCCAAAGAGCGTCCGGATGGATTGCTTCCAAATCTTGGCGGTCAGACAGGTCTTAATCTTGCCTCAGAGCTTTCCAAGGCCGGAATCCTTGAGAAGTACGGGGTGAAGGTCATAGGTGTCCAGATTGATGCGATTGAACATGGTGAGGATCGTATTGAATTCAAAAAAACCATGGATTCCCTGGGAATCGAAATGGCCCGCTCTGAAGTTGCGTACTCGGTAGAGGAGGCCCTAAAGATTGCTGATAAGCTTGGCTATCCTGTCGTTCTCCGCCCGGCTTACACAATGGGTGGTGCTGGTGGCGGCCTCGTTTACAATGTGGAGGAGCTGAAGGTAGTCTGTGAACGCGGTCTTCAGGCTTCTCTTGTTGGTCAGGTACTTGTAGAGGAATCAATTCTTGGTTGGGAAGAGCTTGAATTAGAGGTTGTCCGCGATTCAAAGGGCAAGATGATTACGGTATGTTTTATCGAGAACATTGATCCGCTGGGCGTTCATACTGGTGATTCCTTCTGCTCCGCACCAATGCTGACTATTCCTGAGGATGTTCAGCAGGAATTGCAGCGTCAGGCCTATAAAATCGTCGATGCTATTCAGGTTATTGGTGGTACAAATGTCCAGTTTGCCCGCAACACGGAAACCGGACGTATTCTCGTTATAGAGATAAATCCCCGTACCTCCCGTTCCTCAGCGTTGGCATCTAAAGCAACCGGATTCCCGATTGCCCTTGTTTCTGCAATGTTGGCTGCCGGCCTTGATCTTGAGGATATCGAATGCGGTAAATATGGAACACTTGATAAATATGTTCCGTCCGGGGAATATGTAGTTATCAAGTTTGCCCGTTGGGCCTTTGAGAAGTTCAAGAATGCCCAGGATAAACTCGGTACCCAGATGCGGGCGGTAGGTGAGGTAATGAGCATTGGAAAAACATATAAGGAGGCATTCCAGAAGGCTATTCGTTCGCTGGAAATCGGTCGTTATGGTCTCGGTGGAGCTAAAAATTTTGGAGAACTCTCCAAGGATGAGCTGCTGGCAAAGCTTGTGACGCCTACCTCTGAGCGTCAGTTTATCATGTATGAAGCTCTCCGTAAGGGTGCAACCATTGAAGAAATCCAAAATCTTACTTTTATTAAGCCCTATTTTATTCAGCAGATGAAGGAACTTGTCGAAGAGGAAGAGGCCCTGAAAAAGTATTCGGGCTCAGTTCCTTCCGTTGATATTCTGCGTAAGGCGAAACAGGATGGCTTCTCAGACAGATACCTTGCCGGTCTGTTGAAGGTGACAGAAGAAGATGTTCGTAAGGCCCGTCTGGCGGCTGGTATTGTTGAATGTTGGGAAGGTGTTCATGTAAGCGGGACAAAGGATAGCGCTTACTATTACTCCTCTTATAATATTCCAAGGGAAAATGATACCAAAGCAAGCAACAATCTTAAGAAGATAATGATCCTTGGGGGTGGCCCCAATCGTATAGGTCAGGGAATTGAGTTTGATTATTGCTGTGTTCATGCGGCAATGGCCCTGAAGAAACTTGGGTTTGAGACCATTATTATAAACTGCAATCCGGAGACTGTATCCACGGACTATGATACATCCGATAAACTGTATTTTGAGCCGCTTACCCTGGAGGATGTCCTGTCCATCCACGACAAGGAAAAGCCTGTTGGTGTTATAGCCCAGTTCGGAGGTCAGACGCCGCTGAATTTGGCAGCATCCCTCAAGGCAAATGGGGTAAATATTCTCGGCACCTCGCCGGAAACTATTGATATGGCAGAGGATCGCGATTTGTTCCGGGCAATGATGGATAAGCTGGGAATACCGATGCCTGAGTCAGGAATGGCAGTTACCGTAGCTGAAGCTATAGAGATTGCCAACAGGATCGGCTATCCGGTCATGGTTCGTCCTTCCTATGTCCTTGGCGGACGAGGAATGGAGGTGGTTCATGATGATGAACAGATGCGGGTTTATATGGCTGCCGCAGTCGGTGTAACCCCGGATCGTCCGATTCTAATTGACCGCTTCCTGATGAATGCGCTTGAGTGCGAAGCAGACGCCATTTCTGATGGTGAGAATGTTTTTGTTCCAGCGGTTATGGAGCATATCGAACTTGCCGGTATTCATAGTGGCGATTCGGCCTGTGTCCTGCCTTCCAAAAATATTTCGGAAAAGAACGTCGAACTAATCAAGGACTATACAAAGCGTATAGCAAAAGAAATGAATGTCATCGGCCTCATGAATATGCAGTATGCGATTGAAAATGACGTGCTCTATGTCCTTGAGGCAAATCCTCGTGCCAGCCGTACCGTACCTCTTGTTTCCAAGGTTTGCGGTATTGGCATGGTACCAATAGCCACGGAAATCATGACTGGAGCTATCACTGGCAAAAAGTCTCCGGTTCCCGGATTGAAGGACAGAAAATTCAAGCACTGTGGTGTTAAGGAGGCTGTATTCCCATTCAATATGTTTCAGGAAGTAGACCCCGTCCTTGGGCCGGAAATGCGTTCTACCGGAGAAGTGCTCGGCATGGCGTCCAGCTTTGGCGAGGCCTTCTACAAGGCCCAGGAGGCAACCAAAACGAAGCTGCCTGTTTCTGGGACAGTCCTGATTTCCGTTAATGACAGAGATAAAAAGGAGTTGCCGGAGGTAGCTCGGGACTTTATCGACTGTGGGTTTGATATTGTGGCAACAGCAAATACCTGCAAATTCTTAAATGATGCAGGGATACCGGCGAAGAAGGTGTATAAGCTGAAAGAAGGACGGCCAAACTGCGTTGATATTATCATGAATCATGAGGTTGACATCGTTCTTAATACCCCCAGTGACAAGAATGGCAGCAGTGATGGGGCGGCCATAAGAAAGACGGCTATTAAGGCTGGCGTAAATTACATCACTACTATTGCCGCCGCCAAGGCTTCTGTGGAAGGCATCAAGGCTATACGGGCAGGGGTGTCTACCATTAAGTCGCTTCAACAGTTCCATGCGGAAATTGAATAACAAAAAAACAAGCCTCAGCCAAGCGGCAGATGCCGCAAGGCTGAGGTTTATTACTTTCAGCTCGTAATATTGATGTGAGAAGACATACTCACCACTGGCGGGGAATTTCCTCAAAACTCTTTATGATGTACATTGTGTCTGAAACCGTACAGATAGTCCTTCCCTCTTCATCGTACATTCTGGAAGCAATTACCATAGTAGTCTTACCGTGGTGGGTGATGTGACTCTTTACATAATAGCGTCCTTCTTCGGATACAGGCCGGATGAAGTTCATGCTCTCGCACATGGTGGCAACCATTTCACCTACGCTGGCGCCAGTGACTCCAAGAACAGCATCAGCCAGAGCAGTAAGAACACCTCCGTGGCAAACGCCGCGATGATTAAAATGTTTTTCTTTTACTATATCAAGACTGACCACTGCACTTCCACAGTGGATTTCCTCAATGTTGATGCCAAAGTTGTTCATGAAGTAATTTCCCTCATACATCTTCAGTATATAAGAAGGGACATCTTTTACCAGTTCCATGTTTCTCATTCCTTTTCAATAACATTTACGGCAGATTATACTCTTATCAGTCAGCTTATTCAAGAGTTGAGTTTCAATGAAAACAAATAGAATAGAAGTATACAAATATACATAATTCATCTTTATTTATGAATGATATATAGTCTGTAGTCATTGACAATGATTAGTTTGTAAACTAAACTAGGAAACGCGAGCGTGCTTGCGCCTTTTTCTGATTTCTGTCTGCGGAGGGAGTTTATTCATGGGCGAATATGGTGCACTTGGGATATTTTTTCTTGTAACATTAGTGTTTCCCGTATTGGCGTTAATTCCGGCTTTTATTCTTCAGCCGAGACAGCCGACGAAAGAGAAAAGAATACCTTATGAGTGCGGTGTTGATACAAAAGGAAAGACTTATGTCAGGTATCGGGCAGGTTATTTTCTCTACGCTTTAATCTTCCTGGTTTTTGATATTGAAACGGTATTTCTCTATCCCTGGGCAGTGAGATTCGGTCAATTAGGTCTCTTTGCCCTCGTTGAGATGTTCATTTTTGTTGGTATTCTGGCCATTGGACTGGGATATGCATGGAAGAAAGGAGCGTTGGCGTGGAAATAGTAGATATTGTCCCTCCTATGCTGAAAAATAATGTGGTTGTTACCACAGTGGATGCTCTTTTTAAGTGGGCTCATGGTAATTCAATTTGGCCCTTGTCGTCAGGGTTGGCTTGCTGCGCTATCGAGATGATGAGCGCAGCAGGCGGGCGTTTTGATATTGCCAGGTTTGGATATGAGGTTTTTCGTCCCTGTCCGAGGCAGGCGGATCTTCTCATTGTTGCCGGAACCCTCACGTGGAAGATGACACCGCCGCTTATTCGTCTCTATGAAGAGATGGCCGAGCCAAAATATGTCATTGCTATGGGAAACTGCACGATTGCTGGCGGCCCTTTTGCCGATTCATATTCGGTTGTTCCGGGCATTGATGAAATATTGCCCGTAGATGTTTTTATTCCAGGCTGCCCGCCCAGACCTGAGGCCCTTATCAATGGTATGCTCAAGCTAAAAGAAAAGATTATGCATCCAGGTCATGTAGATAAGGCAAGAGAAGAGCTTTTACAGAAGAAACTTGCTAAAATGGATAGAATTAAGCAGATGGGAGGGGCCGCAAATTGAAACATTATGCACCTCCTGAAAAGCTTGCAATCATAAAGGAAATATTTCCCGCTGTTACCTTTGATGAAGCGGAACGCCAACCGGCCTTGTTTGTTTCTGCTGATGATTTGCTTGATTTACTGAAGTTTCTCCGGGATGACGACAGAATGATGTACAGCCGTCTTGAGAATGTTACTTCCGTCGATTGGAAGACATGCTTTGTAATGGTATATAACCTTTTTTCCTGGGAGAACTATGAGGATATTACCGTAAAGGTTAAGCTGGATCATGAAAAGCCTGTTGTCAGCTCTGTGACATCGGTGTTCCCAGGGGTTGAGTTTGAGGAGCGGGAAGTATTTGATTTAATGGGAATAGATTTTAAGAATCACCCTGACCTGCGCAGGATACTGCTTCCGGATGATTTTGAGGGGCACCCGCTTCGCAAGGATTATCAGCAGATAATGCCGCCAAGAGTTCGTCATTTAGTAAAGGGGGAGTAATATGCTGAAGACAGAAACATATACTCTCAACATGGGGCCGCAGCATCCCAGCACGCATGGCGTCTTGCGTGTAGAGCTGGAACTTGATGGCGAGAGCATTATAAAGGTGAAGCCGATAATCGGCTATCTTCATAGAGGCATTGAAAAGCTGCTGGAATCACGCACATATATCCAGTGCGTTCCTTATACTGACAGACTGGACTATGTTTCTTCCATGAATAATAACTTTGGATTCTGCCATGCTGTGGAAGAGCTTGCTCAGATTGAGGTTCCAAGAAGAGCCGAGTATATCCGGGTCATGATGGCCGAATTGAACAGGATTGCCAGCCATCTCGTGTTTATAGGAACGCTGGCCATTGATTTAGGCGCCAGCACAGGTCATTTGTATGCTTTCCGTGACCGGGAGGATGTTCTTGATTTGTTCGATTTGGTCTGCGGAGCCAGAATGACCTTCCATTATATTCGCATCGGTGGTGTCGTTCGTGATTTGCCAGTGGGTTTTATTGAAAAAGCCAGAGCTTTTATTGATAAGTTACCGGAGCGGATGGCAGAATATGATGACCTCTTATCTGGCAATGAAATATTTGTCCGTCGCCTGAAGGGACGGTCTGTATTAACGAAGGAAATGGTGCTGAGTCATAATATGACTGGACCAAATGTTCGTGCCTCGGGAGTTCCCTTCGATATTCGCCGGGTAGACGGCTATAGTATTTACCCTGAATTGGAATTTAAGGTGATAACTGGTCGGGAAGGCGACAATTGGGATCGGTATCGGGTAAGATTTGAGGAGATTCTGGAAAGTGCCAAAATTGTTCGTCAGTGCATTGATGGGCTCCCGGAGGGGCCTGTTATGGCAAAGATTCCGGCTGTTTTTAAGCCGCCAAAGGGCGAGATATACAGTCGAACAGAAGGTACTCGTGGAGAACTTGGCTTCTATATAGTGAGCGATGGGACGCCGAAGCCTTATCGCGTTCATATTCGTAGACCGTCTTTTGTAAATATGCAGGGACTGAACGATATGTGCGCAGGATATTATATTGGTGATTCCGTTGCCGCATTCTCTACAATAGATCCGCTTATGGGTGAAGTAGATTGCTGAAAAGGACGGTGAAAAGGATTTATGCCGCAGATATTTCCTGAAATTTTTCCTCAGAACCTTGTAACGATAGCGGTGGAATTCATCGAGTCGGTTTTGCTGTACATTTTTGGCAATCAGTTCGTGGTTGATTGTATTTTCAAATTTATGGGTATTGGTGCCATTCTGGGTATCATATCTTTGGCAGCAATGATATTTACTTATGGGGAACGAAAAGTTTGTGCCTTTATGCAGAAACGTATAGGCCCGAATCGCGTTGGCCCTTATGGCTTGCTACAGTCCATGGCAGATACCCTGAAGCTGATGACAAAGGAGGATATTATCCCCCTTGGCTGCGACAGGGTAGTGTGGGCATTGTCACCGATGCTTCTATTTGTTCCATCAGCTCTGATTTACGCGTTTTACAGCTTTGACGATGGAGTGGCGCTGGCTGATGTGAATATTGGACTTTTCCTGCTGCTGGCGATTTCATCTCAGGCTGTTCTGCCTTTTCTTATGGGCGGTTACGCGTCAAACAGTAAATACGCGCTGATTGGCGGCATGAGAACCGTAGCGCAGATGATAAGCTATGAGGCGCCGATGGCGTTCTCCCTGCTTGGCGTCGTCATGATTACCGGTTCGCTGAATATTGGCGATATCGTAAAGATGCAGGGAGAGCTTCCATGGTTTGTTTTCCTGCAGCCTATTGCCTTTGTTATTTATATAATTTGCGCAACAGCCGAGACGAATAGAACCCCCTTTGACCTGGTAGAGGATGAGTCAGAAATTGTGGCGGGTCCCTTTACAGAATACAGTGGAATGCGCTGGGCTTTATTCTTCATGGCAGAATATGCCAATCTGCTGTCGGTATCCATTATTGCGACAACCTTATTCCTTGGCGGCTGGCAAGGTCCGATCCTTCCGGCTCCTGTGTGGTTCTGGGGTAAGGTTTTCGTTATGGTTTTTCTCTTTATGTGGTTTCGCTGGACTTTTCCCCGCACCAGAGTGGATCAGCTACTGGAGTTTTCCTGGAAGGTGTTATTGCCGCTGGCTCTTGTAAATCTTCTTCTTACAGGTGTCGGAGTTTATAGTCTTAAAGAATTTTTTGCATCATTCTAAAGGAGGCAGAAGATGTTTGGTAAAGGACTTGTTACTGGTATGTCGGTAACCCTCAAGCATTTCTTTGGCGAAAAGCGTACTCTCTGCTATCCCGAGGAGAAGCTGCCGATGACCGAGCGTTTTCGTGGCGGTCATCTTAAATTAAATATAAAAAAATGTATCGGTTGTCAGCTTTGCGCAATGTCCTGCCCCAATAAAGCACTGATTCTGAAGGTGACTACCGATGAAAACAAGAAGAAACATATGGCAGAGTATATTCACAATCTTGGGCGCTGTATGATGTGTGATCTCTGCGTTGAGAGATGTCCGGTAAAAGCACTGTCTTGGGATAAGAATTATGAACGGGCTTATTTCTTCAAGGATTATATGATTTATGACGCGGTAGAAGAATATGGTCCAAGGCCTGAGGAAGACAGCCAAAAGGCAGAGACTGTTGCACCTGCCATATCTAATCCGCCTCCCCCGGCAGCGCCAGCTGTAAATGACAAAGGAGGGGATGAGACTTGAGCGAGTTATTTTCTTTTGTAGAGGAAGTCACGAAACTGATACACTGGATAATTAACTCTGGCCTGGATATAGCCGAGACATTTGAGGTGCCAAAGATTATAAATGCTGCTGTGTTCTATGGAATAGGCGGCGTTGTGCTCCTGATGTCATACGGGGTGATATTGTTTAGGAACATAGTTCACAGTGCTCTTTGTTTGACAGGAAGCTTTGTTGCGCTTGGCTGTTTATATATTTTTCTGTCCGCTGATTTTCTCGGTGCAGTAGAGATAATGGTTTATGGTGGGGCAGTGGCAATAATTATCGTTATGGGGATCATGCTGATAAGGCGGGATTATATGTCTCACTCCAATCCTGGTCGGGGCATTGTTGCCCACATTTCCGCCGGGATCGTATCAGCCATGTTCTTTTTATCAATGGCAGCGGCAATTATTATGTCTCCCTTTGGTCAGCCGGCAGAATTTAAGCTTTCGGATTCCGTTACAGGATTGGCAGATCTGATGCTGACAAAATATGTAGTGCCCTTTGAAGTGTCGGCGATCCTTTTACTTATGGCCATGGTTGGCGCGATAATTATCGCCAGGGGAAAGGGGGCCGATAAAGCATGATTGATTTACAAAAATCCTTTGAATTGATTATAAACATTGGGCTCTCTCATTGCCTGCTGCTTTCAGCTGCACTGTTTTCGATAGGGCTCTTTGGACTTCTGACCCGGCGCAGCGTAATAGCTGTCCTCATGTGCATTGAATTGATGCTGAATGCAGTAAATATCAATCTGGTTGCCTTCAATCGCTTTTCGGCCATGCCGGATTATTCAGGTCAGCTCTTGGCGATATTTGGCATAGTCGTGGCCGCGGCAGAGGTAGCTATTGGAATGGCCTTGGCTGTAAAGCTGTATCAGGAGCGCAATACGGTAAATGTTGACGAACTTGATGAGTTAAAGGGATAGGGGGAGTATGATGTTTGACTTTGCATTGGAATGTGCATGGCTGATACCGCTCCTTCCGGCTATCGCCTTTGCGGTTATAGGTCTTTTCACCCGACAAAATAAACAGCTGTCGGCAAAAATTGCAATAGCAGCAATTTTTGTAAGCTTTTTGCTTGCCTGGAGCGTGTTAGGGGCAGTACTGAGCAATAATATTACGATTGAAGCCCCCTTCATTGCCAAAGCGGTATGGACCACTATCGGGAATATTGAGCTTACGATGGGGATGCTCATCGATCCGTTGACTGTAGTGATGCTGACGGTTGTCACTACTGTTGCCTTATTGGTAGAGATTTATTCATTAGGCTATATGGCGCATGATCAGGGGATGGGTCGGTTTTATGCCTATGTTTCTCTTTTCGTTTCCTCCATGCTGGGCCTGGTGCTGGCTGTAAGCTTCTTTCAAATGTATGTGTTTTGGGAGCTTGTGGGTTTGTGTTCCTATCTGCTTATCGGCTTTTACTACTACAAGGTATCTGCCCGGGAAGCGGCGAAGAAAGCATTTATTACTACTCGCATAGGCGACTTCGGTCTGCTATTGGGCATCATCATGCTGCAGATTTATGTCGGTACTACAGATTTTACGGAACTGCAGATTGAACTGCCTCATTACATTGATGTCTTTGGTACAGGCATACTGACTGTTATTGCCTTCCTGCTGTTTATTGGACCTATCGGTAAATCAGGCCAGTTCCCGCTTCATGTGTGGTTACCAAATGCTATGGAGGGGCCCACTCCGGTTTCGGCGCTGATTCACGCGGCCACGATGGTAGTTGCCGGGGTGTATCTTATTGCCAGGGCGTTTTTCCTGTTTAATCAGATTCCGTTTGTTTTGGAATGCATTGCCTGGCTCGGGGCTTTTACGGCGATCTTTGCGGCGTCGATTGCCATTACACAACGTCCCATGAAGCGAATTCTGGCGTATTCAACAATTAGTCAGCTGGGCTACATGATGCTTGCTTTGGGTGTAGGTTCTGTGACGGCTTCAATGTTCCACCTTATGACCCATGCGTTTTTTAAGGCATTGCTGTTTCTGGGCGCCGGTGCTGTAATTGAGGCGATGCACGAGGAAGCGGACATTTTCAAAATGGGTGGCTTGAAGGAACGAATGCCTGTTACCTGTAAAGCCATGACAGTTGGGGTATTAGCAATTGCCGGGATTCCGCCCTTCGCCGGATTTTTCTCCAAGGATGAGATCCTGGCGGCGGCCTTTGAACACAATTTCTTTCTATTCCTTCTCGGTTCAATAACGGCCTTTATGACCTCATTCTACATAGCAAGACTTCTTTTTGTGACCTTTTATGGTGAACTTAAGGATGATTGTCCGGCTGAGGAAACGAATGATTTCATGCGCTATCCGATTGTTATCCTTGCTGGTTTGTCTGCTGTCTCTGGTGTGTTGGGGCATTTCTTCGGCTTTGGTGAGTGGGTATATTTCGGTGCGCCCGCTCATGAAGGTATAAACTTCTTTGTGGCAGGATCTTCGGTGTTATTGGCGGTTGTGGCTATATGGCTTGCTTATGCCATATATGTCGAGAAGCGTTGGTCTGCTCATGGCCTGGCGGCAAAGTGGGGGATCATCTACAATCTCAGCTATAATAAATACTATGTAGATGAGTTCTACACTTTAGTCCGTTATTATGGATGCTTTGTTGTAGCCCGAATCCTCTACTGGATCGACTTGAATGTTGTAGATGGAACCATCAATCTATTAGCAAGGTTGACCGGCGCATTGGGGGGAGTTTTGAACAAGGCACACTGCGGCAGCGCTCAGATATATATTGTCTGCTTTTATGGAGGAGTCCTTATTGTAATGGGATATGCACTGATTTATGCTTATAAGGTTCTTTCAATGGCAGGGGGTGCGTTCTGATGGAAAACATGCACGCACTAAGTCAGATATTACTTTTCCCAATTCTGGGCGCGCTGATCATTGCCTTGACACCAAAGGAAAAAAAGGACTCAATCAGGCAGATTGCCATAGGGGCGATGTCATATTCCTTTGTCATAACGCTTCTCGTATATTTTCAATACGATGTTGATGCGGGGGGAATGCAGTTCATTGAGAGTATCCCATGGGTGACCGATCTTGGTGTTTCTTATTCACTTGGGGTTGATGGATTGTCGCTGCCGATGCTGATGCTTACGGAGATTATAGGTATTACATCAGTGTTCAGCTCCTGGTATCAGGAGAAGCGCGTAAAAGAATTCTTTGTCTTGCTTCTCGTTCTGATTGCTGGTGTTACTGGTACATTTATCGCCTGTGATCTGTTCATATTTCTGCTTTGCTACGAACTTGTCGTTATTCCAATCTATATCATGGTGCTTATATGGGGCTCTACCAAACGCGTTCCAAAGGAGTATGCAGGTATAAAACTAACGATATTCCTGCTCGTGGGTTCAGCCTTCATGCTGGTGGGCGTAGTAGCAATTTATCTGACTGCCTATCCTGAGGGGTTGCGAACCTTTGATTTGGAGAAGCTGGTGCTGTCTTCCCGCTTGGGTTACCTCAGCAGCAACTTCCAGATTTTTGCCTTTTTCCTTTTGCTGCTGGGCTTTGGTTCGCTTTTGTCCATGTTCCCGTTCCATAGCTGGTCTCCGGACGGTTATGCCGGTGCGCCAACGGCTGTATCGATGATTCACGCCGGTGTGCTCAAGAAAATAGGTGGATATGCCCTTATCCGTCTTGGCCTGATGGTCCTGCCTTTAGGGGCTAAGTTCTGGGCCCCCCTTATAGCTTTGCTGGCGATGGTCAATGTTCTGTACGCAGCTTATATTGCCTTGGTTCAGAAGGACTTGAAGTACATAATCGGTTACTCATCTGTGTCTCATATGGGGTATGTATTGCTTGGCTTTGCGGCACTCAATCCCGTAAGTCTGTCTGGAGCTGTGGGTAATATGGTGGCTCATGGTATCATGGCGTCGCTGTTCTTTTCACAAATTGGGTATGTTTATGAGAGGACACATCTTCGCTCCGTACCGGAATTGCGCGGGCTGGCTCATCAGATGCCAACCGTATCATTAGGTTTTATGCTGGCAGGTTTTGCCTCCGTGGGATTGCCCGGACTTATTGAGTTTGTTCCGGAATATACGATTTTCGTTGGCTCTTTCAGGGTATATCCGGTGCTTTCCGTTTTGGCCATTTCCGGCGTTGTTTTTACTGCACTATACATCTTGAGAATGCTGGCAAAAGCTATATTTGGACCAAAATCCTCGAAGTTTGACCAGTATCACGACGCCAGAGGCTTTGAGG
This sequence comes from uncultured Schwartzia sp., assembly GCA_964540025.1. Classification (GTDB taxonomy): domain Bacteria; phylum Bacillota; class Negativicutes; order Selenomonadales; family Selenomonadaceae; genus RGIG250. The sequence goes on along the minus strand of CAZIKQ010000005.1, from coordinate 4,977 downwards.
CGGCGCCATTGGTTTTTCTGGGTTTCTTTCTGGTTGTTCTTGGTCTGTTTCCGGAGCTGTTCATGGGAGTTATTCGCTCCGGTATAACGCCGATGACACCACTGCTGGAAAATATTGTTGACGCGCCGACAATAGTCGATGCAATAATTCGTCATGTGGGGATTGGAGGTGGTTTGTGATGAATTGTCTGGCTATCACGAATGAGATCATTCTCACAGCTGTCCTTCTTTCTGTAATTGTCTTTGACCTGGTGGTAAAGGATAAAAGATTGCTGGGGACTTTGCCTTCATTGGCTGGTATAGGTATTTCCGCGAGCGCTATCGTCACTATTTTCATGTATGACGCTTATGGCAATCAGAGCTTCCTTGGCGGGCTTTTCCTTCTGGATAATTTTTCAGTTTATTTCAAATGCCTTTTCTGTCTGGCCGTGGCCGTGGTGATTTGTTTTTCAGCCGACTACGTCATGGAGCAAATAAGTGATCCCGGTGAATTTATCGGTCTGTGCGTCTCTGCTTTGCTGGGAATGTGCGTCATGGCCTCCGCCAATGATTTTATCACCGCATTCATTGGCTTGGAGCTGATGACTATATCCTTTTATGTTCTGGCCGCCCTCGCAAGAGACAAGGGTCGAGCCGGGGAAGCGGCGGTAAAATATCTTTTGGTTGGCGCTTCTTCTACGGCCGTAATGCTTTATGGAATAAGCCTTGTATATGGTGCAGGGGGCAGTCTAATTTTCAGTGAGATAAAAAATAATGTCCATATGTTTTACGGTGTGGGCGTTGCCGGTGTTTCAATGGTAATCATCGGATTCTTTTTTAAGCTTTCTGTGGTTCCCTTCCATATGTGGGCGCCGGATGTTTATCAGGGAGCGCCGCTGCCTGTAACCTGCCTTCTGGCAATGGGTTCAAAGGCGGCGGCCATCGCTATGTTCATGCGGGTGCTCTACACAGCTTTTCCGATACTGGAGAACTATTGGCTGCCCATGCTGGCTGTATTCTCGGCTGCTTGTATGGTAGCAGGCAACATTATGGCCATTAAGCAGACTGACGTTAAAAGAATGCTGGGGTACTCGTCCATTGCTCAGGCAGGCTACATGATGGCTGGAATTGTGTCGGCAGATGCAGCAGGCATGAAGGCGGTTATGTTCTACGTTCAGCTATACATGATTGCCAACATTGGCGCTTTTACTGTATTGGCTGCCGTAGAACCCAGACGAGGGGGAACTTCACATTCACACCTGGCCGGATTGGCCCAGTCTGCTCCTTTGTTGGCAGCAGTGATGACGGTTTCGCTTTTGTCTATGGCCGGTATTCCGCCAACGGCCGGATTTGCCGGTAAAATATATCTGTTTTCGGCAGCAGTGGATCGCGGATATTTGTGGCTGGCATTTATTGGCTTCATAATGTCAATGATTTCAGTATATTATTACCTGATGGTCACCAAGGCGATGTACCGTGACCTGACAGATTTTGAAGCCCAGCAGGCTGCGCAGCCCCTTGAATATTCAAAGGTATTAAAGCTGGTTGCCCTTTGCGCCATGGCCGGAACGATTCTTCTCGGCGTTTGGCCGGAGCCGGTGGCCCAAATTGCCGGACGGGCAGCGGCAGCGTTTGTTATGTAGTTCATTACGACAATGATACCCAACTTGTGTTTTGCAGGTTGGGTATTTTTATAGCATAGTTTGTTATTGACACATTTTACCTTGCGTGTTACATTAAACGAGTTAAATTGTAACTTTCGGGAGGAATCGTAATAATGGCAGAATTACAGGATAATAATATTCCTAAAGTATATGATCCAAAGTCCTTTGAAACAAAATGGTACAGCTATTGGGAGAAGCGCAAGCTCTTTCACGCTGAAGTAAATGATAAATCTGCATACAGTATTGTAATACCGCCGCCGAATGTAACCGGCCAGCTTCACATTGGCCATGCGGTTGATAACACCTTACAGGATATACTTATCCGTTACCACCGTATGAAGGGGGATAATACGCTGTGGGTGCCGGGCTGTGATCATGCCGGTATTTCAACCCAGGCAAAGGTAGAGGAATCTCTACGGGCGGAGGGACTTTCCCGTTATGACTTGGGCCGTGAAAAATTTCTTGAACGGGTCTGGGCCTGGAAGGAAAAATTTGGCAACCGCATTATGAGTCAGCTGCGCTCTCTGGGTTCTTCCTGCGATTGGGACAGGGAGCGTTTTACCATGGACGAAGGCTGCTCCCGGGCTGTTCGCGAAGTCTTTGTGAGCCTTTATGAGGATGGTTTGATTTATCAGGGCACTCGTATTATCAACTGGTGTCCCCGTTGCAATACAGCTCTCAGCGATATTGAGGTAGATCATGAGAACGAGGCAGGTCATCTTTGGCATATTCGCTATCAGGTAGAGGGAACGGATGAGTTTGTGGAGATCGCTACTACCCGCCCGGAAACCATGCTGGGCGATACTGGCGTTGCCGTGCATCCGGAAGATGAGAGATATACGGATTTAGTGGGAAAGACTCTTATCCTGCCGCTTCTTGGCAGGAAGATTCCCCTTTTTGCGGATAGCTATGTTGATCCTGCTTTTGGTACCGGTGCAGTTAAGGTAACTCCGGCTCATGATCCAAACGATTTTGATATGGGCGAGCGTCATAACCTCCCACAGTTAAAAGTCATAAATAATGACGGTACAATGTCTGCCGATACGGGTAAATATGCCGGTATGGATCGTTATGAGTGCCGCCGTCAAATCGTCAAGGATCTGGAAGCTGCCGGTGCGCTCGTTTCCATTGAGGATCATGAGCATGCTGTCGGTCATTGCAGCCGTTGCCATACTACTGTCGAACCGCTTGTTTCCAAACAGTGGTTTGTAAAGATGGAGAGCCTGGCTAAACCGGCGATCGAAGCAGTTCAGTCCGGAAAAATCCAATTTGTTCCGGAACGGTTTACAAAAATATATATCGGATGGCTGGAAAATATCAGGGATTGGTGCATTTCCCGCCAGCTGTGGTGGGGCCATCGGATACCTGCCTGGTATTGTGAAAAATGCGGCGAAACGAGTGTCTCCCGTACTGACCTTTGCAAGTGCCCCAAGTGCGGAAGCGAAAAAATAAATCAGGATCCGGATGTTCTCGATACCTGGTTCAGCTCTGGGCTATGGCCTTTTGAAACGATGGGCTGGCCGGAAGAAACTGCCGAATTGAAGAAATTCTACCCCACATCCACCCTTGTTACCGGGTATGATATTATTTTCTTCTGGGTGGCCAGAATGGTCATGATGGGACTTCGCTTTGGGAAGGATATTCCGTTCCGTCATGTATTTATTCACGGCCTTGTCCGTGACGAACAGGGACGCAAGATGAGCAAGTCCCTCGGCAATGGAATTGACCCGGTGGAGGTTATTGAAAGATATGGTGCGGATACTCTCCGCTTTACCCTTGTAACCGGAAATACTCCTGGTAATGATATCAGATTTTCCGAAAAACGCGTTGAGGGAGCTCGAAACTTTGCCAATAAGCTTTGGAATGCCTCCCGTTTCATGCTTATGAATCTGGATGCTTTCGATGCAGATTTTGTTCCTGCTTCAGAGGATTATTCACTGTCTGACCGTTGGATCCTCAGCCGTTATGCCAGGACTGTAGCCGGTGTTACCAGCGGATTGGATAATTTTGAGCTGGGTGAAGCTGCCCGGATGATTTATGAGTTTATTTGGGGAGAATTGTGCGATTGGTATATTGAGCTTTCAAAGGGTACACTATACAATAAAGAAAATGAGCGGGCGAGAAAGACTGTCCAATATGTTTTGGCCTATATCCTTGAGTATACACTTCGATTGTTGCATCCCTTTATGCCATTCATCACGGAAGAAATCTGGCAGAAAGTGCCTCATGCCGGTGAGAGCATTATGATTTCCCGGTGGCCGACTGGTGAGGAAGGCAAAATAGATGAAGCGGCGGAAAGCGAAATGACCGCAATAATGGAGACTATCAAGTCAATCCGAAATATGAGAGCGGAGGTAAATGTATCCCCGGCGAAAAAGAGCGCCGTACTCCTTCACTTTACCGATGAAAAACTTCGGGATGTTTTTGAGGAAAATCAGCGGTATTTATTCGCTTTGGCCAATGCAGAACCGCTGACTATTCTGCCGGCTGAGGCGGAAAAACCGGAAAATGCCATGGCCGCGGTAGTAAACGGTGTCGAGGTATATTTACCGCTTAAAGGCATGATCGATATCGAAAAAGAGACGGCTCGTCTCCAGAAGGAAATGGCCGTCTTGAATCAGGAAATCGAGCGCACCCAAAAGAAACTTGGCAACGAGGGCTTTGTGGCTAAAGCCCCGGCAGCAGTCATTGAAAAAGAAAAGGCAAAGCTGGCTGAGAACGAAGAAAAACGCAATTCTCTTGCCGAGCGGCTAAAGTATTTATCATCACTATAATCTGTATATTACTTTCTTAGAGTTTACGGGATGGGTTTTTACCTGTCCCGTTTTTAATATATAAGAAAAAATGAGGCTTCTGGCATGATGGTGGGTAACATGTCAAAAGCCTCGAATAATTTTATAGTTCTGTATTTAGCAGGGTGCCGTTCTGGAGATAGGGTGGCGCCTTTTTTGTATAAAGCAAGCCACGCAACAAGGCGTGGCTTAAAAGAACTTCCTCGCTATGAATTTGTCATGAATGATTGCAAGAACACTCTTTATGAGAATCAATTTTTAGAAGCCATTTTTGAAACTTCACATCATACCGCAAAGAAGATTTTCTTTTTATCGTCAAAAAGTGTACTTTTTGACGATCTCAAACGTAATTCATTCTATACTAAAAATTGGGCTAAGGCAATACCTTTTTAGAGAAACAATGGAATATTTGTAGGTGTTACAATGATATGTGACAAATAAAGAAAAAGATAGCGAATAGGAACAACCTGTGGTACGGTAAAGTTGCTAAATCCAAACCGAAAGGCAGGCGTAACCTATTCGCTATGAACAAGATAACACAAA